>JAFYZY010000175.1 GCA_017548485.1 Oscillospiraceae bacterium | reverse complement strand
CCGGAGAGGATCAAGCGCATCGCAAGGCAGCTGGCGGAGCTCATGATACTGCTCGCAGCTGTGATCGTCACGCTCTATCTGCTGGGCAAGAGATCTCTTGTAAAGCTCTACCTCAAGGATGATTCGGATCCCGCGCTGGTCGCGATGGTCCTGAAAGGACTTGGTGCGGCCGCACCGACATTCCCGTTCTTCGGACTTGTGATCGCGGTCCAGGATCTCTTTACTGGTCTGCAGAACCCCAGAGTAGCGACCATCATCACCCTGATGGAGAACGTGGTGTTCGCAAACCTCAGCGTGATCGTGATGACGAAGCTCTTCGGGCTGGACGGGTTCTGGTGGACCTTCTGCGTTTCGGAGGCTCTCGCTTTCCTGGTTGCGCTTTTCTTCTACCTGAAATACCGGGATGTCTACGGTTACGGCAGCAGCGGAAAGGCATCCTTCTTTGAACCGGAACAAGACACCTGACAAAACGATCAGTCAAAAAGACCTGCGCTACATCGGTAACGCAGGTCTTTGTCATTTCCCGGTCTTCTTACCAGTCGCTGTCCCAGTCGGTGCCGCTGTCCCAGTCCGAACCGCTGTCCCAGTCGGAACCGGAATCCCAGTCCGAACCGCTGTCCCAGTCTGAACTGCTCCAGTCGGAATCCGAATCCCAGTCCGAGCTGCTCCAGTCCGAACTGTAATCGTACGGATCATAATAGTCGCTGTCATAGAAATCGGAGACATTATAGTCGGAACTGTATGAATAAGACTGATAATAGTCGTCGTAGTTGCTGCCAAAGTAACTGTCTACATCCGTGGGATACCAGCCGTATCCGGGAGAATAGTAGTACCAGTCATCATGATAGTTGTAGTAGGTATCTCCGTTGTAGCTGTAGTATCCGGTGGAAGGCGAATGGGAGAAGTTGCTTACCATGATCCCCACGACGCCCAGGATGACCCACACAGTAAACATGATCGCCAGAATGATGAACGCCGATCTGCATCCCTTAAGGTTCCTCCGGCCGCGGGGCATCACGGAGCTTGATCTTCCGGACTGTCTCTGCGCGGCAGCTCTGGCTTCCGCGTTCCTCCTGTTGGCGAATTCGCTCTTCAGTTTCTGATACAGTTCGTTGACCGCGTATTCCTCGTCTGTTCCCCTGTATCTCACGGATCTGGAGCCGTCTGCTTTGTTCTTGTAAACTACATATTCTCCGTCGACATCTCTGTAGATGCCGAACGCCTTGGGCTGTCTGTAATCCTCGCCGATGAAAAAGCGGAGCTTGTCCACAGGCACATTGTACCGCGAACAGAACGCCTTGAGTTCCTCGATGGTCCTCGGCACTCCTTTTCCCGTTCTCTGAGTGTTGACGTTGGGAGCGCCGCAGTTCGGGCAGTTCGTGTTGACATCGGAATAGTAGCTTCCGCAGTATTCGCACTTGATCTTCATGGAGATTTCCCTCCTCTCATGATCTGTCCCGGAAGATCTTTCGGATCTTCTCTCCGGCAGTACTAGTATAGCATATACGTCCCGTGCCAGAAATGACGAATACTGCGGAATACGCATCCGTAATATATGTTTACGGGCGAAATAGGTACGCCCTGAAAAGAGCGCCGGAGCAGTGAGCTCCGGCGCTTTTGCAGCTGTATGTTCTTTTATCAGTCGTCTTTGGTCTGATTCAGCAGCCAGGACATGATGCCATACTCATTCTTGTATGTAGGCACCCAGCTCCAGTGGTTCTGGCGGAAGAGTTTTCCGTAGTTCTCTGCCTGCATGAGGCTCGGCGTGATGGACACATCATATTTCTCGAGGTCTTCAGGTGAGAACAGTGTCAGATGTGCGTTATCGTTGCCGTTGTCTCTCATGTTCATTACGGCGTCGACGAGGTATTTGTGGCGGTACAGTGTATGGTCGATGTACGCCGACGTGACCCAGATAGGACGTCTGATGGACTTCAGTATCGTGAAGGTCTCGGGGGTCATGGAGGGACACACCGGGACAGCGGCCGCGAACAGGTCGGATCCTACCGACATTGCGCGTACCGTACCGGCTCCGCCCATTGACATACCGGTGACATAGACTCTCTTGGGATCCACTTTCCCTTCGTCGATCATTCTTCTGATCAGATCGCACACCAGTCCGAGATAATACCTGGACCAGCCGTACCTGGGATCCTTGGAGAAATCACTGTTCTCGAACTTATTGTTCATGTTGACTTTGGAGAAGTCGCGGCGCTCCTCCACGCACATGGGAGCGAGCACGTACAGATCCGGATAATCCTCTGCGAAGTTGACAGGACCATAGTCTGCCGTGAGCTGCTTCTCGTTGTTTCTTGCTCCTTCGCCGTCCTCATATCCGCCGTTTCCGCCTCCGTGGAGGAAAAGGATCATCGGGCGGGGAGTCGTTGCGTTCTCAGGGCTGTACAGTCTGTACATAAGGCGTCCTTCCACTACCTTGGCGAATTTGTCGTCCATGGTGCGTGTCTTTACTTCGAACTCGCTCTGGCCGATCTTTTTGTCGCCTACTGCCAGTGTCCAGACAGCTTTATTGGTGGAGGGCACGACTTCGATATGGAGAACTCCGTCCTTGACTTCGACCGACTTTACGTCTCCGGGAGCTACTCCTCTGCTCTCCTTGAGATATGCGATGTGCTCTGTCGACACAGCGGGTCCTTCCAGACGCACCTGGTCGATCGAGGGGGCTTCACCTTCCCACGGGATCTCCAGCCAGTCGATCTCCTGACCTGTAAGTCCCAGGAATGCATGCGCTACGTTTGCCATGTTCTTTCTCCTGTCTTTATCAATATTCATATTGTTTCCCGGTTCTTTTCCGGAAAGTCTCTTTACAACTAAATTATAGAACCGCGGCAGAAGGATGGCAATCTCGCCATCGCCTCACAGTTCACGCTTTTCTGAATCCGTCTCTGTACTTGTCGAGGAAATAATCCAGTTTGTACTGCTGGAACACCGGCAGCTTTCTCTCGCCCATCCACGGCGATGTGTCGAACATCATGCTCTTCCTGCTGCCTTCGGTATATGGTGTCCATTCAGTGAGCCCGGGTCCGTTTGGATCTCCGTTCTTCACGAAATTCGCCCAGTACTCGGCCATAATGTTTGAAAGCTCGTAGTCGCTCGCCGCATACTGTCTCCAGTCTCTGTCAAGGGTCTGGAAAACATACCAGTGCTCAAAGCCGTGATACGCGCCCTGGAAATCGCCGGGGGCTCTTCTGATGTTGCAGTACACATATGCCGGCCTCATATGGTTGCTCAGCTGTGTCTCCGCGAACATCCTCGCCCTGTATATGTTGGCGTCGGTCATCGCGGCAGCCATGTCGGTGTCCGTGATCCCCTCGCAGAACTTTACGAATTCATCGGCCTTGTCGCCGAACTTTTTCGAATACTCCCGGACTTTCTCCCTCGTCAGCACTGCGCTGCGAGAGAATGTGGTGGTCAGCGCGCCTTCATCACCTGCTCCTCCCACGAGATAAGGGATATCGTGATGGCGGCCGCTTATATAGACATCGCATGGATCTTCCGGGAACACATATCCGTCTATTACTCCGCGGAAGAAGCACAGATACCCGGGCATCTTCCTGTAGACAGCGCCGAGCTCCTCACACGAGAGTTTCCTGAGGTCGTCCAGCGTGCTGCATCCTGCAGCTTCCGCGAACATGTCGCCCCTCCTGAAAGCTTCTTCCTTTGGCATCCAGAAAGGAGATGTCTCCGGTCCGTCGTTCGGGTCCATCATGTCATGAGTCACCGGAGCGCTTTCGATGATGCATCCGGCGAGGTCACCTTCGGTCAGCGGTGTGCAGGCGAGCGCCGTAGCGGCCACCGCTCCTGAGGAATGTCCCATCAGGGTTATCCTGTCCGGATCACCGCCGAAATTCTTTATATTGTTTCTTACCCACTTCAGCGCGAAGATCTGGTCCAGATAGTAGATGTTCCCTGCGCTTCCGTATGGATTCTCCTTCTCCATGTCGCGATGCACGAGCATGCCGAGAGGACCGGTCCTGTAGTTTATCGTGACCACGACGACGCCTCTTTTGCAGAACCCTTCTCCGTCATACTGCGGTCTGTTGGACGCACCTCCCATGAATGCTCCGCCGGGTATGAACATAAGGACAGGCAGCATCTCTTCATCGCTGCTCGCAGGCGTGTATACGTTGAGATAAAGACAGTCCTCACCGTCTCTCAGATCATCCGGTTTCGCCATGAACTGGTAGCAGGCATTTGCAAACTCCACGCAGTCCCTGACTCCTTCCCACTTTTCATGAGGCTGAGGGAATCTCCAGCGAAGATCTCCCACCGGCGGCGCTGCGTAAGGTATTCCCTTGAAAACTGTGAACTT
Source organism: Oscillospiraceae bacterium (assembly GCA_017548485.1). GTDB lineage: Bacteria > Bacillota > Clostridia > Oscillospirales > Ruminococcaceae > RUG11783. The sequence continues at coordinate 52,143 of JAFYZY010000175.1, read as the reverse complement.
GGGGTTGTTGCCTTCCGTTCCTCTGACTGTTCCGTACTCTGTTTCGGCGATCCTCATCGCCGCTTTTCCGTTTCCGTACACGAAATCCATGTTTCTCCTCCTTTATTTGTTTTCTCAATAAAGTATACTTCCGCCCGGTCCTCTTGGGAACATCAAAGACCCTGCTATCACTTTGGTTAACGGCTTCTCAACTTGCCTTTTCCCTCCCCATATGAGAGAATTAATTGTTTAAACGGAAAGGAGCGTATAACTGTGAAAGATTCTATTTTTGCAAAAAAACAGGAGAAAGACAATAAAGTCGCCACCGCGGTCGCGATAGCCGTAACTTCCAGCGTTGCTTTCGCAGCGCTCAGCATTGCCGTTCTCACAGCAGTCTACTGCAAGTCGCTTCTCGATGTCGAGTACATCGGAGACAGCGATGTTTATGATGAATGATAACAATCTGATCTCGAAAGGGAGATTGATATGAGAAAGAAATACAGATATGTCCCGAGGATGACGGTATCTTCCATCAGGGAAATGCTGGATACGACCGTAAGCGCGCATCCCGACGATGATGCATATCAGTTCAGAGACGGCCGCTCCGGCGAGATAACACATGTAACGTTCAGCGAGTTCAATGAGATCACCGAGAATCTCGGAGCTGCGCTTACCGAGATGGGCTACGGCAAGGCTCACATTGCCTGTGTCGGCGAGAACAGTTTTGACTGGATCTGCGCCTATGTTACGGTGCTCAAGAGCGCAGGCGTTTTCGTTCCTGTGGACAAGGACCTTCCTACGGCCGACAAGATCCATGTACTGACGGAGAGCGATTCCACAGTGCTGTTCTTCAGCGACAAATACGAGTCCTGGGTGCGTGACAACATGAGAGCCCTCAAGGGCATCAAATGCTTCATCGGCTTCTCCGTCGAGAAGGACGAGAAGAAGATCAAGTCGTACAAAGGCCTCATCAGACACGGCGCCGGGCTGAGCAGAAAAGATTATGATTCGCTGAAGTCGGATGAGAACGAGCTCAAGCTCATGGTATACACCTCGGGAACCACCGGCATCGCCAAGGGAGTCATGCTCAGCGAGCACAACCTTCTGTCGGTCATCAGCAACGCCCTTTATGTCACCCAGATATTCGGCAGGAGCCTGTCGGTCCTTCCCTATCACCACACATACGAAGGCGTTCTGGACATTCTCGGCTGCATATTCGAGGCAAACACCCTCTGCATCAACAGTTCTCTGAAGAGGATCGTCAAGGATCTGCAGGAATTCAAGCCCACCCAGATATTCATCGTACCCGCGATCGCTGAGTTCATGTATTCCAGCATCATAAAGAACATCAAGCAGCAGGGCAAGGAAAAGACTTTCAACGGAGCTGTGATCCTGTCCAGATCCATGCGCAAGGTCGGTGTGGACCTGCGGCCGGTCCTGTTCAAGACACTCAGAAGCGTATTTGGAGGCGAACTTGTAAAGATCATCTGCGGCGGCGCTCCGATCCGTCCCGAGATCGGTAAGTTCTTCGACGATATCGGCATCAACCTCATCGGCGGATACGGTATCACGGAGTGTTCCCCGCTGGTGTCGGTCAACGATGAGAAATCCCTCACCTACGACACTGTGGGATACGCGCTCCCCTGCACCCAGATCAGGATCGACGAACCCAATGAGGAGGGGATCGGAGAGATCCTCGTCAAAGGCGATACCGTCATGCTCGGCTATTACAAACAGCCCGAGAAGACCGCTGAGGTCCTCACGGAGGACGGATGGTTCTCTACCGGAGACTACGGGTATGTAAACAAGAAGGAACGCCTGGTGATCACCGGAAGGAAGAAGAACATCATAGTTCTCAACAACGGCAAGAACATCTACCCCGAAGAGATAGAAGGATACATCCAGGACATCCCGTACGTGGAGGAAGTAATAGTCAAAGGCCACAAGAACGAGAAGGGCGACGAGACGTCTCTCGACGCGGAGGTCTATCTCAGCGAGCCTCATGACGAGGCCGAAGTCCTGGCGGACATCCAGAAAAAGCTGTCCATCCTTCCCATGTACAAGAACGTCACGCGGGTGGAGGTCAGAAAGGATCCCTTCCCGAAGACTTCGACCAACAAAATAAAGAGACAGTACAGCTGAAGATATCATCAAGTCCGCGCCTGCATCGCGGACTTGATGCTTTTCCGGAGGCTGGACGATACAGGAGATCAGACAGTTCAGCAATTCCAGTTACAGCCTTCCTATTCTCAAAAAAACAAACGCCTCATCATTTTAAGATGGGGCGTTTTTCTGGGTTCTGGCGGAGAGTGTGGGATTCGAACCCACGTGACGTTGCCGTCAAACGGTTTTCAAGACCGCCTCGTTATGACCGCTTCGATAACTCTCCATATATTACGGGCGGCAACTGTCCGTGCCGCCCGATTATTGTACTATTTTTGTTTTTTCTTGGCAAGCACCGGGAAACTCCCAGGGGTTGCAGTCCTCTCTCATGTCGTATAGTCCACGACCGATATCTCTTTCCCGTCTCTTATATATACTCTCTCGACTCTTCTGGATATCCCGCACAGTATCTCGTAGTTGATAGTCCCGGCAAGCGCTGCGACATTATCCACGCTGATCGGACTGTCCCCGCCGAAGAGGATCACCTGATCACCTTCATGAACGTCCACCGATGAAACATCCAGCATCATCTGGTCCATGCAGATATTGCCTATGATGGGAACTACCGTGTCATTTACATAGGCGTAGCCTCTGTTGGACAGGACTCTGGGATAACCGTCGGCGTAGCCTATAGCCACTGTCGCCACTTTCATGTCTTTGTTGCAGCGGAACTTCCTTCCGTATCCGACAGTCTCTCCCGGATGCACATCCTTCACCAGCGACACCGTCGTCTTGAGCGTCATGACCGGTCTCAGATCCACTTCCTCCAGCGGCTTTCCGTTGGGAGAGCACCCGTATAGCACTATACCCGGTCTGACCATCGTGTGGTGATACGAGGTTATGAATATCATCGCAGCGGAATTGCAGCAGTGGACCCTCTCAAAATCGATCCCTTTCTTCTGCAGTTCCCAGATCACGTCTGAGAACCTGTCATGCTGGAGCTTCGTGAACTCTTCTGAACTTGCAGTGTCCTCGTCCGCCACTGCGAAGTGAGTGAATATTCCCGTCGCGTTGAGCCCCGGGAGATACACTGCTCTTTCGATCTCCGAGACACATTCGTCCAGTTCTGCGGCGCAGAAGCCGATCCGGCTCATTCCTGTGTCGACCTTTATATGAACATTGACCGTCACGTCTGCTTTGACTGCTGCCTCGCTGAGTTCTTTCGCATAGTCTGCCCCGAGCACGGTCTGAGTGATCCCCATCTCAAAAAGATCGACGGCATTTTCCGTGGGAGTATATCCCAGGATCAGTATCGGCTTTGCGATGTTCGCCCTGCGCAGTCTCTTTGCCTCCATAAGATTCGAGACCGCGAACCAGTCGGCAAAATCCGATATCGCATTCGCAACCTCAACATCCCCGTGTCCGTATGCATCGGCTTTTATCACAGCCATCAAGGCCACTCCGTCCTTGAGCATTCCCTTGAGCTGCTCGCAATTGTGTCTGAGATTGTCCAGGTTTATCTCTGCCCAGGTCCTTTTCAGCTTCTCCACGGATATTCCCCCATCAGTCGATCTGTAATGTTTCCGGCAATGATATGATCCTATACTATTCTGAAATAACAACAAGATTATTATAGCCCATCCGCGTCTTCTTTTCAGCAAGAGTCGCTCATAACACACCGGAATGCCGACACACTGCAGGATTCAGCAACGTGACACTTGTTTCCTGTTCCAGACAGCGTATTATTCCTCAAATCTGTTTTGCACAAAAATGGATTATCATTTTTGTTATGCATCATTCACAGAAACATTGATATTATTGCATCGTTTTATTGTAGAATATATGTAGAACCTGAGAAGGAGGTTAATCCAATGAAGGTCAAAACATCAGGCCATGGTCTGAATCTGAGGCAAAGTTTTATCGACAACGCGAACAAGCGTCTCCAGAAGTTCGACAGATTCTTCAATGAGGAGGCTGACGGCGCCGTAAACGTGGATCTTGAAAAAGACCGCTACACCGTGGAGGTCACCGTAAAGAGCCGCGGTTTCTTCTTCCGCACCGAGCGCACTTCGACAGATCTTGATTCCGCCTTCCGTGAAGCTGTGGATCTCATGATGAGACAGATCGTCAAGAACAAAGGCAAACTCGGAAACAGAGTCAAAGTCAAGGAAGTTGAACTCGCCGGCGAGGAACTGGATATTGCTGCCGCAGACGAAGCAGAAGAAGAGCAGGAATACCACATCGCCAGAGAAAAGCGGTTCGTTATTGAGCCGATGAGCGAGCAGGAGGCGATCCTCCAGATGAACATGCTGGGCCACACGTTCTTCATGTTCCGCAACGCGGACACGAACGAGCTCAACATCGTATACCGCCGTCATGACGATTCTTACGGCTTGCTAGTTCCCGTTAACTGATATACAATTAGCACAACGGCGCCGCGAATAGCGCGGCGCCTTTCTTTTTATCTGCCGGAGTTTTTTATGTACAGACTGGTTGCGACTTGCGGGTTCGGACTGGAGTCCGTTCTGGCCTATGAGATCAGACATCTCGGTTTTGAAGAAGTTGAAGTCCACGACGGGCGCATCTTCTTTGACGCAGATGAATACGGTATAGCCATAGCAAACATCTGGCTGCGCACCGCGGAAAGAGTTCTGATCGTCCTGGATGAGTACCCTGCACCTGATTTCGATGCATTGTATGACGGTGCGTTCTCGTCAGACTGGTCTTCCGTTCTTTCGTCCGGGGACGCCTTTCCGGTGAAAGGCTACAGCCTGAACAGCAAACTGACCAGCATACCGGCATGCCAGTCCGTCCTGAAAAAAGCCATAGTCGAAAAGATGAAAGCCCAGTATTCTACTCAGTTCCTTCCGGAACGCGGTGTCGAGAAAAAGATACGTTTCTCAATAGTCAAGGACATCTGCACTCTCATGCTGGACACTTCCGGCGACGGACTTCACAAAAGAGGGTACCGTCCTCTCCTCAACGAAGCCCCGATCAGAGAAACTCTCGCCGCAGGAATGACGGATTTCGCCAGAGTCTATGACGACAGCACCGTTGTCGATCCGTTCTGCGGGTCCGGCACCATCGTGATAGAATCCGCCATGAGAGCGATGAATCTCGCGCCGGGCCTCACCAGGGCTTTTGCCGCTGAGGAATATGATATCGTCGGGAAAGAGATCTTTGATGAGGTGCGCTCCGAAGCAAGGGCACAGATCAGAAATGACGTCTCATTCCGCGGGATCGGATCCGACATCGATGGATCTGCGGTCAGGATCGCGTCAGATAACGCACAGCGTGCCGGAGTCGGACATCTCTGCTCGTTCTCAGTCTCTGATGCAAGAGATCTTGTTCCCGAGGCAGGATCTCTTATAATAACGAATCCTCCGTATGGTGAGAGACTGTCGAGCCCCGAGGAAGCAGAGAAACTGTGCGCAGACTTCGGAAAAAGGATCGTAAACGGAGATCAGCGCGGCACCTATATAATCAGCAGCCTTCCCGATTTCGAGAAGCATTTCGGGAAACAGGCATCACGCAGGAGGAAACTGTACAACGGCATGATACCGTGCCAGCTGTTCATGTATTTCTCAGAAAAAAAGAGACAGGACTGAATCAGTTCTGCCTCACACCGCGGACCGGCTTTGTCGCCGGTCTTTTTTGCTGTCATTCTGCCGGAAGCCTGCAGACGTCCACCCATCCTTCCGGCAACGCGTAGGTCTGCAGCTCCCCGATCGTCATTTCTATGGCGCTGTTGCTGCTCCCGCACGCGGGAAATACCGTTTCGAATCTCTTCAGTGATTCATCCAGATATACCTCGACCCCGCTGTTGACTGCGAAGGGACAGACTCCGCCCACTGCGTGCCCGATCAGTTCTGCCGCTTCATCTGCAGTCAGCATCCTAGCCTTTGCTTCAAATGTCTCTTTGAATTTGCGGTTGTCTATCCGCGCATCTCCGGCGGCAACGACCAGCACAGGCCTGCCGTTCACTGAAAACGACAGCGTCTTTGCGATCCTGCACGGTTCACAGTTCAGAGCTTCGGCTGCCAGTTCCACCGTGGCGCTTGACACTCCGAACTCCCTGATCCTGTCTTCTATTCCCTCTTTTCTGAAGAATTCCCTGACTCTCTCGATCGACATAACGATTCCCTTTTCTTCAACAAAAAAGATCCGCTGCATGCGGATCGCTTGTGCTCCGGACCGGCAGAAATCAGTCGATACCGGTTATGTCCTCATAGACCCTTTCATCCACTGCGGCGTATCCGAGCTTCTCCCGGGCGATCCTCTCTATGTACTCGGCCTCCGTGCCGGACATCATATGCCTGAGTTCATCGTTTTCCAGCTGTGCGACCGCGATCTGTTCCGTTATCAGGTTGAGCTGCTGCTTCTGCTCATACAGCCTGACGCGGATAGAGATGACATTGATGAGCAGATATACGCAGAAAAGAGAGAGAAGTATAAGGATGAATCTCCTCCGGTTGATGTAGCCGGTGAGCTCCTTCTTCTCTTTCTCTGTCATATTGTTTGCTGCAAATTTCATATCGTGCCGCCGGTCCTCATAAAACGTCAGTGCATGATCATATACATCTGTTTCGCTACGTCCTTCGACTGTGTCTCCGTGATCTTGAGCACCTTAAACTTCGTCACTGTCTCGCCCATCGTGATCTCCACGATGTCCCCGACTTTGACGTCATAGGATGCTCTCACCGGACGTCCGTTGACGGATACCCTGTCCGCGTCACAGACTTCGTTTGCAACCGTACGCCTTTTGATTATTCTGCTGACTTTGAGGAATTTGTCTATACGCATCTGGTTCCCGGTTTGAAGTTCGGTCCCAAGCGCAGCCTGGGACCGAACACCCTTATATGTGATTATTTAACAGCGTTCTTAAGGGCTGCACCGGCAGTGAATTTCGGGCTGCGGGAAGCAGCGATCTCGATCTTCTCTTTTGTTGCGGGATTGATGCCCTTGCGAGCGGGGCGCTCTTTAACATCAAAGCTGCCGAAGCCGACGAGCTGTACCTTCTCGCCCTTTACCAGAGCTTCCTTAACGCAGTCAAATACTGCATTGACAGCGAGTGCGGCGTCTTTCTTTGTCAGTCCGACCTTCTTTGCGACTTCTGCGGTGAGTTCAGTCTTTGTCATTTTCTTTTTCTCCTTGTGTTTTTTTAGATTCAGCCCAAAGCTTGTTCAGCTGTTCCAAATCTGCTTTTTTCATATCTATACCGCTGGTTGCGGCAATATCCTCGACGATCCTGAACCTCTCTATGAACTTTTCACAGGCTCTGGTCAGGGCAAGTTCGGAATCCGCCGGTATAAACCTGGCTACATTGACGGCCGAGAACAGCACGTCTCCCAGTTCCTCGAAAGGATCTCCGTTCCCTTCTATCGCTTCCCTGAGCTCACTGATCTCGCTCTCGAGATCAGCGAATGCTTCTTTTATGTCTCTGTAATCGAACCCTGTATAAGCAGCTCTTTTCTGGACCTTCTGACTGCGGATGAGCGCCGGATATGATCTGGGAACATCATCTATGGCTTCGGACCCTGTCTTCTGGGATTTCTCGTCTCTCTTTATCTCCTCCCAGTTCCTGAGGACTGCAGCCGTGTCTTCTGCAACGATGTCTCCGAACACATGGGGATGACGGATCACCATCTTCTTGCAGAGAGCGTCAGCCACTTCGTCAAGATCGAATCCGCCTTTTTCTCTTTCGATCTCGCAGTGGAGCGCGATATTCATCAGCATATCGCCGAGCTCTTCTTTTAGGTTCTCGGTGTTTCCCCTGTCGATCGCTTCGACAGCCTCATATGTCTCCTCTATCAGATCCTGTCTGATGGACTCGTGAGTCTGTGTCTTGTCCCAGGGACAGCCTGTTTCGGGGTCTCTGAGACGCCTCATAATAAGGGGCACATCATCGAGTGTATACCTGGATTTTATCCTGAATTCCGACATAAAAATTCTACCCCAGAGCATGTATTTTTTCAAGTAGAGCAACTATTCTGGACCCGCCCGGCAGGCTCAGCAGTTCCTCTTTGTTTATAAGCCTGAACAGCAGTACCATCACGATATATACAGCTGCCGCAATGGCACATGACAGGAGCGTCGATATCCTGCCCGGGATCAGTTTCTCAAGGCCGGAATAACTGAATCTGGCGACCACACCGGTCACGATCCCCGCGAACAGCGGCTTGACGATGGTCTTCACGATATCTATCCTGATCCCTGTCTGCCTGGAGATGATTATCAGCCCTATCACGCAGATGGAAGTGTAGCATATGAGATTGCCCATTGCCGCCGCTTTGATGTTGAGCGACGGGATCGATACCAGCACATAGTTTACCAGCACCTTCAGTGCGCATCCGATCGCCATCAGTTTCACAGGAAGATCTATCTTTCCCAGCGCCTGGAACATCATATTCACGAAACTGGTCATGCACACGGAGATCGCAGCGATCCCGAGCACCGAGAGCATGGGTGATGCGAGCTTCGTTCCTATGCTCAGGGACGGATACAGCAGCTGCAGGATCGGTCCGGCCATGAAGGCGATCCCGAGGCCGGCCGGCGCCGCGATCAGCATCGTGATCCCCATCATGGTCTCGATATGCTCTTTTACCTTGGCCGTGTCACCTCTGTTCAGCGCAGTCGTTATGTGAGGAAGTGCACTGGTTCCGAAATTGGCTGTTATGGTCGGGATAAGATCGAACAGCGGAATGCCGTATCCGTAAACCTCATACAGGTAGTTCGCCATGTCGGAGATCTCTATCCCCGACTTCTCGAGCAGCCCTCCGTGGGATGCAAGCAGCGTCGGCAGATCGTTCTCTATCACGCTGTTGAGGCTTCTTATGACCGTCACATTATCTATAAGGCTCGTCACTCTCAGTGTGATCGCTGAAAGCGCCAGAGGGAACCCGAACCTGAGTATCTGTTTTCTGAGCACGGACAGTCTTTCCGCTTCCGGGCTGGCATCGATCTGTTCCTGTGTGACCATCCCGCCTTTTCTTCTGTAGTAGATCAGCAGGCTGAAGAATGCAGCCGCGGTGGAGATCGTCACCGAGGATATGGCTCCGGCCGCCGCTACCGCCAGTATGGCTGCGGAAGCAGTCGCCGCCGTTTCGGATCTGCCGAGGACCGTTCCGTACGCGGCATATTCCGTCCTCATGAGATAACTCAGCACATAAGCCGTCCCGTAGCCGAACACTGCCTTGAAGATAACTTCCACCACGTCAGACATCGCTGTGGGGTACATGTTGGACAGTCCCTGATAATACCCCCTGTAGGAGCTCATGACGCAGCTGAAGAATATGGACGGCGCTACTGAGAGAACACACAGGAACGCCTTGGGGTTCTGCATGAATCTCTCTGTGAGCGGCTTTGCCGCAAGCATAAGGCAAGCAGACCCGATGACTCCGATGATGGCAAACAGTTTGAGCGATTCCTTCCTCAGGTTCTCAACATCCCTGTACCGGCCTGTGGCGGCGTATCCCGCCACAAGTCTGGAGACCGCCACGGGAAATCCTACGACAGCCACCGCATATACAGCACTGTAGATGTTATAGGATGACTGGTAATATCCCCAGCCTCCTCCCGCCAGCAGTTCTATGAGAGGGAACTTGTAAACAAGGCCGACCAGTTTCACTATCACCAGTGAAATAGTCAGCACAAGCGCTCCTTCTGTTATGCTCTGTTTCTTGACGGACAAGTTGTTTCTACCTCTAAAAAAGAAGGCGGGCATATTATTGCCCACCTTCCGGTATCAAGATCTTAGAGAAGTGAAGCTCCGCAGATCGGGCAGGTCTCTGTTCCCTTGGGGAACTTTGCTCCGCAGACGGGGCAAACGACCATCTCTTCCTCTGCTTCTTCCACTACGTCTTCCACAGCTTCTTCCACTGCGTCGACTGCATCTTCAACAGCTTCTTCCACTACGGAAGCGGCCTGCTCGGCCTTCTCTGCTGCCTTTGCTGCTGCGGCGGCTGCGGCTTCCTCAGCCTTCTTGGCCAGATCGGCGAGACCACCCTTGAGTTCCTTCGCCTTCTCAAGGAGTTCTTCAAGTCCTTCTGCCTCAGCGCCGTTCACTTCTTTCTCGAAGAACAGTTCGCCGAGCTTGGCGTAAGTATCACTCAGGTCATGGTTGAGTTTCATTTCCTCCGCTTTGTCCTTGCCCTTTTCGATAAGGTCATTAGCGGTGTCTTTTGCTGCCGAAAACAGCTCTTTGCTTTTGCTTGTAAGTTTATCAAAAAACTCGCTCATTATATTTTCCTCCTTGATTTATAGGCAACCTAATTATATCTGACGCCCTGTGCCAATTCAACAATCCGAAAGCGGGTATGCCCGTGAATTCACGCAAATTTGATAATTTATGGGAATCCTGTTCATATATCGACAGAGACCGTCCGTCCCTTTTTGCGGCACAGACCGTTCCGGTCACTTTTCTGAATAAAACTCCGTTATCCTGTCCTTGCGGCGCAGCATCTCGTCGAACCTCTGCAGATAATCCTGAGGATACTTCATGTCGAAGATCCTCTCGATAAGATTCCTTCCGCTGTCCTTAAGTTTAGTCACTGCACCGGCACCGCATGCGATGATGCTCTGGAGCTCGTCCATGATGAACAGATTATACAGGCATTCTTTGCCCGGCAACGCGTATCCGGTATTCTCCAGGCTTTCCACCGTTCCTTTCTGTCTGTACATGTAGTACGGGACATATCCCTTTCCCGTGAGTTCCTCCTGAGCAAAATCCACCATCCCCGGCGCTTCCGGGGAAAACAGTTCGCTCTCGGTCTCCCTTAGGAAGGAAGCTCTCTTGAGCGTCAGCGCGTGAACGGTAATGTTCTCCGCCTTAAGCGTCTCCGCTGCCCAGACCACGCTGTGTCTGAAACTGTCCAGATCGTCACCCGGCAGTCCGGCGATCAGGTCTGCGTTGATATTGTCAAAGCCCAGCGCTCTGGCCAGTTCATAGCATCTCTCAATATCCGCTGCGGTATGCTTTCTCCCCACTTTCCTGAGCACTTCGTCGTTGGCTGTCTGGGGATTGATCGAGATCCTGGTGACTCCTGCGTCCTTGAGGACTTTCAGCTTTCCTTCCGTGATGGTGTCCGGTCTTCCCGCCTCCACGCTGTACTCCCCTTCGGTCGGAGCACCGAAGCAGTCCTCTATCGCCCCTGTGAGGATCTTCAGTTCTTCTTCACTCAGAACGGTGGGTGTCCCGCCGCCTATATAGACCGTCTGCATCCTGAGCCCGAGCTCTTTTGTGATAGCGGACGTATAGCTGAGTTCCCTGCACAGCGCCTCCACATAGGGCCCTGTCATGGATCTGTCTTTCTCAACGGTCTTTGACACGAAAGAACAGTAACTGCATCTGGACGGACAGAACGGAATGGACACATAAAGCGAGAATCCCCTGTCGTCGCAGTGCTCTCTCAGCTTCAGTCCGGTCTCAGCCGTAAGTCTGCACAGATGCGCCTTTGCCGGATCCACCAGCGACCGTTCGACGAACAGTCTCTCTGCGTCTGCGGCACTCATTCCATTTTCGACAAGATCCGCCATATATTTGGCCGGTCTGATCCCCGTCATCACTCCGAAGGGAGGCTTCCTGCCGGTCACCTCTGAAAGGACGCGGTACATGAGGACCGCCATCTTCTGCTCGATCTCCTTCTCGACGGCTGTTCCTGCCGCGGTATCCTCCAGACGGATCTTTTTATCTCCGTCCCGGAACTCCACCGACAGCAGTTCTTCTCCGGCGATGACGGTACTTCCGGCTTCCGCAAAACAGAAGCCGTCCTCACCCTCCTCCGGGGCCCCGGCCTTTATCTCCGGTCTCCAGAAGAACATCCTCATTATGTTTTCCAGTTCGTAGTGGAATCTGTCGTCCTTAAGATACAGCGTCATAGATACGGATTGTACTCCAGTTCGTGTCTGAAATCGGTGATCTCTCCGTGCCCGGGGATCACAGTGGTATCGCTGTCCGAGAACCTTTCGGTCAGCGCGGAAAGGGACCTCTTCAGCTCGTTGAGATCTCCTCCGGGAAAGTCAGTGCGTCCCACGGATCCGCGGAACAGGGTGTCCCCTGCAAAGAGGACTCCGTCGGAGTAATAGCACATGCCGCCTTCCGTATGCCCCGGGCTCGGTATCGCCTCTATCCTCAGTTCTCCGAATACCAGTTCTTCCCCGCCGCTCAGAGTCTGATCGGCAGCCTGATCCAGTCTGTAGGCATCGCCGCTTCCGACGTATACGGGAGCCGATGTCATCTCCTTCAGCCGGGCGACTCCTTCAGTATGGTCGTCATGGCCGTGGGTAAGCAGGATGGCTCTGCACACAAGACCGTTCTTCTCCATGTACTCTGCGACAGGAGAAGGATCTCCGCCGGGATCGATGACCGCCGCGGAACCGTCCTTTTCATATGCAACACAGCAGTTGGCTCTGAGTTTTCCGATAGGAAATACCGTTACCTGCATCTTTTCCATTCCTCCGTGTCCAGCATGACAGTGACGGGACCGTCATTGCAGATCTCGACCTGCATATCCGCTCCGAATTCGCCTGTCTTGACCTCCCTTAATCCCAGGGAAGACAGTATCTCGACATAACTCTCATAAGCGCGGACGGAGAGAGGCGGCTTTGCGGCTTCGATGAAGCTCGGCCTGTTTCCCTTGTGAGTGTCGGCAAGCAGAGTGAACTGGGAAACCACCATTGCCGACAAACCGAGATCCAGCGCCGACAGATTCATCTTTCCCTCTGTGTCCTCGAATATCCTGAGATTGGCCGTCTTTTCGGCGAGCTTCCTGCAGTCATTGAGGTCGTCGCCCACAGCGCACCCAAACAAGACAAGGAGACCCGGTCCTGTTTCCCTGATCTCCTCGCCGTTTATCGTTACTTTCGCATACTTGACTCTTTGAACGAGCGCTTTCAACCTTCTGCTCCTATCCTTTCCACGCTGAGCACTCCCTTTATCTTTCTCAGCTTCTCAAGCGTCGAATAGAGATGTTCTTTTCCGCTCACTCCGATAGACAGCTTGATCGCATGCTGATGGTCGGTCTCCGGCGATGTGTTCATGGAATAGATCGGTATATGCAGGGAAGACAGTTTTCCGCTGACATCCGCGATCATTCCGGTGCGGTCCAGGCAGTAGATGATAAGATCGGCCTTGAACTGTTCCTCTATGGTATCATCCCATCTGGCCGCGACCATCCTGGCTTTCCCGTCCTCCGAATTCATCGTATTGATGACGTTCTTGCAGGAACTCTTGTGTATGGACACGCCTTTGCCTCTGGTGATGAATCCGACTATCTCGTCTCCGGGGAGCGGGTTGCAGCATCTTGAGAATCTGATAAGGCAGTTGTCCATTCCTTCTATGATGACGCCGTCGACCGACTTGGCCCTTGTGATCGGCGCCTCTTGGAAAGATGCCACTGCTGCCGTCAGAGGCTCCTCCGCCTTCTTTATCTTCTCGTATTCTTCCCTTGCTTTCGGTATGATCCTGTTTATGGGTATGCCGCCGTAGCCTATCTCAGCAAACAGTTCGTCCTTCGTATTGAGTCGCTGTCTTCTGACGAGCTCGTCGAGGAAGTCATCATACTTTTCGGCAGGTATCCGGATCATCTCGCGCCGGAGCTCTTTCTCAAGTATGTTCTTGCCTTCCTCTATGTTCTCTTCACGTCTCTCCCTCTTGAACCATCCCCTGATCTTCGCTCTTGCGCCGCTGGTCTGGGCGATGTTGAGCCAGTCCCTGGACGGTCCCTTGTCTTTGGGTCCGAGTATCACTTCGACGATCTCGCTTGAGTTGACCTGATAGTTGATCGGGACGATCCTTCCGTTGACCTTGGCTCCGATCATCCGGTTGCCGACCGCAGTGTGAATGGCATACGCGAAATCTATGACGGTCGCGCCGGCAGGAAGGTCGATGACGTCCCCTTTGGGCGTCAGCACGAAGACTTCTTCCGGAAGAAGATCGCTCTTGATGGATCTGAGCAGGTCTGTGGCGTCCTGAGATTCCTTCTGGCTCTCCAGGAGCTGTCTTACCCATTCCAGCTTCGAGTCGAAGCTCTCGCTGCTCTCATTGACGCCTTCTTTATACTTCCAGTGCGCCGCAACGCCGTATTCCGCCTCGCGGTGCATCTCATAGGTCCTGATCTGGATCTCGAACGGCGTCTCGTTCTCGCCGATGACCGTCGTGTGCAGAGACTGGTACATATTGCTCTTGGGAGTAGAGATATAGTCCTTGAATCTCTTGGGTATCGGGGTGTACATATCATGAACGACACCGAGCGCTGTATAACACTCGGAGACCGTGTCGACAAGGATCCTTATCGCGTAGATGTCATAGATCTCTTCGATGCTTCTGTTCTGCTCATAGAGCTTGCGGTATATCCCGTAGACCGACTTGACCCTGGCCTGGATCTCAACATGCTCCAGCCCGTTCTCCTTCAGTCTTTCACCGACTTCCTGCGTGAGCTTTTCGATGAACTGGCCGTTCTTCTCCTGCAGATCCTCGAGTATCTCGGTGATCTCATTGAACGCCCTGGGATCCAGGTATTTGAGCGACAGATCCTGGAGCTCATCCTTAAGGCCTTCCATCCCCAGCCTGTGCGCTATCGGGGCATAGACTTCCATCGTCTCTCTCGACTTGTCCCTGCGTTTCTGCTCAGCCATGTAGTCCATGGTGCGCATGTTGTGAAGACGGTCATTGAGTTTGATGATCATGACACGGATGTCCTTGCTCATGGCAAGAAGCATCTTCCGGAGGTTCTCCGCCTGCTCTTCTTCAACGCTGGAGAAGGGGATCTTTCCGAGTTTCGTGACCCCGTTGACCAGTTCCGTGACCTCTTCACCGAACGCTGCTCTTATCTCGTCCAGCGATGTGTTCGTGTCTTCCACGACGTCATGCAGCAGCGCAGCGCAGATGCACTCACTGTCCAGTCCGAGGTCCACTAGATAGGAAGCTACGGCAATGGGATGGATGATGTAAGGCTCTCCGCTGCGTCTGAGCTGTCCTTCATGACGTTTCTCAGCAAAAAGATAGGCCTTCTCGATCATTCCCAGATCGTAGTTCCTTCCGCTCTTCTCTATCGCGTTTTTAAGCTCTTCAAATGTCATCTTGATCCTTTGATCTTCACCTGAATGAACTGTTTCACTGTTTGCATATCGCCCTGAAAGTCGGCGAATCCATAAGGTCTTTCTTCGTCTCAGTGGGTACGGTAACGATGATCTCTTTGTTTCCGTCGATCTGTTCTGTCCTTGCGAGGTTCAGTTCCGCGAACACCCTCAGCAGCGCCAGCATCTTGCCCAGCGGCATGTCTTTGACTTTTCCGCAGAGATCGGCTCCGCTCGACACCATAACTTCCCCTCGGGCGATACATCTGTATACCGCTGCGGCATCGTCCCTGTCAGCGCGCAGCGGGGAATCCTCTCCGCATTTCCCGGTAAAATTCAGTCTTCTCAGTTCTTCGAAGGAATCGATGTCGGTTTCTGTAATGGACGCTCTTCTTATGTCTATGATCTTGACGGAGACCATCGTGCGTATCTGGCCGTTGTAAAGAGAAAGGCTCACGACAGCATTGACCTTCTCTCCTGTCTCGAACGGGAACTGACAGGGCTTCGTTCCGAACAAAGCCGCGTAGAACTGTTTCTCTCCCGTCCGGAGACTTATCCTGGTATGCCTCTCTCCAAGCGGATATATCCCTTCCACGACACAATCCCTGACCAGGAAGTACGGCTGGCTGTTTCCGTTTCCGAAAGGTTTCAGAATGTCCAGTCCTCCGACTTCTTCCTCACTGACATCCTGCGCGCTTATCTCCGCGTCTATATTCACCTCGGCGATCCTGTACTCGTCCGCATGTTCCCTGCAGTATTCCCTGATCCTGTCTTTCAGTTCCTGGATCCGGTCTGATCTTATGGTAAACCCTGCTGCCATGTCATGGCCGCCGAACTTGTCCATGAGATCCGAACAGCTGGCGAGCATCTTGTACAGCGAGAAGCCCTCTACGCTTCTCCCTGATCCCTTTGCCGTGTCGCCGTCCACCGAGATCACTATCGCCGGTTTGTCGTATCTGTCGACAAGTCTGGAACTTGCGATCCCCATCACTCCGGGGTGAAGCCCTTCCGCCGCCACAACGAACACGGGTTCCGAACTGTAATCCACCTCCTGAACAAGGATGCTGTTTATGCGTTCGGACGTCTCCTGTTCCACCGCCTGACGCTGACGGTTAAGTTCATCTATCTCCTGCGCGATCCTGCGCGCTTCCTCTTCATCTTCGGTCAGCAGAAGCTCAAGCGCCAGGTTCTCGTTGCCCATCCTTCCGGCGGCGTTGAGACGCGGGGCGAGATTGAAAGCAACGTTCATCTCATTGACGCTGTTTATATCCACTCCTGTCGTCTCGCACAGCGCCTCCAGGCCGGGACATCCTCCGTACGGAATGAGCTTAAGCCCTTCTCTGACTATATATCTGTTGTCCTTCCTCATGGGCATGATGTCGCTGATGGTACCGATAGCCGCGAGGAATCCGTAGTTTTCGACCGCCTCTGACACGCTCGTCTCCTCAAGGGCAGCCGCTGTCTTCAGCGCAACGCCCACGCCCGCAAGGTCTTCGAACCCCGAATGATCGTCCTCTCTGTGTGGATCTATGACCGCCACCGCATCGGGAACGCTCTCCTGGACCATATGGTGGTCGGTTATTATCGTATCTATACCTTTCGTCCTGGCATATATAACTTCATCAAATGCCGATATCCCGTTATCGACCGTCACGATCAGACTGACTCCGTTCTCAGCTAGGGCGTCGACCGCCTCAGCAGACAGACCGTATCCGGTGGTGTCTCTGCTCGGGAGCGAGCATATGACGTCTGCTCCAAGGCCCTTCAGGCATCTGTACATCAGGGTCGTCGCGGTGAGTCCGTCAACATCGTAGTCGCCGAACACTGCGATCCTCTCGCCTTCTGAGACCGCTCTGTGGATCCGCTGAACCGCGAGATCCATGTCCTTCAGATCGAACGGGTCATCTGAAGAAAGACGGCCGTCAAGGAACTGCCCGGCCTCTGAAGGTTCCGAATAACCTCTTCCGGCCAGCACAAGTGAAGCCAGGTGAGTCACGCCCAGCTCTTCTTCGATCCTTTTTGCGGTCGCGGTGTCAGGTTGTCTGACGACCCATCTTTTGATGTTCATGACACTAACCTGTTTTTACCGATCCATCAATCCTGAAAAGGACTGTACTTCTCTATAATAGCTGCCGCGGTCCTCAGACCGTCTACTGCAGAACTCATGATGCCTCCGGCATATCCGGATCCCTCTCCGCATGGATAGAGTCCCTGTATGCCCACCGCCTGCCGGTCTTCATTTCTGCTGATCCTCACCGGAGCCGACGTCCTTGTCTCAACGCCGGTCAGTATCGCCTCTCTGTCGGAGAAGCACTCCATCTTCTCCGAGAATGCTCTCAGTCCGCCTCTCAGGCATTCTGAAAGCTCGGTGCCGAAGATCCGCTCAAGATCATATGCCGTCAGGCCGAGCGGGTAAGTCGGAGAGACTTTCCCTTCCTTAAGCCCGCGTCTGCCGTCCATGAATGAACCTACGTCGCTTGCCGGCGCTGCGAAGTTTCCTCCCGCGGCGGCGAATGCCGCTCTCTCAATGTTCCTCTGATAACTGATCGCTTTCAGCGGATTGGCTCCGAAATCTTCCGGACCGACCGAGACGCAGATCGCGCTGTTCGCATTTCTGCCGTCTCTGAGATATGTGCTCATGCCGTTCGTTACGGTGCCGCCGTTCTCAGAGGCTGCCGCCACGACTGAACCTCCGGGGCACATGCAGAATGTATAAACGCCGCGGCCGGCGACTTTTGCCGAGAGATTGTATTCCCCTCTTGGAAGTCTGGGATCTCCGGCGAGCCTGCCGTACAGAGAACGGTCGACGTCGCTCTGGAGGTGCTCGATCCTGAACCCCACAGAGAACGGCTTCGCTGTGATGAGCGCTCCTCTTTCCATCAGCATGGAATAAGTGTCCCTGGCGCTGTGTCCGCAGGCAAGCACCAGAGCCTGTACGGGCATCTCACCGTAAGGAGTCCTTATACCTGTCAGGCGGCCCCTGTTTGTCGTTATGTCTTCCATCTGGCAGAGAAAGCGCACCTCTCCGCCGTTTTCGGTTATCTTTTCCCTTATTCTCTTGACTATGTTCCTGAGATTGTCAGTTCCGATATGAGGTCTGGCTTTGGTCAGAATATCATCCGGCGCTCCGAAGAAACAGAATGTATTCAGCACATAGTCGCACAGTCCGTCATTGATCCTTGTGGTGAGCTTGCCGTCCGAGAAAGTCCCGGCGCCGCCTTCCCCGAACTGGATGTTCGTCTTCTGGTCGAACGCGCCTCCTGCAAAGAACGAGTCCACCGACGCTGTTCTGGCATCAACGTCTGCGCCTCTCTCTAAAAGGACAGGTCGGTAGCCGTATTCGGAAAGAAGATAGGCTGCGAACAGTCCCGCGGGGCCGGCTCCGACCACTACCGGCCGGTTATCCAGTTTTTCTGTACCGGGTTTCGGATGAAGCTGCTGTTTCTCAGCATACTGCATCCCTTCTCCCGACGATGCCACCCTTTTCTCTGTGTCGGGATCGGTGAGAGACACCGTCACGGAACAGACCATAGACGCCTGTCCCCTTCTGAGGTCGTACGAGACCCGTCTCAGCGCGTATTCTCCCGGCTGTCCGACTCTTTTTCTCGCTTCTTCTTCAGCTTCCTGTCCCGAACTGCCGAGAGGAAGCCTGATTCCGGTCACAATGATCATTTCCTGACTACCTCTACATTGACGGTGTACGACCCCATCGCCCAGACCGAGCTGCTCGACGGGACCAGTATCGTGACCGGAACGGACTGCGTTCCGGGTTCCGGTTTGAGCACAGACGCATCAATGACTGCTACTACCGATGTAGGCACCAGATCGGATACCGTTTGGGTATCTCCTATGATGTTGACACCGCTGATGTGGTCGGTGAGGACCGTTACTTCATATCCTTCGGGGACATTGGACGCCCTTATGTCAGTGACTGTCATCTTGCGGGAATCCATTCCCTGCGGGTCGAATCTGACTTCGATCGTTCCGACGCCGTCCAGATCGACATATCCCGAAGGGAGCGTCACGTCGAACTGATATGTCTCACCCAGATCGAGGGTCGCGACATCCACATATCCCACGGTCCTGACGGCAGTAGGTGCGGCAGAGCCCTCCGCATACGCGATGCGGATAGTGGAAGGAGAAAGCGAATACTTCAGGACGGACGTATCGAATCCGGACGGGACATTGACGAACTCGATGTCGAAATCCATCGATCCTTCCTTATAGATCGGGACCAGGAGATCGACTGACGAAACATCCATCCTCAGTTTATCGGGGGATATCTCGTTGTTGTCCGCATCATACAGATGAATGGTACCGGTGATGGTCGCCGATGATGACAGGCTTCCCGCCATTCTTCCTTCCGCGGTGACTTTTCTTATCCTGTCAACTGTCTCTCTGCTTCCCACTACCGTAACGGAGACCGGTGAACAGACTATAGGCTGTGCGACATATCCGTCAGCAACAGTGAATCCGGAGACTGACGGAGAGATCTGGAATTTCCTCATTGCGGATTCCCCGAATGTAAGGACCAGACTGGAAGGCTCCACCGTCCTGATCTCGTAATCCAGCAGCTGATTGTTCTTGACCGCATTGAGCGTTATGTTATACGTTCCCGCTTCCGTGACTTTTGAGAAATCCGGCGTGACGGTGATGCTGTCTGATGTGAGCATACCGATGGTGCTTCTGTCTCCTGAGACCGTGATGCTTACAGTGTGCTCCTCTGTCTCTCCCTCGATAAGATCCAGTCCCAGCGACTGATAGCTCGCACCGGTGGAAGGCATCTCCACAACGACATTGTCAATGGTCCTTGTTGTTATGCTGTTGACAGAAAGTGCGACAAAAGACCATATAACGACCGCCAGCACCAGCGACAGGGCCATGAGTTTAGGCTTGCTGGTGAGCCAGTCTGAAAACAGTTCTTTGAACCAGTCTTTTCTCACTTTATCAACCTCTTGAAACTGAATCTCTGCTTATCATCATTCTCTTTTTCCTTGGGCATCAGTTCCCTCTCGAGGATCCTGAGCGCTCCTGCCTTGTCCAGATTGCGGATGATGACGCCGTTCTGCGCGATGGAAATAAACCCGTTCTCCTCGGACACTATCAGTGATACGGCATCGGTGACCTCTGTGATACCGATCCCTGCGCGGTGTCTCGTTCCCATCTCCTTGCTGATCTCGGTATTGTGCGAGACCGGAAGCAGACAGCCTGCCGCAGTGATCCTGTCTCCCCTGATGACTACCGCGCCGTCATGAAGCGGCGATCCTTTATAGAAGATGTTCTCCAGCAGTTCTTCCGATATCTCCGCATCGATGATGCTGCCGGTCGAAATGATCTCAGTGAGAGGAGTCTCCTTCTCAAAAACGATCAGCGCTCCGGTCATGGATCTGGACATATCCGCCGCAGCCGAACACACCTTGTCATATGCTGTCAGCAGGCTGTTGCTGCCCTGATCGTCCAGTCTGATCGTGAAAAGCGATCTTCCGAACCTCGCCCTGCCGACTCTCTCCAGCATGCTTCTGAGTTCCGGCTGGAACACTACCACAAGGACGACAAGTCCATATCTGAACATGTAGTCGATAAGGAATTTGATCGTCTTGAGCTGAAGGGCAGTGGACGCGGCATAAGCCACCGCGAGAACTATGATGCCCTTCACCAGCGTGCCGGTCCTGGTATGCGCCAGCATGCCGACCAGCTTGTAGATAAGATAGGCAACAAGAATGATATCCAGCGCGTCTCTCCATGAGAACGTGTTGGCTAACGCAATAAGAACTTCCTGTACCTGTTTGAAAAAGTTAAGCATATCTCTTGTCTCTTAGATCAGTAGTTCAGAATAACAGTGCCACGGCGTGCGCGGCGATCCCTTCGCCGCTGCCGGTGAACCCGAGTCCTTCCTCCGTGGTGGCCTTGACGTTCACGGAGTCAGCCGGGATATCCAATGCTTTTGATATATTATCGATCATTTCCGGTATATGTTCCGCGAGCCTGGGCCTCTGGCAGATGACCGTGGAGTCCACTGACCCTACACGGAAGCCCTTCTCTCTGACCATTCTGCCGCATTCCCTGAGCAATTCCATGCTGTCAGCTCCTTCGAATGCGGGATCGGTATCCGGAAAGTGATATCCGATATCTCTGAGAGCTGCCGCTCCCAGAACCGCGTCACATACCGCGTGAAGCAGGACGTCGGCGTCGGAATGCCCCAGCAGGCCTTTCTCCCACGGGATTTCCACACCGCCGAGCACCAGTCTCCTTCCGGGCACGAGTCTGTGTACATCGTATCCGTGTCCCGTTCTGACGCTGCCTGCTCCTGTCTGCATCCTTGCCCTCTCGATATCCTCAGGTGTGGTGATCTTGAAATTAGCCCTGTCGTTCTCCACCAGCTTTACAGGATACCCTTTATCCTCAAACAACTGGCAGTCATCAAAGCGGTCTTCAACTGAGAAGATCAGTTCTCTGTACAGATCTGCGCGGAACACCTGTGGCGTTGCCACGGCATAGAGCCGTCTCCTGTCCGGAGTACTGACCGAGAATCCGTTCTCATCGGTATATTTGATGGTATCGGTGACCGGGAGCGCCGGCGCGGCGGCGCCATACTCTCTCGCGGCCTGCACAGTCTTTCTGATGACCTCTTCCGTTACGAAAGGACGGGCGGCGTCATGGATCGCGAAATACTCCGTGTCCTGCGGAGAGGCCTGCACGCCTGCGCGCGCAGAGAGGCTCCTTGTCTCTCCGCCCTCGACCACGGCAAAGAGTTTGGTGTATCTGTCTTTCCAGGAAGATATCTGTCCGATCAGATCACCGCGTGCTACTGCAACGACGGCATCGATCTCGGGACTCCCGCAAAACGCACAGACGGACCGCTCAAAGACGCTCATGCCTCCGAGCTCGAGCAGCAGTTTGTCCGTACCTTTCATTCTGGAGGAGCTTCCCCCTCCCACTATTATCGCGGTGATACCCATTCAAAAGACTCTCCAAAAGCATATAGTATCCGCATTCTAACTAAATATTATAGTGAAATCTATCGCCTATTACAACGGACGGCAGCAGATATGCCGTATCTGCCGTCACCCGAAACGCCTCCGTTCAGCGGAGTCTTGTCACGACACAAATACCTGTATTGCGGATATAATTTATTGTTATTCGATAAATTTTACTTGACATTCAGAAACTGATGCGCTATCTTATCTTTGCAATAACCGCAGGAGGTCTGTTTATCATGGATTGGAACAAGGACAAGAGCGTCCGTCTGACCACAGTGTTTACGATACTGCTTGCCGCAGTATTGCTGGCAGCGGATGTTCTCGGTTTCATATGGATGCCATGGTTTATATCGGCATCGGCAATTGACTCCTCTCATCTTCCCGCTCTTGCAGCTACCATCTACACTGGAAGCATATTTGCATGGATCTGTCTGTATACCATGTTCAGGCTTCTCAGATCCATCAGCGGCGGAGAAGTATTCACCGAACAGAACACGCGTTTTCTGCGCGTGATCAGCTGGTGCTGTGCAGGAGCGTGCATAGTGTTTCTGGTGAGCGTTCTTTATTATCCTCCCTTCCTTATCATCTCAGCTGCTGCCGGATTCATGATGATGATCGTCCGTGTCGTCAAGAACATCATTCAGCAGGCGATCGGCATGAAGTCCGAGCTTGATCTAACCGTGTAAGGAGGCCTGCCATGAAGATCATAGTCAATCTGGATGTCATGATGGCACGCAGGAAGATATCCGCAGGCGAACTGGCGGAAAGAATAGGGATCACCCCTGCCAATCTCTCTGTGCTGAAGACCGGCAAAGCAAAAGCTATAAGGTTCTCCACCCTCATGGCCCTCTGCCATGAGCTCAGATGCCAGCCCGGAGATATTCTTGAATACAGCGAAGACGGGGAGGAAAAAGCGTGAACTCAATCGATACTGTACCTCAGGGAAGCGGAGTCAACGGCACATCTGTTCTCAGGGTCAGCACTTCCTCCTTCTCTTCCACTGCTGCGGAACGCATCTGTTCCGCTCTGTCATATATTCTCGCGTTCACCTACACGGGGATCTACTACTATTCGGATATACATGATCCGTCCGAGCTCCTCACCTCCGTGTGCATCGCTGTTACTGCCGCTCTCATCATCGCAGTCACCGAACTGATCCACCGTGACACTTTACGTGACAGGGAGAGCTGGATATGGCTGTCCTGCTTCTGCGCAACTGTGGTCTCTGCGGCCCTTAAAAGAAACAGCGTATGGGAGCCGTACCAGGTTCTTCTGTTCATCCATATATTCGCAGTCTGGTGGGTGATATCCAGAGGAGGAGTCCTGCTTGAAGGTAAAAGCGGGCATCTTCTACCTCTCGATGCTGTCAACGGATTTATCGCGATCCCCTTCGGCAGCTTCTTCCTCAGGATAAGGACGTTGTTTGACGCCCTCTCCTCCCGGATCGCCGAAAAACGCGGTAAAAGAAACAGCTTCAGTATCTGGATCGCAGCTGCTCTGCTTGTCAGCGCCGTTCTGTTCCTTAAGTCTGCCGATCTGCTCCTGAACGCCGACAGCGGATTCGAGGCCCGGTTCTCTGACATAAGCGATGCTGTCCGGCGTTTTCTGTCTTCCGTGTCAGGCCGGATCGACGAGACACTGCCTGAACGGATTCTGTTCAGCATTCCTGTCGGAGCCTGGCTCTTCGGACTGATCGCAGGCTCACGCAGATACTCAAGATCTGCTCTGGAAAGAGAACGCCGTGCAGCGTCTGACTTGCTGAGCAGACTGCGCAGAGTACCGTCCGGAGTCTGGGCTGTCGTTATTTCTCTCTTTTCGCTGATGTATCTTGCGTTCTTCGTACTGCAGAGCTCATACCTGTTCGGTGCCTTCACCGGCACTCTCCCGGAAGGATTCATCGTCTCCCAGTATGCCCGGGAAGGTTTCTTTGAACTTTGCAAGGTCATAACGGTCAACTTCACTCTTCTCTGGTTCGTCACCAGGATGACTTCCGACAGCTCAAGGAACTCTCCTCTTTTTATGGTCCCCTGTCTGATCCTGCTTGCTGAGAGCATAGTCTTCGCTGTGATCGCTTTCTCGAAACTGTTCCTGTACATAAGATGCTTCGGGTTCACCCCGCTCAGGCTCCAGAGCACCTGGCTGGTCTGTCTCTGCTTCGCGGGCTGTGTGCTGTGGATGTATTCTCTTCTGACAGGAAAACCTGCTTTCAGAAAATGGATGATTTTCGGAGCGATCACTCTGTCCGCTCTCTGCCTGCTCTAGGAGGAACTATGAGAAAAGTCCGTTCGATCGCTCTTCTGCTGCTTATCCTTTCTTTCTCCGTAATGCTCAGCTGCTGCGCCGGCAGAGGACCTTCAGCAGGTCCTGATGAGATCATTCTGTCAGTCGGTTTCGAGACTGAAGATGATGTGTACCAGGTCGCTGTCGAATACTGGGCCGGAGACACCTTCTGCGGCGGCACGGCTTCATCCCATGCAGACGGATCCCGGTACGGCAGGAATGAGACAGCCAGTTTTATCTTTGATCCGTCTATGTTTCCTGACGGCAGACTGCCGGAGAAAATGTCTGTATCATTCATGCTTGCCGACAGTCTGGAACACATGGATATAGAGTCTCTCGCCGGAAGAGTCGGCTTCTGCGACCCGTGTGACTACGGTCCTTTCGATGTTCTGCCCGGAACAGTATATCGTTTCGTCCTGAGCGGCTCATTTTCGGAAGGCTTCCGGCTAAGCGCGGAGGATTGAGTCTGATAAAGGAACAGCCCCGCGGCATACATAATGCCGCGGGGCTTTATCGTTTCTGTCAGTTTCAGGATATATTCGCTGCGATCACAACGGCTGCTATGAGCATCACTGCCGCTGCATAAGCTGCGATGCGCAGCAGGAGGCTCTCGTCGATCACGACCGTCTCAGCCTCTTCCGCAGGGGTCTCCCTGCTTTCCTTTCCAAACGGCAGATGTCTGTAAGTTTCTTCTGTTTCCGAGTAACTTGCAGGGTTCAGCGTTGCCGTCAGGACAGATTCTTCGTCTGCCCCGATGAGTTCTCTGCTTACCGCTCCGCGACGCGGAAGCGGAAAATCAGTTTTGACCAGCAGACCCAGGATACCGGGTGTGATGAACCTTACCGAGTAGTAGTCGCTGAACCTGATCAGCTCCGACACGTCGCCGTCGGCCGCGCTGAAAGGAAATACCCTCCCGGCCTGGATTATTCCGTTGCCTGACACCGTGCAGAATCCGTCTGCAGAAGCAGTTCTGACGATGTCACGAATATATGAGATGAGTGTTACCGCAAAGGCAAGCACAGAAGCTAGAGCCAGTACTATGAGCGAACTGCTGTTGCCCGTCCTGACATAGGAGAGCACCAGGATGACAGTTAGTACTGCCAGGATGAAAAAGAAGCAGAGGAAATGTTCACGGACGCTTTGCCGCGACAGAATCCTGCTGATCAGTTTCTGCTGCTCCGCCTTAAGCCTGACCGCATACACGGAACCTTCTCTGATCGACCTGCACGCCCTCTTCTCCGATACCGCCAGGAAGAACTTCATCAGAGAATAGATGAACAGCGACATCCCTGCGGACAGGAAGGCATATCTGTACGTGTCTGCCCATTCAGGCAGATCTTCCGCAGTCCAGAACAGGACTGTGCCGGCAGCGGAGGCAAGCGAAAGGATCAGCGCGGTGACGATGTCGGTCACGCTGTTTCTCTCGGCCCTGAAGAGGTCCTTCTCATAGTTCCTTTTCTTTGCCCTGCGGTCTGTCCTGCCTGCTGCCACGTGCGATCCTCCGGATCCTTCTGCTTCTCTTCTGATCTTTTATACTATCTCGGGTTCATCTCTTCCGGTGAGCCTGCCTTCTGTCCTGAGCCCTCTGAAGCCGTGCTGTCTGAGGATCTCATAAACCGCGACGGCGACAGAGTTCGACAGGTTAAGGCTTCTCGCGGAATCATCATCCAGCATCGGTATCCTCACACACCTGTCATAATGCTCCGACAGTATCCTCTCGTTGATCCCCCTGTCTTCCCGGCCAAAAACGATGTAGCATCCGTCAGGATACTCTACGTCGCTGTAGATCTTTTCTCCCTTGGTCGAGAAGAAAAACATCTCTCCGCTGTTTTTCTCAAAGAACTCCGATGTGCTGTCGTAATAGGTGATATCCAGCAGGTGCCAGTAATCCAGCCCCGCCCTCTTCAGCTTTTTGTCGTCAGGGGTGAACCCCATCGGCCTCACTAAATGCAGACGTGCCCCTGTTGCGGCGCACGTCCTTGCGATATTCCCGGTATTCTGAGGGATCTGCGGCTCCAGAAGCACGATGTTTATCATGTTTTGTTCTTTTCGTCTGCCGGCGTCTCTATGATCCCGGCCTTTTTAAGCGACGGTCTTATTGCGGCGTTCAGGATGACTGCGAACACCACGGCGATTATGCCGTTCGCCAGGGAAGTGACTCCCTTGGTCAGCATGGTGGCGTATACTGTCTCAGCCTCATACCCGAGGATCAGTCTGTTCTGTATATATGTCTTGATGACATACAGAACAACGTATGTCAGGGAGCCGCATGCCGCAGAGAACGCATATCTCGGATTGTCCTCTTTTGTGTTTTTCTCTGCGAGTTTTCCCGCTACCCATCCCATCATGAATTTCATGATGAATGTCACCCAGCAGGTCGGCAGATATCTGGGATCCAGCATGTCATAGATCATGGATCCGAATCCCGCGGCCAGTCCTCCTCTGATACCTCCGAAAAGAAGCGCAGCAAGGAGGCTCATGACATTGCCGAGATGCAGCATAGTATTTGACAGCGGTGTGGGTATATCTATGTGAAGATATGTAAAGATGAACACCAGTGCCGTCATCAGTCCGACCATCACGATATCTTTGGCCGGAGACTTTTTATTATTTCTGTTCTCCATACTGTCTCCTTTCCTGATGACTGTGGAGTATGCCGATATAGTTTTCAGAAGACGATCTTGTCAGGACTGTAGTACTCGACAGCTTTGGAGTCGAGCTCTATGCTGAACCCTTCCGCCTTCTCTGTAATGTAATCCTGGAACTCCTGCCCGGCTACATATGCTACCGCTTCATCATACAGCTCGTCATATGTGTCCGCTTCCGGATCGAGTTCCGTCCTGTAAGCTATGATATAGAGGCCGTCTCCTCCGTCTACCAGGACGAATTCTCCCGGCTGCGCCTTGAACATCTGTTCATACTGGGCGTCCGTGAATGTCCCGTCCCCGAAGACTCTCCTCTGGTTCTCGTATGTGATGGACTCCATGTCCTGTTCGTATCCGAGCATGCTCTGGTATTTGACATAGAATTCATCCGCTGCCGCGGCTATAACGCTCTTGGCGCTTCCGTGCGCCGGAACGCCTTTCTCCTCGCAGGCGGCAAGGATCTGCTCTGCATAGGACTTCAGTTCTTTCTTGTCCTCGTCGGTGAGCTCCACTCCCATGACCTTCCTGTACGGAAGAGATATATATGTGAACCGTCCGCATTTTTCCTCAATGAATTCATTGACATATTCTTCGGTCAGTTCCTTCTCTCCTCCCTTCCCGTAAAGGTCATAGGGAAGCTGTGCAGCCTTCAGCATCTGCATCTCATAGACCTTGAAGCTCTCAAACCCTATCCCGTTCTGGAGATAGGAACTGCTGTCCGAAGCCCAGTTGCTCTGCACATAGTTGTCATAATAGATCTTCGTCGCGACATCGTCACCGAGGCCGGCCTTGTCATAGAGATAGTCCACGACCGCTCTTCTGAGAAGCGCCTCGGGCAGGCTGGATCTTATAAAGTCCCTGACCGTTCCGTCCCCGTACTCAGTGTCCATCAGCTTGCTGAGATCGATCTGACCTGACACTCCGGCAGAGTTCAGAAGGCTCACGACAGTCTCATACTGTACGAGAAGATACTGTCCGCACGTAATATCGATCTTGTTGCCTTCAGGATCAGTGACGGTCCCCACTGTCTTGGGATTGTAGCCGCAGGAACAGAGGGTCAGGCTAATTGTGAAAACAAGCAGCAATGCTGCGATCTTTCTGAATTTCATGAATATAAACAAACCTTCCTTAAGGGTGAATTCCTGAAAGGTAATTATACCTTTCGTCACGTTCCTTTTCAACCGAGCTTTGTTAATACAGAAACACGGAAAAGGCCCCTCAGACTGTGTCTGAAGGGCCCTGCTTATTAGGTTCGCCTGTTTAGCGGGTCGTCTCCTTGAAGAGCGTTGCTATGCCTGCGACATCCTGAAGGCTGGAGGGCACCACGATCTTGGTGGCCTGGCCGTCAGCCATTTTCTCGGCAGCTTCCATGGAACGGATCTGCAGATACTCTTTGGTGGGCTGTGCCTGGTTGATCATCTCGATCGCCCTGGCCTGTGCCTGGGCTACTGCAGCGATCGCTTCCGCTTCGCCCTGCGCGGTGCGGATGCGCTCCTCTCGGATCGCGTCGGCTCTCAGGATCGCTGACTCCTTCTCGCCTTCCGCCCTGGTGATAGCCGACTGCTTCTCACCTTCCGCTGCGAGGATGACTGCTCTCTTCTCGCGCTCCGCCTTCATCTGCTTCTCCATCGCTTCCTGGATGGAGAGAGGAGGCGTGATGTTCTGTACTTCCACTCTCGTGATGTCTATGCCCCACTTGTTGGTGGCTTCGTCCAGCACCTTGATGGTCTCCGCGTTTATGGTCTCGCGGCCCACGAGGGTCTCATCGAGCGTCATGGAGCCGATGATGTTCCTCAGCGTCGTTGCGCAGAGGTTCTCGATCGCTGCTATCGGACGCTCCACTCCGTATGTGAGCGCTTTGGGATCGATCACCTGGAAGTAGACTACCGAGTCGACGTTCATCGTTACGTTATCCTTCGTGATGACGGACTGCGGTTCAAAGTCCGCGACCTGTTCCTTCATGGAGATCTTGCGCACCACTCTCTCAAGCAGAGGGGTCTTGAGGTGAAGTCCGGCTTCCCATGTGGTGGCATACCTTCCGAGCCTCTCTATCACCCAGGTGCTTCCCTGAGGAACGATGCACAGGCAGGTCGCCAGCATCCATATGGCCAGTACTATTACTACAGTGATTATTGCGATTACTACTACAGGATCCATTTTTCTTTCTCCTTATTCTTCAACAACAGTTGTCAACGGTTCTTTTTCTTTGCTGCGATCATCAGCAGGACGATCACGGCCGGCGGGATCAGGAACGCGAGGTACGGTACGAGGATCGTCACGATGAACAGACCCATCACTATGGCAAGCGCCTTTTTCTTGTCCGGAGTCATGACATCTTTGTTATGCTGCTCCGCTGCTGGTCTCGCTGTGCGGCTGAATGCCTGTTCGGTCCTTCTCGACATATGCTCGATCCGGTGTTCCTGAGCGACTTCCTGCATTTCGCAGTCCAGCGCGTGTTCCGTCCTGAGCTCTCTCGCATCGCAGTTCTCTTCGTGCTCTTCTCTGAGGATCCTTCCTCCGTCCATGTCCCACGCAGATATCCTGCTCTCGCGTCTGATCTCGCTGGCGAGCCAGTCGTCGCTGCCGTACATCTCATTGTGCTGCTTGAGCATTTCGGTACCTCCTTCCTTCTTCTTGCACTAAAAGTATATTCCTGCGCTGACAAATAATATACACAGATTTGTGCGGATTAACCGCTTCTATTTGCAGGTTCTTACAGAAAAAGCTGCTCCGCTGCCGATCCTGCGGCAGCGGAGCACATGCAGTGATGTCCGTCATTCGTATCTCAGCGCTTCTATGGGATCCAGCCTTGAGGCCTGTATCGACGGAAGAAGCCCGAAGATCAGCCCCACCGCCGTTGAAAACAGCACCGACACCGCTATCGCGGGTATGCTTATGGCCACCGGGACCTGAGCTATGAACTGTATCACGTAGGCAAGCGCGATGCCTACTGCGACCCCCAGGATTCCTCCTACGCTGGTCAGTACTGCTGCCTCAGTCAGGAACTGGCTGAGTATTACCCTCTTTCTGGCTCCGAGCGCTTTTTTGAGGCCTATCTCTCTCGTGCGTTCTGTCACAGAGACCAGCATGATATTCATTACCCCAATGCCTCCAACCAGCAGAGATATGCCCGCTATCCAGATGAGCATGCTGTTGGTGCTTCTGCTCAGGTCCTGGATCTGTTTTGCCTGTTCCAGCAGGTCATCCGCTTTGTATCTGATATCTGCCTCTCCGCTCTTGCTGTCGGTCACTTCTCCGATACCAAGAGCGTTGTTCAGTATATCGGCCGTCTTTCTTCCCACATCGGTCATACTGTCCGTATCCCTGCATCTGACAATGACCGATTCCGGCTCGTCGAACCGGAAGAGTATCGGCCAGTCAGCGAGAGGAATGTACACTTTTGCGGAAGTGTTTCCCACATAGGTGTAGTAGTCTTCCATGCTCTCTATAGACGGGCGGAAACTGCTCTCTGTGTCTATCACTCCAACGACAAGAAACACTTCCTTGCCGATCTCTATCGTCTTGCCTATAGGTTCTTCGCTGCTGAATAGAGCTTTCGCGGCGGATCTGTCAAGCACTGCGACTTTTGAGAACGAGCTTGCGTCATGCTCGCCGAAAAGTCTTCCCTTTATCAGCTGAAGACCCGCAGCGGTGAAGTAGTCGTTCTCAACACCTATGACCCCGCAGCCGTCCAGTGACACGGCGCCGTAGTAAACGCTTGCCGAATTCTTCCTGCTGAGGTATCTTGCCGCGCACCTCACTCCCGGCAGGCTGCGTATCTGTTCCATCGATTCTTCGGACACGGGATAGAACCCGTCCGGAACGCTCATGTAATCGAACTCATACTCCCAGTCGTTCTGCTTTATGCAGACGGTCACGCTGTTCGTTCCCGCTCCGATGAGATTCTGTTTGATCTGTTCGTTCGTGCCCCTGATAGTCGACACTATCGCGATGATCGCCGCTATTCCGATGATGATGCCGAGCATCGTCAGGAAGGATCTCATCTTATGGGTGAAGATCCCTCTGAACGCCAGTTTTATGTTTTCACCGAAACCGCTGTTCCTCACCATTTCTCCACCCCGGAATCGTAATCCGCTTTTGCACCTTCCACTGCGTTCTTCCCGTACGGGAACGCGATATAGTCATCCAGCGACAGTCCGCTGATTATCTCAACGTACCAGCCCGAGTAGACCACTTTACCGGTCTCGACATACTGACGGTATACCCTGCCGTCTTCTCCTGCCTTGAGGACATAATTCCTGCCGCCCTCTTCTCCGACATAAGCCGACATGAGCGCGAACAACACTTCCTTCCCGTCAGAGGCGGAATCAAGGATGATCTCTCCTCCGTCCCAGGTCTGCAGTTCGTCTTCGCATTCGAGGTCCGCGATGAACTGGTAATTGGACACGTTTCCGCTGCCGTAGTAGCTCATGCTGTTGTCGGTGGGATACGGGGAGATCTTTACGATGGTCCCCTTGTAGGTCATCCCGTTCGACCACATGTTGACGGTGATGGTGTCCCCGACTTTTACCGAGCCGAGCTGCAGCTCCGTGAGAGTGCTTACGATCTGGTAGCCCTCTCCGCTTCCGACCTGTATGAAAGGCTCTCCTCCGTAGCTGTCGTACGGATCTCCCACGCTCATGACGATCCCGTCATGGGCAGCCCTGACGATACCGTCGCCGGAGGACTGCTTTGCCTCTCTCCAGTTCAGTTCCGCCTGCGCGACATCGATCTTCAGTTCTCTTATCAGGTCATTCTGTTCCCTGATCATTCTGTCGATCTCTCTCTGAGAATACCTCTCGGTCTCAGGGATCTGCGCGTTGGAGCGCTCCTTCTTGAAGGCGAATACCTTCCCTATGAGGTCACTGATCTTCTCTTCTACGTTTCCTGTCATCTCATCGACGCTGTACACGTCTGAGAAGAAAAAGTATTGTTCATCGCCGGTCTCGGCCCACCCGTTCTCCGCAAACCATCCCTGAATGGGAGTCCTTGCCGCTTCGTCCATGGACGGAGTCACTGTCGCGATCTGGACGCTGTCCATATCCTCGCAATTGGCCCATATCCTGAAGCAGAAATTCAAGGGTGAGGCCTGTTCTTCCGACTGGATTTCTTCTTCGCCTTCAGAATAGTTTTCCGGGTCCTCTTCAAAGTCGGGTTCAGGATTCTCTGCGTGCGGATCATATGAGAGCAGGGTCTCGAAAGTCCTCTTCGTTATCGGTGTAAATGTATTGATGTTGATGATGTAGAGTGCCTTGCCGTCCTGGAGGACCTCTTCTACCGAGTCGCTTCCGGAAATGATATCAAGGCCTCCGCCTTCCTTTATGCCGGCAATATCGACCGGCTCTTCGAATATCATACGGACCGGCTCGGGTCTCTCGTTGGGTCTGAACGTATTTATGTATTCCAGTCTCTCCTGAGCCTTGTTCAGGTCTCTCTTTGCCATCTCATAGAGTATGCGGCAGTTGTCCGCCTCCAGACGGGCTTCCGAGATATCATACTGGACCAGCGGGTCGCCCTTCTTGACCCTGTCTCCGGGCGACACATAGATCTGGCTGACAAGTTTTCCGGAATCATTCCAGACCTGCTGCACCCCTCCCTGGCTGATCTGTCCGTATCCGGAGGAACCGGTATCGTACCACATATCCGCGATATTCGACACTGCCACTACCGGGATTGTTCTCCTGCGGTCGATCATCGCACGGGCGCCGAACATCGCCCCGGCCAGCACTGCCAGTACTGCGGTTATCGATATGATTCTGCGGAGGGTCTTGTTCTTTTTCATTTGATGCCCTCCAGACTTTCCTTGTCAGTGTCCGTCAGGACACCGTCGCTGAGCAGCATGACTCTCTGGGCATATGCGGCGACTCCGTGCTCATGCGTGATCATGACTATCGACATCCCCTGCCTGTTCAGATCGCAGAACAGCTCCATGAGCTGTTCCCCGCTTTTGGAATCAAGCGCTCCGGTCGGCTCGTCCGCCAGCAGGATGCTGGGATTGTTCACTATTGCCCTGGCTATGGCTACTCTCTGCTTCTGCCCCCCTGACAGCTGTGTAGGCAGGAAATCGGCGCGGTCGGCAAGGTCAACTCTCTCCAGCGCCTCCATTGCACGGGCTTTCCTCTCCTGGGCCGGCACATTTGCGTACACCAGCGGGAGCTCGACGTTCTCCAGGGCGGTGTCTCTCGGCAGCAGATTGAACTGCTGGAAGACGAAACCGACTCCTCTGTTTCTAAGGTCGGACAGTTCATCGTCGCTCATGCCTGACACATCCTGCCCATTGAACAGATATGTACCGGAGGTCTGTCTGTCCAGACACCCGATTATATTCATCAGCGTGGACTTGCCGCTTCCGGATCTGCCCATAATGGAGACGAACTCTCCCTCGTTCACTGAGAAAGACACGTCTTTGAGCACCGGGACCACCATTTCCCCGTTGAGATAGTCCTTATACAGATTTCTGATATCGATGATCATCCGGCGTCATCCTCCGGGACATCCGCTCCTCCGAAGATCTCACTGCTCTCTGCTTCCGGTTCCGGGTAATACACTTCCCATTCGCCGGACTCTTCACCGTTGAAGAACTCCTCCGCGTATTCGGTCGTTGTCTTCATTCCGTCAGATATGCTCTCGTCCGGATAAGCGATATAGTCGTTGATCGTGAGTCCGTCAACGATCTGCCAGCTTCCTATCGCGGCGTCATATTCGCCGAGCGTGACGCTCTTCTTCCTGATACGGCCGTTGGAATCCGCCCAGACACAGGGCGATTCACCGCCCGCGCCGATTATGTAATCCTCAAACAGCCACAGTCCTTTCCTGACCGCTGCTCCGAGAGGCTCCACAACGACATGCTGCCCGAGGAACAGTCCGCTGCTGCTCTCCAGTTCAACATAGAAATAGTACTTGGAACTGGTGGACATATCATCCGATATATAGAATCCGTATTCCTTCTCCTCCGCAGGCTGACCCGTCTCTATCCTGGCTACAGTCCCGCTCCATACGGCATCGTCTATCCTGCTGTGTACCGCGACCTGCGTGCCCTGCGCGATCTGGGAGAGATTCAGTTCGTTGACCTTTCCCTTGACCACATAATCCCCGGCCTTCATGACGGAGACATAGACATCCCCGCCCTCGGTCCCGTCAGACACATGCTTTACAGTGCCTTCCACAGTGCTTACCACGTCCGTTTCCGCCATGGACTCCTCGAGACTGCTGAGCTCGTTGCGGAGCGCCTTGATCCTGTATTCCGTCTGCTTGTTCTGGTTCCGAAGCCTCTGCTTCTCAAGATCGTCGTCAGTCAGGGCGATCATCTCATTGTTGCTGGTGATGGAAGCCTGTTCCCTCTGGATGTCGAGCTTCTTCTGAGAGATCTGGAGCTTTATGGCATCAGTGTCGTAGGAGAACAGAACATCCCCAACGTTCACATGGTCTCCTTCACTGACATATGTAGTCTTGATCGTCTTAGTGTTGTCCTTGCGGAAATCGACGGTCTGCTGAGCCTCAACGATCCCGCTGAAGCGGTTGGAACTGCCCGTTCCGAATTCCGCCACTGAGCTTACAGGCATCACATACACGGTGCCCGCGTCGTTTCCTCTCAGGAAAAAGAACCATACAGCAAACAGGGCCGCTCCAAGGGCAAGGATCGCCCCGATGATCAGCCATGTCCTTTTTTTCGCTTTTGAATCCATACGAATAATGCCTCTGTTGTTTATTTTGTTCATGGAAGATCCCGGATTCTGAGTTTTCCGGAATCTTCCATTATAATATGTGTCTTCCGCCCGCTCTTCTGTTGCACCGTCATCAGGTCAATTCTGCTGCCCGGTATGCCAGGGGTTCGCGGGATCAGGATCGGTCGGATCCCACCCTCTGTTCGGACTGGATGTGTCTATATGGACCGGCTCCGGTTTCCCGAGCGGGCCCGGATCATCGGCGTCGTCATAGAATTCCACCATCGTTCCCTTGGGACAGTGGGAGAATATCCACATCACGTCCCTGACGGCCAGTCTGACGCAGCCCATCGATGCGGCCGTTCCGAGCTTGTTGTATTCCCCGTATTCAAGATCGTTCTGATTGGGAGAGTAGTAGGGCACCGAGTGGAACAGGATCGCCCCGGTTATCCCCGTCGCGTACATCCCGTATACTCCTCCGTAAAGCGACCACCAGGGATATCTCGGAGACCATTTGCTGTTGGATGGATCGTCGTAAGTATAGAACGTCCCCAGAGGAGTTGCGTCTCCGGTGGAACAGACCATCGCCTTGTAAGGGATCGTATACTGTCCGCTGTCGTCCCTTTTATACACCGTTATCGTGTTTGCCGCCCTGTTGATCCTTACGGCGTAGTTGTATACGCCGTCGGAGGGAGTGACCGCCGGGGCAAAAACATCTATATCCACAGTGTACTCCGCGCTAGTCTCATTTCCGTTTCTGTCCTTTGCCGTGACTCTGACGCTGTATGACCCTGCTCTTTCGGTATCGATATCGGCATCCGAGCTGCATTCGACGTCTCCGTCGACAGGGTCTCTTGCTGACAGCACGTTCTGCAGAGGATCGAAGTCCTCTCCGGTGAAAAGAGTCACTATGGGATATCTCATCTCTATCTCAGGAGCTGCCGTATCTTCCACGGAATAATGCCTGACTATGTCCCTGACCGCCTTCGACCCGTATTCGTCTGTGCAGGACAGCCTGTATGTGATGTCATACTCTCCGATCACCGATGTGTCGATGTCCGAGCCTTTCACAACGGTCAGCTCCCCTGTATGTCTTCCGACAAGGCTCAGCGGATCGATGACCGCTGTGCCGTATTCGAATGTCCCTCCGTCACCGGATCCCCTGTATGAGGTCCCCTGGTAAGCGGAATTGACTGCGGCATCATCAGCCGGATCCATCGACAGACTGTCCACCGCCGCTTTATGAGCCGCTTTTCTGGAATTCCTTCCGAAAAACAGCGAACATGCGCCTGCAGCGACAGCCAGCAGCACTGCGAAGGCGATGATCCTTCTGATCATGTATCTCTTTTTTACGTTATTCTCTCCCATTTGTGTCGCTCCGTCCCAAAAAGTCACGCTGTCCCGGATGCACCTGCGGCATCTCTCAGCGCGTCAAGGACCAGGAAAATGTCCTCAAGCGGGGCACCGTCGTCGGTATCGCTTATAGTCAGATACTTCTTTCCTCTTGCAGAGTAATAGACTCTGCCGGGCAGCGCCTTGACTGCCGCCCTCAGCTGCGCGTCGCTCAGTCCGTCAATGTACATCAGCACCGAGCCGTTCCTTCCTCTTATCTCGTAGAAACCGAGCCGTGCCGCGTTGGCTCTGGCAGAGGATACGCTGCAGAGCTGCCTCACGCATTCCGGCAGCGGCCCGAATCTGTCTCTGAGCTCGCTTACAACTTCGTCGTAATCTTCCTTGCATTTGATGTCGGCTATCCTCTTATACATCTCTATGCGGCTCTCTATATCTTCTATATAACTGTCGGGTATATAAGCGGAGATCTGCAGGTCTATCCTGCATTCCGTCTCTTTCGCGGGAGCCTCGATGCCCTGTTCATCGCTCACGGCCTGTTCCAGAATACGTATGTATGTCTCATATCCCACGTTCTGTATGTGTCCGCTCTGTCTGGCGGAAAGGACGCTTCCCGCACCTCGGATCTGAAGGTCTCTCATCGCTATCTTGAACCCGGACCCGAAAGCCGTGAAATCCCTTATCGCCGCAAGTCTCTTTGCCGACACCTCAGTGAGCACCTTGTCCCTGCGGAACAGCAGCCACGCGTATGCTCTCCTGCTGCTTCTCCCCACTCTTCCTCTCAGCTGATAGAGCTGCGCGAGCCCAAGATTGTCTGCGTCCTCTATTATCAGCGTGTTGCAGTTGGCTATGTCAACGCCGGTCTCGATTATCGTAGTGCAGACCAGAACGTCGCACTCCCCCTCCACCATCCTCCTCCATACTTCCGAGAGCTGCTGTTCGTTCATCTGCCCGTGCGCTATCTCTATCCTGGCCTCCGGGATCATCTCCAGCAGTCTGGCGGCAGTCTTCTCAATGGTCTCTACTCTGTTGTGCAGGTAGTAGACCTGTCCTCCTCTGGACAGTTCCCTGCGGATGGCGTTTTTTACTGTATCTTCGTCATATTCGGTCACATATGTCTGCACCGGATGCCTGTCGATGGGAGGGTTCTCTATGGTGCTCATGTCTCTGATGCCGCTCATCGCCATGTTCAGCGTGCGCGGGATAGGGGTCGCCGACAGCGTCAGGACGTCGACCCCGGGGAATTTCTCCTTGAGCTTTTCCTTGTGGGCGACGCCGAACCTCTGCTCCTCGTCGACTATCAGCAGTCCCAGTTTCTTGAATTCGATATCTTTCTGCAGGAGCCTGTGCGTCCCTATCGCGATGTCGACCGTGCCATTCCTGATCCCCGCGACGGCGGCCTTGATAGCCTTGGAATCCGCGAACCGCGACAGCAGCGCGGTCTTTATGGGGAACGGATCCATGCGCTCCAGCACCGTCTGATAGTGCTGCCATGCCAGGATCGTCGTCGGAACCAGAATAGCGACCTGATATCCGTCGCTCACGCACTTGAACGCGGCTCTGAGAGCCACCTCCGTTTTGCCCACGCCGACGTCTCCGCAAAGCAGCCGGTCCATAGGCCTGCGGCTCTCCATGTCCTTCTTTATCTCTTCCGAGCTTCTCAGCTGGTCCTCTGTCTCCTCATAGGGAAACCTCGCTTCGAAATCGCGCTGCCATTCCGTGTCGGAGGAGAAACTGATCCCCTCTGTCTTCTCTCTTTTTGCATAGAGCTCGATCAGCTCCTTCGCCATCTCCCTGACGGATCTGTAGACTTTCTGCTTGGTCTTCTTCCATTCGTCCGAGTTGAGCTTGTTGAGCGTCACCTTGGCGTCTTCTTTCCCCGAGATGTAGGGGCTAACCATGTCAAGGCTCGTCACGGGAACGTAAAGCATGTCTCCGTCCCGGTATCTCAGCGTTATGTAGTCTGCCACATATCCGTGGTGGTCGATCCTTTTTATCCCGTCGAACATTCCGATGCCGTGGTTCCTGTGCACGACGTAATCGCCCTTTCGCAGATCCTCAAGGCTTCCGAACGATTCCGACGCCTTTTTCTGCCTCGATGAGGCAGCGACCTTTCTGTTCTCGTTGTAGGACGAAATAACGGCGATCTTAAGGGGCATGAATTCGAAGCCCGATGACAGCGATCCTTCCGTGACCGCGACATGTCCTTCCGCAGGGAGCGAGCCCTGCGTAACTTCAGCTTCGAAACCCTCCGATTCCAGATCTCCCCTTACAGCCTCTGCCGCCCTCGCGGTGCCGGTGAATACCACGCAGCTGTATCCTGTGTCCCTGTATGCGGAGAGATCCTCTGTCAGAACGGCGATCTCTCCGTTCCATCTCGGTACGGTGTTTGAGCTTATATTGACGACGGCGGAAAGGACTCTCTCTCCCACTGCCCTGGTGAAAGTCTCGCACAGCACTCTGTCGTGCTCCGCGAAGATCCCGTCCATATCCGCATAGAACTTCCCGAGCTCCTTCGTGTACAGGCCTTTCCCGGAGAAATCCTCCAGATCGTATGTGTGTCTCTGCATCAGGTTCTTGAAGCGCGCTTCAAGTTCTACCGGCTCCGAGATGAAGAACACGGCATCCGGAAGATAATCCGCTACCGTCTCGGGATCGTCATAGCAGACATTCAGATACCTGTCGGAGCATGCCGGGAGTATTCCTTCCTCCATCTCCTGCAGATCGGAAGAGATTGCTTCCTTAAGGGGGCCTTCCTTCAGCGACCCGCAGAAAGCCTCCGCTTTTTCGGCTGCCTGTCCGAAGAACGAGATCTCTCTCGCCGGAGATATTTCCGCTTTCTCAAGATCCGAGGTCCTTCTCTGCGTATCTGCAGAGAATTCCGATATCCTGTCGACCTCATCTCCGAAGAGCTCGATCCTTATGGGAGCATCCCTGTCCGTCGGGAATATATCGATGATATCTCCCCTTACGGCGAACTGTCCTCTTCCCTCCACTCTCTCGGTCCTGGTGTAGCCGGCTTCCAGCAGCGAGGCGGACAGTTCTCTCTGGTCTGCCCTGTCTCCCTTTCTGATCTCCCTGAGCCTGGAGAGATATACTTCATGCGGCATCGTCAGCAGGCACAGCGCCTCGACCGAGCAGCAGATCAGGTCCAGCTCGCCTCTCGCAGCCTTTCCGAGGACCGACAGCCTTGCTATCTCCTCCTCCCTAGAAGCTCCTTCCACATCCAGGAGCGTGATCTCTCTTGACGGGATCGCCTCAACTCTCCTGAATCCGAGCGCTCTTATGTCTTCCGCGGAACGGAAGGCATCGGAGTCGCTCTCAAAGACCGCGATGACCTTTTTATCTGTTCTAAGCGCAAAAGCCGCCGCGCATACCGCGCGGTGGATCCTGTGCGCGCCAAAGAGAGCCGACGCTCTCTTTCTTCCCTTCAGAGAGTCTGCCAGCTCCTCTATCTGTCTGCTTTCGGCGATCGCTTCGAGGATCCTCATTCGGCTTTTCCTTTGTTGTATCTGCTCTGTGCGAGCTCAAGCTGTCCTTCCTTGATAAGTTCCTGGGATGAGAAGATATCGTCCATCCTGCTCATGATGGCCCTGAGGTCTTCCGCGTCCGGTTTTCCCAGAACGAAATCCACAAGTTCGTCACCGGACGGCGTTCCGTTTCCCACCCCCACCTTGATGCGGGGAAACTCGCTGCTGCCCAGTGCAGAGATGATGCTCTTCAGGCCGTTGTGACCTCCGGATTCTCCTTTCGCCCGGATCCTTATCGTTCCTGCGGGAAGGGTGATATCGTCGCAGATGACGATGATATGATCCGCAGGGATCTTATAGAATCTGGCTGCTTCTCCTATGGCGTCTCCGGATCTGTTCATGTATGTAAGAGGTTTCATGTAAAGCACCTGTCCGCAGTCTTCCCTGCTGACCGCGGTCAGCGACCTGAACTTGGCTCTCGTCACGGATATGCCCTTTTTCTCCGCTATATGATCCATGGCAATGAATCCCATGTTATGGCGGGTACCTTCGTACTTGCTGTCGGGATTTCCCAGTCCGGCTACGATCCATGAAACTCCGCTTTTTTTAAACAACCGTGAAAACATCTTCCGTTCTCCTGTGCATGCATCACCGGCCGGCAGGAATCTCCTGCCGGCTGTTGATCATCTGTTATATCTGATACAGATCAGTCATCAAGTTTGAGCACTGCGGTGAAAGCTTCGCTCGGGACTTCGACGGATCCGAACTTGCGCATCCTCTTTTTCCCCTCTTTCTGCTTCTCGAGCAGCTTCTTCTTCCTCGATATGTCCCCGCCGTAGCATTTCGCGAGAACATCCTTTCTCAGAGCCTTGACTGTTTCCCTCGCGATGATCCTTCCGCCTACCGCCGCCTGGATAGCGACCTCGAACAGCTGCCTGGGGATATATTCCTTGAGGCGCTCCGCAGTCTTCCTTCCTCTTGAGTATGCATCATCCGCGAAGATTATAAATGAGAGGGCGTCCACCTGTTCTCCGGCTATCAGGAAATCGAGTTTGACGAGCTTGCTCTCCCTGTATCCCTTTATCTCATAGTCAAGAGATGCGTATCCTCTTGTCCTGCTCTTAAGGGCATCGAAGAAATCATATATGATCTCGGCAAGAGGGAGCTCGTAATGCAGATCCACCCTCGTCTTGTCTATGTAGTTCATGTCGATGAACGTCCCTCTGCGCCTCTGGCAGAGATCCATTATGGCGCCGACGTAATCCGTCGGTGAGAGGATATGTGCATCCACCACAGGCTCTTCTGTCTTTGCGATCGTAGCGGGATCGGGATAGGATGTCGGGTTGTCGATCTCGATCACTTCTCCCGAATTCAGCGTTATCCTGTACACGACGCTCGGCACCGTAGTCACAAGATCCAGATCGAATTCCCTTTCCAGTCTCTCGGTAATCACCTCAAGATGCAGCAGTCCGAGGAATCCGCATCTGAATCCGAATCCCAGGGCACCGGAAGTCTCGGGTTCATAAGAGAGCGACGCGTCATTCAGCGACAGCTTCGCGAGAGCATCCTTGAGGGACTCATAGTCGGCTCCGTCCGCAGGATATATCCCGCAGAACACCATCGGCATCACCTTTCTGTATCCGGGAAGAGGACTGTCGCAGGGCCTTTCGGCGGATGTCACGGTATCGCCCACCCTGGTATCAGCGACTCTCTTGATGCTTGCAGTGATATAACCGACCTCGCCCGCCGACAGACAATCACAGGGCTCGTGGAACAGAGCTCTCATCCTGCCGACCTCAACGACCTGGAATTCGGCGCCGGTACCCATCATCCTGATGCGGTCCCCGGCCTTTACCGTGCCGTCGTAGACGCGGACATAGACTATCACTCCCTTGTAGCTGTCATACGCAGAGTCGAAGATAAGGCATTTGAGCGGCGCGTTCTCATCTCCGCCGGGAGGCGGGAAGTCGGAAGCGATGCGTTCAAGCACCTCCTCCACGTTCGTCCCCAGTTTGGCG
Organism: Oscillospiraceae bacterium; assembly: GCA_017548485.1. Lineage (GTDB taxonomy): Bacteria > Bacillota > Clostridia > Oscillospirales > Ruminococcaceae > RUG11783. Next base: position 10,580 of record JAFYZY010000175.1, on the reverse strand, counting down.
GAGATCAGCGGAGCATCGTCCGCAGGTATCCCTACATAGTCCTCCAGCTCCTGCTTGCATCTGTCGGGATCCGCCGAGACAAGATCTATCTTGTTGATCACAGGAAGGATCTCCAGATCATTGTCCACCGCCAGATAGGCATTGGCGAGGGTCTGGGCCTCCACTCCCTGAGTCGCGTCGACGATAAGAACCGCGCCTTCACACGCGGCAAGGCTCCGTGAGACCTCATAGTTGAAGTCGACATGACCCGGAGTGTCTATGAGGTTGTACTCATAAACTTCCCCGTTCTTTGCTTTATACTCTATCGTCACTGCACTGGCCTTGATGGTGATGCCTCTCTCCTGTTCGAGATCCATACCGTCAAGTATCTGCCCTCTCATCTCCCTGGAATCGACGGAGTTGGTGATCTCCAGAAACCGGTCGGCAAGAGTCGATTTGCCGTGATCGATGTGAGCAATGATAGAAAAATTCCTGATGTGATCGTTCATTAAAAATCTCCTAAAGCAATGCATATTATAATAAGAACAGATGTTCAGTGTAAAGCATGCATGGCCGAGCAGCTGATGCCGCGCCTCTTTTTTCTCTGCTTCGTCTCCCTGCAGAAGCCAGGCGTTTTGTTGAAAAATACATATCTTTGGTCTATTATTTTAACTATGGAAAACGAAGAGAATAAAATGATATTTACATTCGACCCGGGTGAGCCCCCCGCTGATCTTGAGCGGGAGGAAGCTCTTGCCGCAGAAAACGAGGTAGTCTTTGACTGGACTCCCTCTGATGAGCCGTTTACGGACCCTGAACAGGAGCTCTCCGAAGAACCAGAAGAGGATGATACACCGGAAGAAAGTCCGGCCGCTCCTTCAGAGCCGCAACGCAGAAAGCCTGTGACGTCAATGAAGAAGAGCAATAAGAACAAATACCTCATCCGCAGGATCATAGCCCTTGCACTGCTCTGCCTGATCATCCTGATCCCCGTGGTGAAGCTGATCTCAAAAGCGATCCAGAGCAAGTATGTGACCACCGAGAACGTGGGCCCGCTGCCATCCGACGAGGTCACCGTGCACAGAGTTCCTCTGTATTACGATTACACCCGCCCCGCACCGGAGACGGCGGAGAACGAAGCATTCTTTGAGAACGCTATCATCATAGGTGACACCAGAGTGGTACAGCTGCTGCCCACCTACAGCATCGGGACATTCAGCAAAGTCCTTTACGGAACAGCGATCAACGTGTCGAACGCGCTGACATACGACTGTGTCGATGCGGACGGAGTCGAGCAGACCTTCGCTTCCGCTCTTACCGAGAGATCGTACGGAAAAGTCTACATCTGTCTCGGCCTCAATGAGCTCGGCTGGTCGTATCCGGAAGTGTTCGAGGAAGACTATGACGCGCTCATCGATGAGATAAAGAGGCTTCAGCCCGCCGCTTCCGTATTCCTTCTGAATATCGTTCCGGTGGATGAGGCCAAGTACTCAAACAACTACATAAAGAATTCACGCATCAAAGAATACAACGATATGATAATGTCAGTTGCGCAGAAGCATTCCGCCTACTGCGTCGACTGCTGCTCCGGCATGTCCGACGCTTCCGGTTCCCTGAACGGGAGCTACTCCTCAAACGGCTTCTATATCAACGAGACCGGCGGACAGGCCTGGTGGAAATATCTCGCTACTCACACTGTTGATCCGGAGGACTATGAAAATTGATTAAGAGAGCGCTCGCAATTGCCGTCATCGCCGTACTGGCATTAACACTGGTCTCCTGCGGTTCTTCCTTCAGCCTTGACACATCAAAACTGGCTGATGATATCAGAAACGCGGATCTGTTCCTTGATACCCTTGCTCCTGTTTCGGAGAGCGTCGTGAAGAAGGTCGTCGGTCTTACCACAGACTCCATCGAGGAGTTCATCTATGAGATCGGCACCGGTGCGACGGGAGAGGAATTCGCGGTCATTACGTGCAAGAGCGAATCCGATGCAAAAAAGATCAAGGAAGAGATAGTCAAGAGACAGGAGTCTCTCTACAACACATACGAGTCCTACAGTCCCGAATCACTGCCCAGGATCAGCAACGCTGTCATCGAACAGAAGGGCGTTTATGTGATCTTTGTTTCCTGTGACAGGGACTCCGATGCACAGAAACTGGTGGATTCCTATCTGAAGTGATCTCTTATCATAAGCAACTATAAAGACACGTCAGAATGATTCTCTGCCGTGTCTTTTTTAGGAGGTTCTTTATGGACTGCTACAGCGGCATCATCGACACACACGCGCATTATCTTGACCGCGCCTTCGATCAGGACAGAGACGCCGTGCTTACCGACCTCAAAAAGGCAGGTGTCTCCGCCATCATAGAGAATGCCACGGATATCGCATCATCAGAACGCGCTGTCAGACTTGCCGGGCAATATGACCATGTCTATGCAGCCGTGGGAATCCATCCGGAAGATGCCGCGGATCTGCCGGATGACTGGCTTGACCGCATAAGAGAACTGGCTCTGTCAGCAAAAGCTGTCGCCATCGGGGAGATCGGTCTGGACTACTACTGGCCCGAACCTTCCAGAGAGATACAGCACAGGGTCTTCGAGGCTCAGCTGATCCTGGCAAAAGAAATGAACATGCCTGTTGAGATCCACGACAGAGACGCACACGGAGACATAATGGAATACTTCCGAAGATACAGACCTTCCGGCTGCCTGCACAGGTTCTCGGGCTCGCTGGAGATGGCGGAAGAAGCCGTCAGGTCCGGGCTTGTACTCGGTATCGGCGGCGCCCTGACATACAAGAACTCAAAAAAAGAGAAAGCTGCAGTCAGGGAACTTCCGCTGGATTGTTTCATCCTGGAGACCGACTGTCCTTATCTCAGCCCTGTTCCCTTCAGAGGAACGAGATGCACTTCCGACATGATCTCAGCAGTAGTCGACGAGATGGCCGCTCTTAAGGGCGAGACCCCGGAAAAGATAATAGAGGTCACAAGCGGAAACGCGAAGCGAGTATTCGGCCTGTAGTATTCTGAGAAAAGCAGACAGACTGCCAAAAGCCTGCAAAGGCTTCCGACAGTCTGTTTTTTTCTGTATCGGTTTCAGATATTGTACGGACTCTCCGCGGTATCCATCGGGTCCTCATCGTCATCCCATTCCCCGTATACCGAGAAAAGATTCGGGTATGTCTCAGCCATTCCCGTGAAGAAGCCTCTTCCGTAATCCTGCATCCTTCTGGTGTTGAAGGCATATACCATAGCCCCTCCGCCTTCCAGCGGATCCACCCTGTTTCTGTTGGTCTCTGCCGTGCATACGACATAAAGATGTCTGTTGATCCTTATGTACTGACAGGGCTCCTCAAAGAAGATGCTGCCCCATCTGCGGTAGCGGTCCATTACATCGAATACCGCCTCCTCCGGCGCGTCCTCAGGAAGAGGCTTCATCTTTCCGAGTGATGACCTCATATAGTTCTCGGAGATGTAGCAATGTGTGATGCTGACGTACGGAGAGTAATGCCATGTGACTTTTTTCCCAACCAGATCCTCCGTGAAACAGTGTCTCATGAGACCGGTGTCTTTCCCCGCCCGGGCTATCGCACCGAATTCAATACTGTGACGGACCATCTGCATCTTTTCCGGGTAGAGAGACGTAGTCACTGTTGTGACCAGATCCTGCACTGTGTCCAGCACCATCGTGAAGCACTCTTCGCCCCTCATGACGGTGACGAACCAGACCCCGTCATCACACTCCATGCAGCTGCAGGCATACTTTTCCAGGAATTCCCCTCTGTATGCCATCTCAAGCAGCTCATCCGTCAGGAACCGGACGACGAACTCATCCATGCTGTCCATCACGACATGGAACACCTTTCCGGCTATTCCTTTGTGCGTCTGCGCCACATACCTTCTTCTGCCGTCAGGTCCCTGGGGAAGTTCTCTGACCTTATCGGATGCTATGCAGAAAGTCCCCGGTTCACATGACACCGCCGTGTCCACGGCAGCCATCGCTATGTCGCCTTCTTCCGCATACGGCGCTCTGTCTTCTTCAAAGCGGTAGTATCCGGTCCTTCTGTAGTCAGTATCAGTTTCCTCGGGCAGGACCATGACCGCCGTCTGCCCTTCCCGGGTGACCCTGATCTGCCCGTCCGAGATCTCTACTGCAGCATCTGCAGTGTCTGCATTTCCGGTCACAATGTGACCTCTGTGCCGCCCTTCGGAGACGATCCTTGCCTTAAGGCTGCTCTCCGGTCCCAGCACTGCTATAGTCTGCTTTTTCTCCCCTGTGACCCTGTAGGGCGTCGGCTCCTTCTCGATCGGAAAATCTTCTTCCACCGGTTCCCCGTATGCACGGAAAAACCCGTGTTCCAGTTTGCCCTGTCTGTTTACTGAGAATGTCCTTCCGCAGTCTACGCCTCCCTTGAGGTTCTCCAGGACGATCATGTTGTTGCCGCCTCTGCCCGGATCGACTCTGTTCATATTGTCTTCTACGAAACTGATAAGATACATACCCTCCTTGATCCGGATGAATCTGGCAGGCTCTTCATAGAGCATCTCCCTGGGACGCAGTCCGAGTTCGATCTCCCTGTTGTCCCTTTCGATCTCCTCAGGGGTCCTCGTGTCCGTGAGAGGAACTATCCTGTAATATCTCTCGCTCTGGTAGATATGCGTATTGATGAACCCGTTTGCATAGTGCCACACGATCTTTTTTCCCACCAGATCCCGGGTGAATCCGTGCCTCTTTTCAGGCAGCTGTCTGCCGGGCACCCTTATCGCACCGAAGATGTACTCGACTTCAGCAAGTCTGGGCCGCAGGGGATGGATCCCCTGCCTGGAAATGCACATCGTCACGAGGCTGTTCTCCTCATCTATCACCAGAGTGACGCAGGTGCATACTTCTGTTCCTCCGAGGACAGATGCCACGAAGAACGTGCTGTCGTCAGCCTTAAGACATCCGTACTTCTCCCAGCGCAGCTGCTCGCCTTCTCTTCTCCACTCCAGGATCTCTCCGTCCAGGAACCGTATCTGGTATTCCTCGCCGTTATCCATGGCCAGGCGGAAGGTCCTCCCTGCCAGATCTCCGTCCAGCTTCTTCAGGTATTTCTCGGTCGTCTCAAAAACATACTCTTTCTCAGCCATCGGTCCTTGTCCTCCGTAATCTATCCAAAAAGGAGATGTCCGCACAGAACATCTCCCTTACTGTTTTATCAGTGTATCTCGCTGCCTGCCGGCACGTCCGCATCCACAAAGACGACTCTGGGCACGCCGTCCGTCTCGCTTGCAAGAAGCATGCCTTCGCTCTCGATACCGCGGAACGAATGCGGTGCGAGGTTGACTACGCAGACGACCTTCTTTCCCTTCATGTCTTCGGGAGAATACTGCTTGGCTATGCCCGAGACGATGGTGCGTTCCCTCTCTCCGTCGAACAGGGTCAGTTTCAGCAGTTTGTCCGCTTTCGGGATCTTCTCGCAGTCCAGTACCTCACAGACCCTCAGCTCGGTCTTGCCGAAATCATCTATGCTGATGGTCTCTTTATGCTCGAGTTTGGGACGCTCAGGGGCCGCATACTTTTTCTGTATCTCCTCGACTTTTGCGGTGATCGCTTCAGGATCAAGGCGGGCAAACAGGATCTCCGGGGTGTCGGTGACTTTGTTTCCGCTGGGATAGAGACCGAATTCGGTCATGCTCTCCAGTCTCCGGTGCTCAGCATTCAGCTGGCCGAGGATCTTTTCGGATGTGGACGGCATGAAGCTCTTCAGCAGCGAAGCGCCGATCACGATGCCTTCAACAAGATTGTAAAGGACCGTCTTGAGCCTTGCGGCGCTCTCAGGCTCCTTCGCGAGCTTCCAGGGCTCCGTCTCGTCTATGTACTTGTTGCAGCGGCGGAATATCTCGAATATTGCGGAGATCGCGTCCGCGACACGCAGCACATCCATCTTCTCCTGGACCTTGACGACACAGGAGAGGATCGTATCCTTGAACTCGGTATCGGGATCCGCCTGCGCTCCGGCATCTTCCACGACGCCGCCGAAATATCTGTTGGTCATCGCGATCGTCCTGTTGACGAGGTTTCCGAGTATGTTAGCCAGATCCGTGTTCACTCTCTCGGTGATCAGATCCCATGTTATGGTCCCGTCGTTCTCAAACGGAGTCTCGTGAAGGACGAAATACCTTATCGCGTCAACTCCGAAGAGTTCCACCAGATCGTCGGCATACATGACGTTGCCGGTGGACTTGGACATCTTTCCTCCGGACATCAGCAGCCACGGGTGTCCGAACACCTGCTTGGGCAGCGGGATATCCAGGCTCATAAGGAATATGGGCCAGTAGATCGTGTGGAACCTCACGATATCCTTGCCGATCAGATGCAGATCGGCGGGCCAGTACTTCTCATACAGCTCCCCGCTGTTTCCGTCCGCATCATAACCGAGACCGGTGACATAGTTGCTGAGCGCGTCCAGCCAAACATAGACCACGTGTCCCTCATCGAAATCCACGGGGATGCCCCACTTGAAGGAGCTTCTGGATACGCAGAGATCCTGCAGCCCGGGAAGGAGGAAGTTGTTCATCATCTCGTTCTTTCTGGACACGGGCTGAATGAATTCGGGATGCGTGTTTATATAATCTATAAGTCTGTCGGCGTATTTGCTCATACGGAAGAAGTAGGCTTCTTCCTTAGCTCTCACGACAGGACGGCCGCACTCCGGGCACTTTCCGTCCACTACCTGGGAGTCTGTCCAGAATGACTCGTCGGGAGTGCAGTACCAGCCTTCGTAATAACCTTTATAGATGTCGCCTTTTTCGTACATCTTGCGGAACATCTTCCGCACCTGCTCTTCGTGGTCCTCATCCGTGGTCCTGATGAATCTGTCATACGTCGTGTCCATCAGATCCCAGATGTTTTTGATCACACCGGCGACCTGGTCGACGTATTCCTTGGGCGACATTCCCGCGGCGACAGCTTTCTGCTCGATCTTCTCGCCGTGCTCGTCCGTTCCGGTCTGGAACCTGACGTCATATCCCTGTTCTCTGCGGAAGCGTGCGATGGCGTCAGCCAGTACTATCTCATATGTGTTCCCGATATGAGGTTTCGCGGATGCATATGCGATCGCAGTCGTTATGTAATAGGGCTTCTTTTCCATCAAACCAATCCCTTTCGTTAATTATCAGCCTAATTATTGTATTCTTTCGGCATGTATTTGGCAATATTGGCACTTGCTGCATCTTCCTGCAGAACCAAAAACGGGCGCCGCCGAAGGCACCCGCTTGATCGTTCTCTGTGTTTTGTCAGCTGCTCTGTCCTGCGTATCTGACAGAGTATATGTGATATTCTCCGCTCTCCTTCAGCAGGATATACTCCATAGTCTTGACCACGCGCTGACCGTTGCTGTCTCCCGGCACTCCGGTGACGTTTCCCTGATCCGCATATGAGAGATATTCCACAGTCAGAGTCCTTGTGCTTCCGCTGGAATCTATCTTGCTTATCCGGGGATAGTATGTTCCGCTGAGATCGGAGAACGGCACTATATAGCATTTGCTGTCGGAATCGTACTCGAACGTTGTATCGCCGTCGGTGAATGTGGCGTGCCTGGGAAGACTTCCGGACCCGAACAGTCTCGTGTAATACCTGTCGACGTCGAGCACGGGGATCAGGATCTGTCCCTGCATGGTCCTGGTGTACTTGGATGTGTTCTCGTTGGAGATGACCGCCCTGATAGCCGCCTCCTCCAGCAGTTCCGCCTTTGCTTTCTCAGGCCCCTCGAACGGAGCGGGGTCGAGCGCTACCAGAGGTGCGATGATCCTTGCGAATTCCGCTTTCTGGGCATCATCATTGGTGAGTTTCCTGATCTGTCCGACGATGACAGAAGCTATGGAAATGACTCCGACGAAGGCGAGCAGGAGAAATACCGCACCGCGGAACTGTCTTGCCCTTCTTCGTCTGATCTTTGCCTTCTGTGCTTTTGTATGCTTAACTCTCGCCATAACTGTCCTCTTGGGATCTCAGACAGGATCCGCTTCCTTCTCCTGTGTAGGCTTCGGACCGGACGGGGTCTCCGTCTGCTCCGGCCTTGCATCCTCTTTTGTTGTTTTGGGGGCGTTTACAGTATATACGACTTCAGTGTCAGCCAGTCTGTCATAGAGCGGCCGATGCTCTCTGCCGAGTATCATCAGATCACCCACGACACAGACGGAAGAGATGAACTTTCCGAAAGTCTCGCGGAAGAACACCGTCCAGAGATCTGGCTTTCCGAAGGATTCGCTGCTTATGACTTTGATCCTGAGCGCTTTCTTGCCGAGCGTTCTCTGGAATCTCCACTCCGCAAACACGAAGTAGATCTTCTGGACAACATACAGCAGCACCGTCCTGAGTTTCACTCTGAAGAAGAACGGGTCGCTCAGCCTGTCGGTAAACAGGCTGAACACGAACAGAAGGATGCCCCACAGGACCGCTGTGACAAGAGAGTCTATCAGGAACGCGGACAGTCTCGGCCAGAATCCGGCTCTGTCACCTGCCGGTTCTCCGCTTTCGCTGACACGGTCTCTGTTTATTCCTGCTGCTGTCTGCTCGGAATAAGGAGAGACATAGCCGCTGTCTGCAGCTGCCGGCACTTCGAGCGGTATGCTTCCGGTATTCACCGGTCCGAACGGGTCTGGAGCTTCTGTCTCCGCTTCTACTGCCGTCTGCAGGGCTTCATCCGTTACCTCAGGCTCTTCCGGGAGCATCGTCTCGGCAGGTTCCTCTTCCGGTGCGGTCACCGCTTCTCTCTCTGTGTTTTCGAAATCAAGGATCTCACTCATGATACATCGCCCTGCCGTTTCTCTTCTCAAGAAGCTCTTTCAGTTCCTCGATCTCGCTTTTGCCGAACAGCCCTCCCGGCAGCTGGCGGAGTATGGCGCTGATGATATCTTCATTTGCGACCTCCGGAGCAAGCAGAGTATAGACTCCGAGCTGATCCTCGAAATCCAGCAGGACATCATCATATTCCTTGATGCCGTCGATCAGGCCGTTCTGCAGTGCCTGTGTGGCTGTGTATGATCTTCCGTCGGCGATCTTCCTGAGGGTCTCCCTGTCATATCCCCTCGATTTCTGTACGATATCCAGGAATCTCTCGTAATGCTCGTCTATGATGCTCTGGTAGATCGCTCTCTGCTCGTCGGTCATGGCATTGTACATGTTGCCCATGGCCTTGTTCTCGGATGACCTGATATAGTCGACCTTGACTCCGAGCTTGCCTGCGAGTTCGGAGACGTCCATCATCTCGATGTATACTCCTATGGATCCGACATCCGCCGTTCTTTCCGCGTAGATCTCATCAGCCGCGCTTGCGATATAGTACGCTCCGGAACACATGGTACTGAGGCACGCTGCCACGATGGGGCGTCCGGTGAGCTCCTTGTACTCCATCAGCGCCTGATAGATCTTGTCGCTGTCGTAAACAGATCCACCGGGGGAATCTATCTCTATGAACAGTCCCTTGTTGTGTCTGTCCGCAGCGATCTGATCCAGATAGTCGCAGATCGTGAAGGTGGACAGGGACGTCTCGTTTCCGAAGATATCATAGGATGTTTCCCCTATGGTCCCGCTGATCCAGATGACCGAGATGTACGATCCTACGTATGACTCTTTGCCACCGAAGAAGCCCGACTCTCTGATCCCCAGGATCCCGACAGCCAGTATCAGGAGGCACGATATTATGATAGTAATGAACTGTTTCGTTTTCATTGCATAATTACTAACCTTTCGTTAAGTCACCGATAATTATACTATTATTAGCGTTTTTTGCAAAATCAGGAACCCATTCAAGCCATGATAAAGAACCTTGTCGCATGATCCTTTGCATGTAATCTTTGTGCTATAATGATTCAAAAGAAGTCAAATAGTGCTTCCATTAAGAATCTATTATTCAGGTTTGGTGTGATGACGGACAGATCGTTAAAAAAGATAATATGCCTGTTCTCTGTTCTTCTCCTGATAATCTCTCTTGTCTCCTGCGGAAAAAACAAACATCAGGAGGAAGATGAGGAGATCATACTCGAGCCTATTCCATCCACACCGGCATACAGCGGAAAGGATCTGAAGGATTCTCCGTTCGTAGGATCTTTCTCCTGCAGCTGGTCTGCCCTGGATCACAGTTCAACAGACGATGACAGCTGGCACGGAAGGATCTCCGTTCTGGAGATCAAAGAAGACGGCACATTTTCTCTCCGCTTCGATTCCCTTTCAGGAAGTTCCGACGTAGTCATGACCTCTGTCAGCGGCACAGTGAGCGTCAGAGATGACCGGGCAGAGTGCGTCATCAAGGACCGGGACAGTGATGACTTCCTGGGTTCTGACGTCAGTTCCTTCTCCCTCGTGCTTATCGATACCGACGAGCTCAGATTTTCCGGTGAGCAGATCGGAGCCGTTTTGAACCGTGACGTTTTCACCCGGGCACAATAACCGACGTTTCACTTTGAATAAGATAAGGTCATCAGCCGCGGCTGATGACCTTTTTGTATCTTCTATGATCACTCCTTATGGTTGCTGCCTTCATACAGGAGCTCTGTTTTGATATCGTAAAGCTTCTGAGAGAGGTCAACATAGTATCCGTGAGGATTCTCGAATCT
>JAFYZY010000174.1 GCA_017548485.1 Oscillospiraceae bacterium | reverse complement strand
GTAGTCATCGGGGAAATAGCTGAGCAGTGTGGAGGGCTCGCTCCCGGGAGCTCTTCCCGAAAGCACTCTTGAGTAGTTCTCCACTCCCTTGCAGGTGCCGACTTCGGTGATCATCTCGATGTCAGCCATGGTCCGCTGAGCTATGCGCTGGGCTTCTATGAGCTTGCCATGGGATTTGAACCACTCGACCCGCTCGTCCATCTCCTCCCTGAGTTCGTCCAGCTTCTCCAGCAGAGTGTCCCTCGGTATCACGTAGTGAGATGCCGGAAAGATGGCCACATGCTCGAGCGAGAGCGTCTTCGCTCCGGTGACAGTGCTGATCTCTGAGATGCGGTCGATCTCGTCCCCGAAGAACTCTATTCTGACAGCTTTGTCATTGCTGTACACGGGGAACACCTCCACCACGTCTCCCCTGACCCTGAACCGGTTCCGCTCGAAACCGACGTCATTGCGCTCATACTGCAGTTCAACGAGCCTTCTGAGCAGTTCGTCTCTCTCATAGTGCATCCCGGGACGCAGCGAGATAACGGACTTTCTGTAGTCTATCGGGTTTCCCAGAGAATATATGCAGGACACGGACGCGACGATGATAACGTCGTCCCGCTCGGAGAGTGCCGATGTGGCGGAGTGCCTCATGCGGTCTATCTCGTCGTTGATATCGCTGTCCTTCTCTATGTATGTGTCGGTGTTGGGTATATAAGCTTCCGGCTGATAGTAATCGTAGTACGAAACAAAGTACTCTACCCGGTTTTCCGGAAAAAACTCGCGGAATTCCGAGCAAAGCTGCGCAGCCAGTGTTTTGTTGTGGGCAAGGACCAGCGTCGGCCTGTTGACATTGGCGATTATGTTCGCCATCGTGAAGGTCTTCCCCGATCCCGTGACGCCTTTGAGCGTCTGCATCCTGTCGCCTCTGAGCACCCCTTCCGTGAGGGCCGCTATGGCTTCAGGCTGATCTCCGGTGGCCTGGAATTTCGATACCAGCTTGAACTTCTCGCCTGACATAAATAACCCCGGAAACTGAATTGAGGAAAAAAGCACACAACACAGGTGTGTGCTTTGCCTTTGCGTTTCGGCTTCTGTCATTATATACTAATTACCTGCATGCCGCAATTTGATTATCATCCCGGAAGCATGTATTTCGGGCAGGAGGAAGGAGGTCAGTCATGCGTGAATATGTGATAGATTCCCGCAACAGCGGGATGAGACTGTCAAGATTCGTGGAGAAGACCGCGCCTTCCCTCCCTGTAAGCGGACTGTACAAGGCGATCAGGACCAAAAGGATAAAGCTCAACGGCAAAAAGTGCCACCCGGACGACCGCCTTGCAGAGGGAGACGTCATCCAGCTGTGGCTGGACGAATCGAGTTTTGAGAAGAAGAGCCTTCCGGATTTCATGAGGGCGTCTGCGGATCTCGGCGTGCTCTACGAAGATGCCGATACGGCGGTCCTTTATAAGCCTCAGGGGCTCAGCTCCCATCCTTATGCGGGAGAATACAGCGACAACCTGGTAGCGAGATTCCTCAGACATCTGTATGAGAACGGTGAATACGATCCCGACGCGGGAGGATCCGCTCCTGCGCTGTGCAACAGGCTTGACCGGAACACGGAGGGCATCGTGCTTGCCGGCAAGAACCATGAGGCGGTAAAGGCGATGAACGCCCTGATAAAGGACGGAAGCATCAGGAAGACATATCTCGCGGTCACAGTCTCCCGACCTCCCCGCGACGGCATATATGAAGCGTGGCTTCTCAAGGATGAGAAGAAGAACACCGTCAGGGTCCGTTCCGATGAGAAGGAAGGCTGGCAGAAGATTATAACTGAGTTCAGGACCCTGTCGGAGAAGAACGGTCTCTGGCTCGCGGAATGCATCCTCCATACGGGGAGGACACACCAGATCAGAGCTCACCTTTCCTTTCTCGGAGCGCCTATACTGGGAGACGGCAAGTACGGAGACAGAGATGCCAACCGCCGATACGGCGCCGGCAGACAGATGCTCGCCGCATACAGCGTTCAGATCCCCAAGACCGATATCCCCGTGCTGGCGGGCATCTCGGGAAAGACCTTCAGGCTGAAAGATATGCCCTTCCGTGATATGTTCTACTGAACCAGACAAAACAGAATATGCAAGTGCCGCAGGCAGTAAGCCCGCGGCACATTTCTGTATATCAGTTTTTCAGAACAGAGACAGCTGTCTTGTCTTGGGAAGGTCGCCCATCGCGCCGTAGGAATCGAGGATATCCAGCAGTGACTGTGTGACGCCTTCCTCAGCGGCGAGATCCTCCGCTGTGGTGAAACCTCCCTTTTCGACTGCATTGTAGATGGCTCTGGCAGCCGACTCTCCTACGCCTTTGAGCACGGAGAATGGTATGCGCAGCGAGTTGCCTTCTTTTTCGAATCTCTTCCAGTGCGACTTTCTCAGGTCCACCGGAAGCATTCCGAATCCGCGGCATTTCATCTCCAGCAGCATCTGCAGACTCACGAGCTCGTCCTCATCCTTGGCGGTGCGCAGCGAGCGGTCTGCCGTGATCTTCTCCACCTCTTTTATCCTTCTGCGGATCTTGTCCGGCTTGGCCAGGATATAGTCCACATCGGTGTCGCAGCCCCGGACCGTGAAATACGCGGCATAGAAATCCATCGGACGGTGAAGTTTGAACCAGGCCACCTTGACTGCGGAAGTGATATACGCAGCCGCATGGGCTTTGGGGAACATGTATTCTATCTTCCGGCAGGAGTCGATGTACCACTCGGGAACACCGTGCTCCTTCATTACTGACACCATCTTATCCGGAAGCGGCGCGTGACGCTTGTTCTTGCGGACGAACTCCATGATGTTGAAAGCGTCGATCTTATCCACGCCGTATTCGATCAGTTTGAGCATGATCCCGTCTCTGGTCCCTATGACCTGTGAGATGTCGCATGTTCCGTTTCTGATAAGATCCTGGGCGTTTCCGGCCCACACGCCGGTCCCGTGAGACAGTCCTGAGATCTGGATGAGGTCAGCGATGCCTTTCGGCTTTGCTTCGACCAGCAGGTTCCTGGATGTGACAGTACCCATCTCGGGTATGCCGTAGGTGCCTGTGGCGCTGCCGATCTGCGCCTCCGTGACGCCCAGCGGTTCCGGTGAGTTGAAGATCTTGAACACTTCCTGGTCTCCGGTGGGGACGTCGGAGATGTTTATCCCGGAGAAGTACTCCAGGTAATGGTACATCGTGGGAATTTCATGGCCGAGCTCGTCCAGCTTGAGCAGCGTATCGTGCAGCGAGTTGAAATCGAAGTGCGTGGTCACGAAATCGCTCTCCGCCTTGTCTGCGGGACGCTGGACAGGTGTGAAGTCGTTGATGTCGTAGTTGTCGGGTATTACCACCATCCCGCCGGGGTGCTGGCCCGTTGATCTCTTTACCCCGGTACAGCCGAGGGAGAGCCTTCTGAGCTCCGCTTTGTTGAAGCTTATTCCCTTCTCCTCTGAGTATTTCTTGACGTATCCGAGCGCGTTCCTGTCCTGCAGAGCCATGATGGTCCCGGCCTTGAAGACATGTTCACTGCCGAACAGTTCCTCGGTGTATTTGAATATCTTGGACTGGTATTCGGACGAGAAGTTGAGGTCGATATCGGGCTGTTTGTCTCCCTCAAAGCCGAGGAACGTCTCAAACGGGATATCGTGGCCGTCTCCGATCATATCCGCTCCGCAGACAGGGCATTTCTTTGCCGGAAGATCGAATCCGTCCGCTGCGTCCGAACTGTATTCAAAATGCCTGCACTCAGGGCACCGGTAATGAACGGGCAGAGGGTTGACCTCCGATATGCCAAGCAGGAATGCGACATATGACGATCCCACCGAGCCTCTCGAGCCGACGTGATATCCGTCGCTCTCTGATTTATCGACCAGTTTCTGAGCGATGAGGTAAAGAACGGCGTAATTGTTCCCGCAGATCGAATCCAGTTCCCTCTTGGTGCGGTTGAGTATGGACTCGTCCGGATGGTCGCCGTACAGTTCTCTGATCCGTTTGTAAGCCCTCTCGGTGATCTGCTCCGCGCTGCCTTCTATGTCAGGCGTGAATGCTCCGTCAGGGATCGGCTTGATATCCGCGGAGATCTGTTCCGCTATCTTCGCGGGATTTGCGATCACCAGTTCCCTGGCCTTCTCTTCTCCGAGATATGAGAACTCATCCAGCATCTCACGCGTGGTCCTGAAGCAGAGAGGCGCCTGGTCATCGGAATCGGTATAGCCCGTTCCGTGCAGCAGTATCTTTCTGTAGATGCCGTCCTTCTCGTCGAGGAAGTGGACGTCGCAGGTCGCCACGCAGGGCTTTCCGTGCCTGTCTGCGAGCTCGACGATCCTGCGGTTGATGTCCCTGAGGTCGTCGTCGCTCTGCAGTCTGCCTTCCCTGACCAGGAACTCGTTGTTCCAGACGGGCTGGATCTCGAAATAATCGTATTTCTCCGCGATATCGTCGATCTCTTCTGAGGACCTGTGATCGAGTATTGCGGAATACACCTCTCCTGCCTGACAGGCGGAGCCGATGAGAAGTCCTTCCCTGTATTTGAGCAGTTCAGAAAGAGGTATCCTGGGCTTTCCGTGGAAATACTTCACGTTGCTCAGCGAGACCAGTGTATAGAGATTCTTGAGGCCTGTGAGATCTTTGACGAGAAGGATCATATGGAAGAGCTTCCCGTGCTTTATGTTCTTGCCTCCCTGGCGGGAGTTGATGTCGGAGAAGCTCGTGATCCCCTGCTCGTCCAGCATCTCTATCAGTTTCAGATATATCCTGGCCAGAGCGACCGTGTCGTCAGACGCCCTGTGATGGTTGAATTTCGGGAGCTTGAAGTATTTTGTCAGCGAATCCAGGCGGTGTCTTGCCAGATCCGGCAGCAGGGTCTGCGCCAGCGCCAGCGTATCCACGCAGGGCAGCTCGAAGGCATCCGAGAACCCGCATCTCCTGCAGGCGGATTTCAGGAAGCTCATGTCGAAGGACGCGTTGTGCGCGACCAGTATCCTT
>JAFYZY010000173.1 GCA_017548485.1 Oscillospiraceae bacterium | reverse complement strand
TGCTCCTCTGGATGCACAGAGGCATATCCATCTCTTCCAGTATGGAAGCGGTCTTGTTGGGCAGTTTTATGATGACTTTATCCCCGTCGATCTCCATAGACGCGTTTCGGAAGAAGCCGTTCACCGGCTTTCCGGTATATTTGACGTCTTCTATGAGCGTCTGCAGCGCGTCACCGCAGAACGTCTCCTCCGGGAACCGGAGTCTTATCTCGATCCTTCTGTTCGGGAACTTCTCCGAGAAAGCTTTCTTGGCCTGAGCGACAAGATCCGCATCGAAGACACGCGAAAACAGGATGACGGATAAGGTCTCGCCATCCTTTCCAACTTCGATCTTCCTGATCTCTGCATCCACGGAATACGATCCGGGGATGAAGTCACTCAACAATGCGGCCAATTTCAGTTCCTGCCCATGCTGTATATCTCATCGAGAAGGATCTGCGCTATATCGCCGCTGATCTTTCTCACTGTCTCACCTTTTCTGAAAAGTATCGCCTCTCCCTTTCCTCCGGCGATACCTATGTCGGCCTCTCTGGCCTCTCCCGGTCCGTTGACCACGCATCCCATCACAGCCACCTTGATGTTGAGGTCGCAGTCCTTCAGTCCTTCTTCGACCTTCTTTGCGATGGACACAAGATCTATCTCGGTCCTTCCGCAGGTGGGGCAGGATACCAGCACCGGTCCGAACTGTCTGACTCCGGCCGCGGAGAGGATCTGCTTTGCGGCATGCACTTCCGCAACGGGATCATCTGTAAGGGATACCCTGACTGTGTCGCCGATCCCGTCCAGAAGCAGGCTTCCGATGCCGATCGCGGACTTTACCGTGCCGCTCTCAAGCGTTCCGGCTTCCGTTACTCCCAGATGCAGCGGGTAGTCGCAGGATCCGGCCGCAAGGCGGTACGCCTTTACCATGGTAGCGACATCGGAGGATTTCATCGAGATGACCGTGTCATAGAACTCGCAGTCCTCGATGATGCGGACATGTTTCATGGCGCTCTCAAACAGCGCTTCCGCCGTGGGACCGCCGTATTTCTCCAGCAGGTCCTTCTCGCAGGAACCGCTGTTGACGCCTACTCTGATAGGCACGGAGGCGTGCTTGCACGCCAGGACGACTTCCCTGGCCCGTTCCGCGGAACCTATGTTCCCGGGATTGATCCTTACCTTGTCCACGCCGGCGTCCACCGACGCGAGGGCAAGTCTGTAGTCAAAGTGTATGTCAGCCACTATGGGACACTTTACCGCCTTCTTGAGGGCCGGGATCAGCGCGACCGCATCCATGTTCGGAACCGCAGTTCGGATGATCTCGCATCCCGCTTCTTCCAGCCTTATGGCCTGCTGCACATTGCCTTCTATGTCGCTGTTGTGGATATTCAGCATCGACTGTATGGAGACGGGTGCCCCGCCTCCTATCTCAAGATTTCCGACTTTTACTGTCCGGGTCATTTTCTGATCATCCTCAGGATATCGTTGTATGTGGCGAAAATCATAAGTCCTATGAGCAGGACGAAACCTGCGATGTTGATCGCGATCTCCCATTTCCTGCTGAGCTTCTTCTTTGTGACCGCCTCGATGAACAGCGTGAGCAGTCTGCCGCCGTCCAGCGCGGGTATGGGCAGGAGGTTCATGACACCGAGGTCGATCGAGATATATGAAAGGATATTCAGAAGGGACCTGATCCCCTGCCCGGCGGCGTCGCCGATTACCGAGATGATCCCCACAGGGCCTGATATGCTGTTCGCCGGGACCGTTCCGGTGATCATCTGTATGACCGACTTGATGATCATCCTGGTGGTTGAGACCGCCTGCAGGAAAGAGGACTGTATAACAGTCCCGACGGTCTTCTTTACTCCGTACACCGCGAAATCCAGCTCGATGACATTGATCTGGTTCTCCTCATCCCAGTTCGTCTTGAACCTGACGTCCTTCAGGGTGATCCTCTCGCCGTCGCGGATGACTTCCAGATCGGCTTTGCCGTCCTCAACATACATCATCTCGTAGAAGATGTCTTCGGCCACGAACACGTGACTTCCGTTGATGCCTATGATCTTGTCGTTTATCTTCAGTCCGGATGCCTCGGTGGCGGAATCATCATAGAACTTCCCTACCGTCCTGGACGCTATGGAACCTCCGGTGGCGGTCAGTATCCCCAGGATCAGGAATCCCAGGATAAGGTTCATGACAGCGCCTGCCACTGTTATGGCAATGCGTTTCCAGACCGAAGCGTTGGTAAATGAGCCCTCGTCGTCGCTGTCCTCGTCTTCTCCCTCCATCTGGCAGTAGCCGCCTATGGGAAGAAGACGCACGCTGTACTGCGTTTCGCCTTTGGTCCTGGAGAACAGCAGCGGTCCCATTCCTATGGAGAACTCGTTGACCTTGACTCCGGACTTCTTGGCAGTGATGAAATGCCCGAACTCGTGTATGAAGATCACGAGCCCGAACACGAATATGGATGCGACTATAGTGATAAAAGGCTTCATATAATGAACTCCTGCTGTTTATCTTTTGTATTCTGCGAGGCACTCTGCGCGCACTTCCCTGTCGCAGGCAAGGATGTCGTCAAGTGTGATGTCTCTGTTATCAGACGCTGACGCCACCGCCCTCGAGACCATATCACCTATGTCGAGGAAACCTATGCTGCCGTCCAGGAACAGCTGCACCGCGATCTCGTTCGCGGCGTTTGCCGCAGTCGGTGCCAGGCCTCCCTTTTCTGCCGCGGAGATCCCCGCAGCGAGGCAGGTGAAGGTTTCCGGGTCAGGTCTTTCAAAAGTCAGACTGGCCATCTTTTCTATGGTCAGCCGCTCCTCGGAGCAGTACTTTCTGTCGGGATATGTCAGGGCGTACTGTATCGGAAGTCTCATGTCTGGCACGCCAAGCTGAGCTATCAGCGCGCCGTCCTCGAACTCCACCCCCGAGTGAAGGATGCTCTGTCTGTGTACGACAATGTCTATCTTCTCCGGCGCGACCCCGAAGAGCCACATGGCTTCCATGAATTCGAACGCCTTGTTCATCATAGTGGCGCTGTCAACGGTGATCTTCCTGCCCATGCTCCAGTTCGGATGCTTCAGGGCATCGGCCACGGTGACGGACGCCAGCTGTTCCTTCGTCATTCCCCAGAACGGCCCGCCGGACGCTGTGAGCAGTATCCTCTCGAGTCTTGCAGCGGAATGCCTGTCCTGCAGACACTGGAAGATCGCGGAATGCTCGCTGTCAACGGGAAGCAGCTGCACGCCCTTTTCCCTGACCCTGGATGTGACGATCTGTCCTCCGGTCACCAGCGTCTCCTTGTTCGCGAGAGCAATGTCCTTTCCCGCATCTATAGCGGCAAGAGTCGGCAGCAGTCCCGCTATGCCGACCACTGAGTTGAGCACCGTATCGCAGTCAGCGGACGCCGCGATCTCGACCATCCCCTGTTCTCCGGAAAGGATCTTCGTTCCGAGGTCTGCTATGCGTACGCGCAGATCTGCGGCTGCATCCTCGTCCGCCATGCATACCATGGAAGGCCTGAATCTTCTGACCTGTTCTTCCATAAGCACGGAGTTCCTTGAGGCGCTGAGCGCGGTCACCTCGATGCCCAGGCTGTCCACAAGAGACAATGCCTGGGTCCCGATGGAGCCCGTAGATCCAAGTATACTCAGTTTTTTTACCGACATGTTAAGTCCTTTTGAAAAATGCCGGACGCATTTATAAAGTGTCCGGCAGAGATTGTTGATGGTTTGTGA
>JAFYZY010000172.1 GCA_017548485.1 Oscillospiraceae bacterium | reverse complement strand
GACCGCATAGTCGACGTCCGGGAGATGCGCAGTGAGCTGCGCGGCTTCCATCTCTACGATCTCGATATTGTGCGGATTCTCTGTAATATCGAGCACGGTAGCATTCATGCCTGCATTGGGATCCAGCTTGATTATGCCGTTGTACTCAAGCAGGAGCAGAGCTCTTGCCTCGTTGCTGGTGTCGTTGGGGACCGCGACCGTCGCTCCGTCCGGGATACTGCTCAGGGACTTGGACTTGCCGGGATAGAGTCCGAGAGGCTCATAGTGCACTGCGCAGACAGAGACAAGGTGCGTTCCTCTCTCGGCGTTGAAACTGTCGAGGTACGGGACGTGCTGGAAGTAGTTGGCGTCGAGGCTGCCGTCTTCCGTGGATGTGTTGGGGATCACGTAGTCGTCGAATTCCTTGATGACCAGCGTGATGCCTTCCTTCGCAAGGATCTCCTTGCAGACTTCGAGTATTTCCGCATGAGGTACGGGCGTTGCGCCTACGGTGATGGTCTTGGAGTCCTTCTTGCCGCAGGATGCCAGTGAGAGCGCGAATACCGCGATGAGTACGATTGCCAGGATCTTTTTCATTTTTTATTTCCTCCATTAAATAAGGCACTGCCTTTAATTACTGCTTTTTGAGTTTCTGTCGCTTCTGACCGAGAGCCTTGCCCCTGCTTCCTGTATGATCTGGACCAGGAGGACCAGGACAACGATAAGAACGTACATTATGCCAGTCTCCCCGCGGTAGTACCCGTAGTTGATCACTATGGATCCAAGTCCCCCTCCGCCGCATACGCCTGCCATGGCGGAGAATCCGAGCACCGTTATCAGAGAAGACGCCGCTCCGGTGATGAGCGAGGGCACCGCTTCCGGAAGTATAACCTTGGTTATTATCTGCATATTGGTGGCTCCCATGCTCTGAGCCGCCTCTATCACTCCGTGCCTGACCGATGACGCGGATGCCTCCACGCTTCTTGCCACTATCGGAAATGAGGCGATGACCAGCGGGACTATAGTGGCGGACGACCCCACCGATGTTCCCGTGATCAGCCTGGTCAGCGGTATCGCTGCGACCAGAAGGATCACGAAAGGCACTGATCTGAGCAGGTTCACGACTGCTCCGCATATCTTATTGAGCAGAGGTCTCGGGGATATGCCCTCGGGTCTGCTGACCGAAAGGAACACGCCAAGCGGGAGCCCGATCATGTACGCAAGCAGCGAAGCCGCCAGCGTCATGTATATCGTCTCGAAGAAGCCGGTGATCACCAGCCCCAGGAATTTGCTCTCAAACATCTGTCTCCTCCGTGTAGGAAATGTTCTCGCTGTCCAGATAGGCCATCATCCTCTCGGCTGACCCTGCTGCTGACGGCAGCTGTATGATCAGCTGTCCGAAGGTCTTTCCGTCGATCTGTTTGGTATCGGCGGCCACGATGCTCACCGGTTCTCCGCAGCTGAGCACCATGTTGGCGACGATCGGTTTGTCTGTGGTCGTACCGTCGAATACCAGCCTCAGCAGCCTTCCGCTGCCGTCGAAGGGTTCTACTCCTCCGGAAGGGAGTATCAGTTTTTTTGCCGCATCCGTCTGGGGATTCCTGAAAACATCGCTTACGTTCCCTGATTCCACGATATGGTTGTCTGCAAGGATCGCGACTCTGGAACATATCTTCTCGATGACCTTCATCTCATGGGTGATCATTACTATGGTGACCCCGAGATCCCTGTTGATCTCCTGCAGCAGCTCCAGTATCTGGTTGGTCGTGGTCGGGTCCAGAGCTGATACCGCCTCGTCGCAGAGCAGCACGTCCGGATCGCTGGCCAGCGCACGGGCTATCGCAACTCTCTGCTTCTGTCCTCCGGACAGCTGCGACGGATATGATCCTTCCTTCCCTGCCAGTCCGACTCTCTCCAGCAGTTCTCCTGCTCTCTTTTCTGCGTCCTGTCTGCCGGATCCCGATATCCTGAGAGGAAAGCATACATTCTCCAGAGCCGTGCTCTGTTCCAGAAGGTTGAAATCCTGAAAGATCATTCCTATCTTTCTTCTGGCTTTTCTCAGCCCGGCGGGATCCAGCCCGGTGAGCTCGTTTCCGTCGACCGATACTCTCCCCGATGTAGGACGCTCCAGCAGATTTATGCATCTCACCAGAGTGCTCTTGCCTGCCCCGGACAGTCCTATGATCCCGAAGATCTCCCCTCTGAGAATATCGATGCTGACATCATCCAGAGCCTTGACTTCATTGGGTTTTCCCTGCTCATAGATCTTTCCGAGGCCTTCGACATGAATGATCACATCATTTGCAGAAGACATTGTTCCCTCCAAACAAAAAAAGCTGCCGTCCCAACAAGGACGACAGCATTACACTTCGTGGTACCACCTTGGTTCATCCCGCCTTCTCAGGACGGGACCTTACAGAGCGCCAACACGCTCCTGTGCTGTATCGGGCACTCCCGTCGCGGCTTAAAACGATTCGGCCGCGCGGCTCCGAGACCATGTTCGGCAGGACCACCGGCACTCCCTTTCACCTTACGGAGCTCTCTGAAGCCGCTGAATGATGCTTACTCTTCTCTTCCCAGCCTTGGGTAATATTCTGTTGAAATGAATTTTATGCTTTAAACCGCTCCGAGTCAATAACAAATCTGTGACAATATCGAAATAATTCCGCTGATCACTCCTGCGCCGCATCGCGTCCGATGTCCGCGATCGACCTCAAAAGCTCAAGGTCCTCGGAGGTGACCCTCATATTGTACCTGAGATCTCTTCCGTCAGGCGATGTCACCGTGATATCGATGACGCTTCCGTCTCCTACATATCCGGAATTCCTGATCTCTCTGAAATACGGAAGCAGTTTCGGATGGGCAGCAGTGAACTGCCCCCACATCTTCCTTATCTTAAGCAGCATCATCGGGTTCAGTGCCATGACGATTCTCCTTCCCTGTTTTTCATTCGACGACTTCGCCGTCTTTCATGATGCAGTCACCGTCAGCCCAGATCGTCGGATTGTGGGTGACTATATCGAAATGGCCTTTGGCGTGCTGGACTCCTCCCAGTGAGATATTTCGTCCCATTCCGATGTGGAATGTCCCGTATGTGGACTCGTCCTCTATATATGAGATGCCCCTGCACTTCGACAGGGCGTTCAGTCCGATGCCGAACTCGCCGTTCATCCACATCGTCTCGTCGCCGAAGCTCTCAATATAACGGACAAGTCTCACTGCGTCATCGTGTGTGTCTGTGGTGTGCAGTCTCCCGTGCGAGAACTCTATGTGGATCGGCTCCTTAACTATGCCCTCATATCCCAGCGAGCCGTCCAGGACCAGTTTCCCTTCAGTGGCGTCTTCTACCGGAGCCACATACACCTCGAAGCTCGCGCTTGAGACGCTGCCTTTCCTGGCGGCGCTGCCGTTATAGTATCCTCCTTTGCGTCCCTTGACGGAGAAGGTAAGATCCGTGCCCAGGCCGGTCTCGACGTGCAGCGTGCTGCTCCTGTTGATCTTTGGGAGCAGTTTCTTGGCCATCCTCGCGGTCCATCTGCAGTCCATGGCTATGAAATCGTTCTCAAGCAGCGATGTTCCGTCGGAGCAGGAGAGCGGAATGGACAGGAATCTGGCCCCCTGTTCCGTGGCTTTCTTGACTTCCGGAGTGGTGATGAAAGAATAGTCTGTGGCGCCTATGATCACATTTGCCCTGCACAGCTGTTCTTCCATCTCCGAGATCGCTGTGCCGTTCTGGATCTTGTCGGAGGGAAGCACCACCGTTTTGAGGACCGAATCGCTGGACCTGGCCCAGGCATCCACTGCCTGTGCTTCACGCAGATGAGTCTCATCAGTGATGAAGAGGACGAGCTCGTTCCTGTCGACTTCCAGCCATCTGTTCATTATTATCGAAACGCCTGTCTGTATCCTCATGGTTCGCTTATCCTTTCAGTTCAGAGCATGTCAATTATACCCCTGCAGTCCGGTCTGTTCCATATCCGCGGCTCTTCCGACTGTATAATATCAGTATTGCTTTTTAAAAATCTATTGTGATATAATTTTGTGCATTAAATGGGTAAAGCGCCAATGGCAGAACTGCCGATGACGCGACTGGAGCCGGATCAGTGAGTAGAGCGGAAAAACTATCTGATAAAAAGAAGAGCAAGCCCGAACTCGTTCGCTATGATTTCGATCATCCCATAAGGCTCGTCGCCATGAGGACCGGCGGACTGGATACCATTATCTATGCTTTCCTGCTCAGCACCTGCGTCACGATCATCATACTGCTTCTGTCGCTTCGGAACGGAAAGCTGCATATGGAGTTCACGTTCTGGCGCACACTGCTTTGTGTTCCGTTCTCGGTCATCGCTGTGATACTGTTCCAGCTTCTGCGTGAGCTTAGGGTCTATCCTCTGAAACTGATCAAGCAGAACGTCTGGACCATCGATGAGCTCATGGAGCTCACGGGCAAAGACCGCCAGGAGACCGAAAGGATCATCACCAGAGTCCTGGAAGCATGCTTCACCGTGGACTCACGCAACATCATAGGCTACAGCGGAGATCCTTCCGTGCCCTCAGAAACGGTAGAGGCACAGACGGCCCCTGCTGCGGAGAACGAAGCCCCGGCCGTGTTCTCCAAATACGACAGTTGATCACCTGCGTTTATGGTACAGCGCGGGAATCATATAAACACTTTCAGCAAAGGAGAAAGAGTATGGACATCCTGAAACTAATTGGCGTCGTGATCGTCATCGTCGGCTTTGCGCTGAAGTTTGACACACTCGCCACAGTGGTTCTTGCCGGTCTGGCGACCGGACTTGTCGCCGGCATGAGCCCGCTCGAGATCCTTGAGACGCTGGGAAAATCATTCGTGAGCCAGAGGACAGCAACACTGTTCGTTCTCACACTTCCCGCCATCGGTATCTGCGAGCGCTATGGACTTAAGGAAAAGGCCATAGATTTTATCCGTACATTCAAAAACGCAACCTCCGGCCGTGTCATTTGGATCTATGAAGCGATCCGCACACTGGCTGCCGCTTTCTCAGTACGTCTTGGCGGACACCCCCAGTTCGTACGTCCTGTTGTCGTTCCCATGTCTGAAGGCGCAGCTGCCGCCAAGTACGGCGAGCTGACCGACGAAATGACCGACACCATCCGCGGCGCCGCCGCAGGATCTGAGAACTACGGCAACTTCTATGCTCAGAACTGCTTCATGGCTTCCTCCGGAACCGCCCTCATCGTCTCCACTCTCACCGAGCAGGGACATGAGGTCTCCGCGATGGATATCGCCCGCTGGTCTATCCCGATCGCTGTTATCTCCGTCATCGTCGGCTTCGTCCGCACGGTGATCGTAGACAAGAAGCTTGACAAGCTTGCAGCAGAAAGGAGCACAAAATGACATTCAGCCAGATTCTTTCTGAAGTATTCTTCACACTGATCGGCATCGTATTTGCTCTTGTCGGTCTCAAGGCCGTTAAGGATCCCGGTGCCCAGAAGAAGGCTACGACTGCCGCTTTCTGGTTCGTTCTTGCCTTTACATTCATCTTCGGCAACTGGGTACCGAAGTGGATCATCGGTCTTTGCGTAGTAGTGCTGGCCGTGCTTTCCGGCATCAAGGGCGTCGTACAGAGCGCCAGCGATGTGCCGGATCCCACATCAGTCCGCGAGCAGGCGGATAAGTTCGGCTACAAGATCTTCATCCCCGCCCTCGTTCTCGCGCTTTCCTCCGTCGTATTCGCTACTCTCGGCTCAAAGGTCCCCGCACTCAGCTGGATGACCTCCAACAACGCCATTTGTCTTGGCGGTCTGTGCGCCCTTATCACTGTCCTTTGCATGACAAAGGCAGACCCGAAGTATATCGTTGCTGACGGAACCCGTCTCATGGACAATGTCGGCGTCACCGGCATTCTTCCCCAGGTCCTCTCCGCACTCGGCACACTGTTCACTGCCGCCGGAGTAGGAACCGTCATCTCCAAGGGCGTTTCCGCGATCATCCCCGAAGGCAACAAACTCATCGCCTGCGCAGTCTACTGCATCGCGATGGCGCTGTTCACCATCATCATGGGCAACGGCTTCGCCGCCTTCTCGGTCATCACAGTCGGTATCGGCATCCCGTTCCTCATTTCCCAGGGAGCCAACCCGATCGTTGTCGGTGCTCTCGGTCTTACGGCCGGTTACTGCGGAACACTCTGCACACCGATGGCTGCAAACTTCAACATCATGCCTGCAGCTCTTCTTGAGGTCAAGAACAAATACGCCATCATCAAGAGCCAGGTCCCCGTTGCGCTTTGCATGCTCGTCATCCACATCATTCTGATGTATCTCTTCGCATTCTAAAGAAGAACAGTATCCGCGCGCAGCAAGCTGCGCGCGGATATTCTGACTTAACAGTTAGGAGTCCTAACAATGAAGGTATTACTTACTGCTTTTGATCCGTTCGGCGGAGAACCGGTAAACCCTGCTCAGGAGGCAGTGGCAGCCGTCGCCGATAACATTGCCGGTGCCGAGATCGTCAAGGTCGTCGTACCTACGGTCTTCGGGAAATCGATCGAAACGGTCTATGAGGCCATGAAGAGAGAGAACCCCGACGTCACCTTCTGCATCGGCCAGGCCGGCGGCAGAGTCGGTCTCACACCAGAGCGCGTGGCCATCAACCTCGATGATGCGCGTATAGAGGACAACGAAGGGAACCAGCCTTTCGACAGAACGATCTTTGAAGACGGCGAGACCGCCTATTTCACCTCGCTGCCCGTAAAGGCAATGGTGGCAAAGATCAAGGAAGCCGGTCTTCCTGCCAGTGTATCCTATACCGCAGGCACCTTCGTGTGCAATCATCTCATGTACGGTGTGCTTTATCACATCTCCAAGGAGTTCCCGGACATGAAGGGCGGATTCATGCACGTGCCGTATCTGCACGAGCAGGTACTGAACCGCGCAAACACCCCGTCTCTCTCCAAAGACGATATCGTCAGGGGAATTGAGGCAGCCATAACAGCTATCGTAGAAAACGCCTGAAATAATCAGGATCATTTATAGTGCGGAAGCCCGGTCTTGCGACCGGGCTTCTTTATGTGCAGTGTATCTCAACCTGTTTCTTCCGTTTCCTCTTCCGCATCGGGCACACCGTCCATATCAGGATCGAAAGGATCGGGCTGGATCTTTATGATCACTGTTTCCGTAAGATCGATCTCAGTCCCCTTCTCTACGCTCTGCTCATAAACGAGGCCGGGGAACTTGTCCTCCGCTTCTTCGAATACGACTTCATATTTTATTCCATAACCGTCGAGCAGCTGCTCCGCGTTCGGCAGATAAAGCCCTATGAGATCAGGCATCACAGCCGTTTCCTTGATCCTGTTCACGAAGAGAGTGATGGTCCTGTGATCGGGCTCCATCTCAGTCCCCGGATAGGGATCCTGGTTCACGATCACGTCCTCTTCGGTCCCCTCAGCGTGAGTGGTGATCACTACGAAATCGAAGGACAGCGTATCGAGATCCGTTTCGGATATCTTCTTTCCCCTGTAATCAGGCGCTTCCACGGTAAGGCTCTGCGGCAGATTCTCCTGCTCCTCAGCCCTGCGCCTCTCTCTTTCTCTCTTAGCGGATTCCACGCTGACGAAATAGACGGCAGTCATCACGCCCAGCAGACAGATCGAGATGAGTGACAGATATCTCCATCTGTTGCGTCTCTTTTTCTGTTCCTCGGCGTTCGCCGCTTCCTCCTCGCTGCTGTAGAACAGCTGCGACACCACTGATCCCGCGTCTTCCGCAGGCGGTTCTCCCCGGAGAGCCCTTCTGAAATCCCGCACCGACGCAGTCCTGTTCGCTTTGTTCACAAGCATGGCGTTCCATACCGCAGCGGAGACTTCCTCCGGTACATCCTCCGACATCTCGGCCATGGTGGTCAGAGTATCGAAATTCTTCCTCTGCACTCCGTCCTGAGGCGCTACGCCCAGTACGCAGCGGTAGAATACCGCGCCGAGGCTGTATACGTCGCCGATGGCCTGGGCTTTCTCGCCCGATTCGCATTCCGGTGAGCAGAACCCCACAGCCTTCTGGGTCGACGGAGTGTCCCCGACGGAGAACTCATCGAGTCTCACGTCGCCGTTATTATTGATAAGTATATTGTCAGGTGAGATGTTGCCGTGGAACAGGCCCTTGGCGTGGACTGCCTCAAGCGCATCCATCACCGGTTCCATCACTATCTGTGTCTGAGCGACGGACAGCGTTCCGCCGTTTCTCCTCAGCAGCTCCCTGAGCGTCATTCCGGAGAATTTGTCGATGACGGCGTACGCAGTGCCGTTCTGCTGGATGAGGTCGTGCACCTTCGGCACAGAACACTCCTCCGGCAGGTCTCTCATGGAGCCGTAGGCGGAAGCGAACCTGTTCAGTCCTGATCTGAATCTCTTTTCCGCTCCGCTGATGGGTTGCATCGCCATCTCGCCTTTGACCCTGACTATACCGCCGGCCGGAAGGAATTCCCTGACGGTGCACGTCCTGTAGCCGCTGACGTCGAACGCGATATAGTCGACGCACTCGGTATGGATCTCCTCCGCCCTGCCGATCAGATATTTCCCTTTTCCGATCCTGGAGCCTATCGGGAGGAGACCTTCAGGATTCTGCTGACTGCCGTTGTATCCGCAGGAAGGACAGGCCAGCGCGCCAGCAGGCACCGGGCTCATGCAGCACATGCACAGTTTTCTGTCAGACATGTTCCTTCCTCCGAAAACAGCGGCGTAGAACGCCGCTGAATGTTTATACTGTATCGCCTTACGGCAGGTCCTCGTCGTTCTCCAGGTTGTGCCATACGCCCTGGACATCGTCGTCCTCTTCCAGAAGCGAAAGAAGATTTCCCATCTGCTTGAGCTGCTCGGGATCGCTCAGGGCAGTGTAGGTGGACGGTACATACGCCACTTCTGCCGATGAGAATGTATATCCGAGAGCTTCCAGACCTTCGCAGGCCTTGACGAGATCATAGGGATCGGTGGTTATCTCGGCGACGTTCTCGTTGACCTCGAGGTCGTTGACTCCGTCGATATCCATCGCTTCCATCATCAGCTTGTCCTCATCGATGGGATCCTCGTCCTCTATGACGATCACGCCCTTCTGGGTGAACATATAGGACACGCATCCGGTCGTGCCGAGGTTTCCGCCGTATTTGTCAAACAGATGCCTGACAGACGCGGCAGTGCGGTTCCTGTTGTCGGTGAGCGCCTCGCAGATGACGGCGATGCCGCCGGGGCCGTAGCCTTCGTACACGATGCTCTCATAGTTCGCGGTGTCGGAAGACGCCTTCTCTATGACTCTCTTGATATTGTCGTTGGGAACGTTATTGGCCTTTGCCTTGGATATGGCGTCGCGGAGCCTCGCGTTGGTGTCGGGGTTGGTGCTTCCGCCTTCCTTGACGGCAACTGCGATCTCCTTGGCATATTTGGTGAAGACCTTGGCCTTGGCGCCGTCAGCCTTCTCTTTCTTTCTCTTGATGTTGTTCCACTTGGAATGGCCTGACATGGTATCGTCTCCTTAGAAAACTGAAAGTCTACTCCTGTAATTATATTTTAAGCAAAGTCACTGCGCAATAAAATCTCATTCGCTGATGATCAGCGAGAACAGTTCCCTGATACGCTCCGTGTCCCCCGTGAGGTAGAGATATCCGAACAGCGTCTCCAGACCCGTAGCGGCTCTGTAGTCTGCGGGATCGGCGTTTCTGGAGGATGTCACCTTGTTTGCGTTCCTCCCTCTGCGCGCCATTTCCGCCTCATCCTCCGTGAGTCTGCCGGCGATCTTTTCCAGCGCCGAATGCTGCGCCTCTGCGCGGACATATGATATCGCCATCTTGTGGAGCGCCGCAGCCGGGGCATCATGGGTAAGGCTTATATGTTCGCGGACCAGCAGTTCATAGACCGCGTCGCCGATGAATGCCAGCTCCACGGGGCTCTTCTGCTTTGCTTCATGCCGGGACAGCACCTGCAGTTCAGGTAATGTAATCAAACTGATAATCTCCTATACGTATGGAGTCGCCTTCCTGTACGTTCAGTTCCACCAGCCTGTCCAGCACCCCGGAGTCGGCCAGCGCGTTCTGGAAGTACATAAGGGATTCGTAGTCGTCCACGTTGCTCTGCATGAGGATCCTCTCCAGCCAGGGAGCTTCGATGACCCACTCTTCGTTCTCTTCGTCCCTGCGGATCTCGAAATCCCTGTTTCTTCCGCCCTTATCGGGCCTGACGAAATCAGGTTCGAACACGGCCACCGGAGGCAGACCCGAGAGCGCCTCAGCGCATCTGTTGACTAGTTCCTTCGTACCCTCAGTGGTGGCGGCGGAGATCTCCAGATAGTCGAGGCCTTTCTCTCTGATGTAAGAGGCAAACGCTTCTCTCTGTTCATCGGAAGCGATGTCGATCTTGTTTCCGACCACTATCTGCTTTCTTGCTCCGAGTTCCTCGCTGAATGAGGAGAGCTCATTGTTGATCTGTTCGTAATCCGCCTGCGGATCTCTGCCCTCGCTCCCGGACACGTCTACGATATGCACGATCAGCCTGCATCTCTCGATATGTCTGAGGAAGTCGTAACCGAGGCCGATACCCCTGCTGGCTCCCTCTATCAGACCGGGTATGTCGGCCGCCACAAAGGAGGATTCCCCGCAGTTCACAACGCCCAGATTCGGGCTCAGCGTCGTGAAATGATAGTTGGCTATCTTGGGCCGCGCATTTGATATCACGGACAGCAGAGTCGATTTTCCCACGTTCGGGAACCCTACGAATCCCACGTCCGCTATCAGTTTTAGCTCCAGCGCGATATCAAAGGTCTCGCCTTGTGTCCCGGTCTTCGCGAACCGCGGTATCTGTCTCGTCGGCGTGGCGAATTTCGCGTTTCCGAATCCGCCTCTTCCGCCTTTGCAGATCAGAACAGGCTCGTCTCCGGATACATCCGCCATGATCTTGCCGGACTCATATTCCCTGACTACGGTGCCGCGGGGCACCTTGAGGTAGAGATCGTCTGCGCTCTTTCCCCTGCAGCGGTTGCCTCTTCCGTTCTCGCCGTTCCCGGCCTCGTATTTCCTTCTGTATTTGTAATCGCTCAGTGTGGAGAGATGATCGTCCGCAACCAGATAGATGCTGCCGCCGTCCCCTCCGTCTCCTCCGTCGGGGCCTCCTGCGGCAACAAATTTCTCTCTGTGGAAGCTGACGGCTCCGTCGCCGCCGCGTCCGGCCTTCAGTAATATCCTTGCCTTATCGATAAACATGTCGTTTCAAAAAAAAAGAAAAATCCCGTGCTTTGCAGCACGGGACTCGGTTCAGTTAATAACGTTGACCTTTTTGCGGTCCTTGCCATAACGTGTGAACCTGACGGTTCCGTCTGCAAGTGCATACAGCGTATCATCGGATCCGATCCCGACGTTCAGACCGGGATGGATATGAGTGCCGCGCTGACGAACAAGAATGTTGCCAGCGAGAACGAACTGTCCGTCCGCTCTCTTGACACCGAGGCGCTTGGACTCAGAGTCTCTGCCGTTCTTTGTGGAACCAACACCTTTTTTATGTGCCATAAGTTTCTTCCTCCGTTTCCTTACGCGTTGATAGCTGTGACTTCAACTTTTGTGAAGCTCTGGCGATGTCCCAGATGACGCTTCTCGTTCTTCTTGGGTTTGTAGGTGAAAACATCGACCTTCTTTGCCTTTCCCTGCTTGAGGACCTTACCTGTTACGGTAGCTCCCTCGACCACAGGATTGCCGAAAACCGTGTTTTCTCCTCCGATTGCCAAGACCTTGTCGAACGTTACGGTCTCTTCAGCATCAGCTGCGAGCTTCTCGACGTAGATCACGTCTCCCTGCTCGACTCTGTACTGCTTGCCGCCCGTTTCAATAACTGCGTACATTTTTCTACCTCTGTCTTTTTATTCGACTCGCTGAGTAAGGCGGTGCGGAGCACACTTGCAGGCCTTTTTCAAGCGGACCCATAAATTATAAGTAATCGGGCCTTTGCTGTCAACAATCAGTTTCGTACCGGATAGAAACGTCTCCGGACACAAGACTCACCGTCTCTCCGCCCTCCAGTTCCACAAGGAGACTGCCGTCATTTCCGACGGATCGCGCAGTTCCGGTCTTTCTCGAGCCGTCAAGAGAAAAGGAGATCAGTCTGCCTGTCGTCCCGCACACGGCCCTGTATCTTTCGATGATCTCCCCGCCTTCCATGCGGACCGTCTTCTCAAGTTCTCTGTAGAGCTCCACCGCGAGCATATCCCTGATCCCGCTTTCTGAGCCCACCGATGCGGCAATGTCGCTGATATCCGCAGGAAAACCTCCCTGCGGTTCTTCCAGATTGATGCCGATACCTACGATCACCTGCCCGCCGGGCAGTCTCTCACAGAGTATCCCTCCGGCTTTTCTGCCGGATATCATGATGTCGTTGACCCATTTGACTTCCGTTGTGATGCCGTATTTTTCCAGGGCATTTACTGACGCGACCGCCGCAGCGAACGTCACCGGAAGATCAAAAGCCAGCCCGCTGAACGACGCAGTGAAGTACAATCCGGTGTCTGCGGGAGAGAAAAAAGACCTCCCGTGGCTGCCTTTTCCCTGCGTCTGCGCGGACGCGAGCACCAGTATCTCACCGTCGCTGTCCTTCAGGATCTCCCTCGCCCTGGTATTGGTGGAGTCCGTCTCGGAATATACGTATATAACCGGATTGAGCCCGCCTGAAGCGAGCTCAGTCTCTATAAACGATCTGTCGGGGATCAATATGGCAATACCTTTCCGATCAGTACACCGGCCACAGCTCGAAGGGAGCGTCATTGGCCGCCTCTTGTTTGATCTTCTTTATCGATACTATATCGAGAATGATAACGAACACGAAGAACACATAATAGAGTATCTCGTAGTTGCTCATCAGGCAGTAATCATAGAAGCCATGCAGCAGCACGGCTCTGGTGAGCGCGGTGACATTGTGCTGTCTGGCCTCATCCGGTCTTCCGTAGATCCTGGCTTTTCTTGCTTTTGAGTAGTGATGGCCCATGAATACGCTGAAGGTCATGTGTCCGGGTATGGAGAGCAGCGCTCTCGACAGAGCGATGGACATGCCGTAGCTCTGCAGATACATGACATTCTCCAGTGCCGCGAACCCGAGCGAGACGAACACGGCATAGACGATACCGTCGAAGTTGCAGTCGAATTCGTCATTGTTCCAGGTGAACATCCTCAGGCAGATGAACTTGCAGCCTTCCTCCGCGAGCGCGACAACCAGGAAAGCATCGATGATGATGTAGATCTCAGATTCCAGGTCGAAAAACTGCTCCAGCGCCGCACCGAGCATCTGTTCGATGATGGCAGCCGGGAAACACGCCAGAGCTCCCGCACCGGCAAGCAGGATCAGGAGCCCGATGGGTTCCTTTTCTATCCTGTCCAGCCTGTAGACATAACGCATCAGGAACAGCGCGGGCAGAACCGCAGCAGCCAGCAGAATACGCATATCCTTTCACCCTCCGTTATATATGATGTGTGACTGTGTAGATCACGGATAGTTATTTCCAGTATTCCGAGAATTCTTTTGCCCTCTTCTTCCTGTCGATATAGAGCCTGATATTCTTTACCGCGTCATCCCAGAGGAATATTACCAGAGGCACGAAGCTGGCAATGATCAGAGGCCTCACCGAAGGACTTATATAAAAGCTGTAGGCCATGAACAGCAGGTCTATCAGCGCCACCCACTTCACCTTGATCGGAAGCACGTAGAACAGCAGCACCTGATGGTCGGGATACAGCACCGCAAACGCAAGGAACAGCGACAGGTTGATATAGTATGACGTTCCGACACCCACGAACACGGAAGCGATGACCGTGCAGATCATCTCCAGCAGGTAAAAACAGTCGAAGTTGAAACTGCCCCATATCCGCTCAAGCGCTCCGCCTATCATGTAATAGAAATAGAGGCTCAGGACGAACGTGAGAGGATTGCTGCTTCCCGGCTCGAAAATGAACGTTAACACCCGCCAGATCTGTCCTCTGGTCACCAGTCCCCAGTTGAGGTACAGCATATCGCTGGCAAATCCGTCCATCAGCAGGTCGGCGATATACACGATAGCCTGACCGCCGCATATAACGACCATCTGGTTCTCTATCGCGAACCGCCCGAACCGTCTCTCAAGTTTGTTTTGGAACTTCAATACCGGTACCAGCCTCACTGTTGATAACTATCATACATTATATATCCTGTGCGGAAAACCAACAACCGAAACGTTTGACTTGCCATGTCCGCGATTGTAGAATTATATGGCATGTTTCATGTGCGGGTATGGTGGAATTGGCAGACACGTTGGATTTAGGATCCAATGGGAGACCGTGCAGGTTCAAGTCCTGTTACCCGCACCAGACCCCATCACTACTACAATGATGGGGTCTAAATATGTATACGAAGATCCGCACCTGAACAGGCACACCGGAAGATGGAAAAACAGACGCTCTGGACAAAAAACTATACCACGATAATGATCGCGACTGCGCTGGGGGCATTGGGAAATGTCGCCCTGAACTTTGCGCTGTCCTTCCTCGTGTTCGATGAGACAGGCTCCACGCTCGCTTCCGCCATCATGTTCGCGATACAGATGATCCCCGGAGTGGTGATCCCGCTGCTGGTATCCCCTGTTCTGGACCGCTACCCGAGAAAGCCGTTCCTGGTGTTCTTCGACGGACTGTTCTCCCTGATGTATCTTCTTGCGGGGATATGGCTGCTGATCCGCCCCTTCAACTACATCGAATATCTCTTCGCCTCGCTGTTATTCGCTGCGATAGGCGAACTGGACGGCATGTCATTCAACGCGCTTTTCCCGAAGCTCATCCCAAAGGGTATGGAGGAAAAGGGATTTACTTTATCATCCCTGCTGTATCCTATCATATCCGTGATCATGACCCCCGTCGTATCGGTCATATACAAGAAAGTCGGCCTTGCTAACCTGCTCTTCTTCCAGGCCGCTTGTTCGCTTGCCGCGTGCCTTATCGAGAGCGGCATCGAAGTGGAGGAGACCACGGTAGAAGGCACCAGCCTTTCTCTCAGACAGTGGTGGGGAGACATAAAGGACGCTGTGAGATATCTTAAGGATGAACCGGGTCTTTTTTGGCAGACTCTCTATTCCAATTACAGCAATGGCACCGGCACCGGATACGAGACCATGTGGATCGCATTTACCTCCACCACCGCAGGTTTCAGCCCCAGGACCTACGCATTCTGCGAGGCCGCTCTGCTCCTCGGCCGCACTATAGGCGGAGTACTGCTGGTAAGGAAAGAGACGCCAAAAGAAAAGAAGTTCATGAAGACTTTCAGGATCTACATGGCTTATGACATCCTGGACACGATAATGCTGTACCTTCCCTATCCGCTCATGCTGGTCAACAGAGGCATCGCCGGATATATGGGAGTACAAAGCGGGAACATAAGATATGCTGCGTTCCAGAAGTACATTCCGGATTCCATGAGAGCGAGGCTGGATGCCTTCGACTCCGTCTTTTTCCTCATCATGAACTCCGTCCTCACTCTGGTCATCGGCGCCCTTGGAGAGATCCTTCCCTACAGGACCGTCATTACGATCTTCGGGTCGATATCGGTACTGCTCTGCATCCTGATCGTATGGAGACACAGGACCTCTATAGAAGCAATATACCTCAAAGAATACGACGACGAATGATACCGTTCGACTGCAGGCGGCGCTCAATGCGCCGCTTTTTCTGTGCCTGAGTCCTGCCCGTGACTCATAAAAATGCTACAATTAATATAAGAAAATACAGGAGGACGGCGCCTGCCCGCTGTACCTTGGGTCTGAGCGCCTGACCATAATAAATGATACCGATCAATAACGGATGGGAATTCACCACTCAGTGGAGCCCGGATTTCCTCAGTTTCTCCTCTCCGGGAGAAACAGTCAGGATCCCTCATACTGTCAAAGAGCTTCCCCTGCACTACGCGGACAACAGAGACTATGAGATGATCAGCGGCTACCGCAAAAAGATCGTCATTCCGGAGGAGGCAGAGGGAAAACGCGTCTTTGTGTGTTTCGAGGCCGCTGCTCATATCGCGACAGTCTTCGTGGACCGCGAAGAGAAACTGACGCATCTCGGTGGCTACACCGCCTTCGAGGCAGAGCTCACCGACTGCGGAAAACCCGGAGACGAGATCGAACTGGCTGTGAAGCTCGACAGCACCGAGAATCCGTCCATACCTCCCTTCGGATTCGTGATAGACTATCTGACCTACGGCGGCATCTACCGCCCTGTATGGCTGGATATCAGGGAGAGCGTTTATATTTCCGATATATTCGTGACGACTCCGGATCTTCACACCGCCGATGCGGTGATAACGCTCTCGGACGGTTCCTCCGCCAAAGGATCCCTCAAGATAACGGACCGCGGCGGAAACGTCTGCGCTGCAGTGCCGGTCGACGGGAACAGAGTCACTGTCAGCGTGCCGGACGCCCGCGCCTGGGACACTGAGTCACCTGTCATGTACGATCTCAGCGTGACGCTGGAGAACGGTGCCTCCAAAACGGTTCATTTCGGTTTCAGGACTGCCCGCTTCGAGGCAGACGGATTCTACCTGAACGGCAGAAAGACATTCATGCGCGGTCTGGACAGGCATCAGTGCTACCCGTACGTCGGTTATGCCGTTCCGGACAGTCTGCAGAGAGAAGACGCGAGGATCCTCAAGGAGGAGCTCGGCTGCAACGCCGTCAGGACGTCTCACTATCCCCAGTCGCAGTCCTTCATCGACGCCTGCGACGATACGGGTCTTCTGGTCTTCACCGAGATACCCGGCTGGCAGCATATAGGAGACAGTGCGTGGAAGGACGTCGCCTGCAAGCAGGTGGAGGAGATGGTGCTTCAGTACCGCAATCACCCCTCAGTTGTGCTCTGGGGCGTCAGGATCAACGAGAGCCAGGACGATGACGAGTTCTATGAGCGCACCAACCGCATCGCACACGAACTTGATCCAAGCCGCCAGACCTCCGGCGTCAGATACATTAAAAAGAGCCATCTGCTGGAGGATGTGTATGCATTCAATGATTTCACACATTCCGGCAATAACGAGCCCATAACGCAGAAATCCAAGGTCACGCCGGACATGTCAAAAGGTCTTCTCATATCGGAGTCCAACGGCCACATGTTCCCGACCAAGACATTCGACAAAGTGGAAGACCGGCAGGAGCACGCGCTCAGGCACGCCCGCGTCATGAACGCAGCCATGGCGTCCGGTGAGCACGCCGGGTGTCTGGAGTGGTGCATG
>JAFYZY010000171.1 GCA_017548485.1 Oscillospiraceae bacterium | reverse complement strand
TCAGAGAGAAGCCTACAACTGGTTATCCCAGAACGAGAACCTTTCCGATGAAGAGAGGAATGCTCTATGGAGTCTGACCAGTAAGTCGTGGCAGAAATCCTATGACGAATACGAACCGCAGAACGAAACCTTAGTTAATAACGCAGACGAAGATGGTGATGGAAGAGTCACCCAAGAGGAAGCGTATAACTGGTTGAGTCAGCAGAAGGACATGAGTGATTCCGAGAAAGCTATCCTGTGGTCACAGAACGGATGGAAGAAAGCATACGATGAGTACGCAAGATCCGAACAGAAAAAGGAAGCAGCCGCTGACCTTGGATACACCCTGAAGAACCTCACCGAAGTAGCAGACTCCGACAAGAGTGGAACGCTTAAACAGGCAGAGCTTTACAATTGGCTGCAGAGTCAGAACTTCAGCGAGGACGAGAAATCAAAACTGTGGGATCTTGGTGGATGGAAAACCGACTATCAGAGCTACAGTGCAAAGCAGAAGGGCAAGACCTCAACCGACAAAGCAACCGAAACCAAGACAACCGCATCGAAGACAACAGAAACCAAGCCTTCCGATCCCAGCAAGATCACCAACAGGAAGGAACTGCTGATAGCTGCCGACAGTAACAATGACGGTTATATGTCACAGAAGGAAGCGTATACCTACCTGTCCGGCACAGACCTCTCCGAAGAGGAAAAGGAAGCTCTGTGGAATCTTTCCAACTGGAAGACTTCCTATCAAAAATATGCACAGAAGAACGGATGATGCACACCACTTGCACACTAGTGCCGGAATTTCCTTTAAATAAAGGAAAGTGTGTGCGTTCAAATCCCTCCTTCTCCGCCATCAGACCCCTGTCGGAAGGTGTAATATCACCTCTGAAAGGGGTCTTTTTATGTGCTGTTTCCAGGCTGTTCCTACATACGGAAACCGGTGTCCGGATTTTCGTTATTATTACTGAAACATTGCGGAAAGATTCGTATAACACTGTGTGATTTTTGGGTTGACTGCTGGCGCTATCTCTTGTAAACTGTTACAAGAATATGAACAAAGAAATGCTTCTTTAAATCAGTGCGGGACGCTGAAAAGGTGCGTTGATTGTGAATGAGCAATTGCCTCCTTCTCAGCCATGAGTGGAGGTTTTTTTATGCCCATCAAAGAGAAGACTGTGCTCATGGACGGTGTCTCGATAGACAGGGCCCTCGTCAGGATATCTCACCAGATCTTAGAGAAGAATACCGATGACGCCGAGGATATATGCCTGCTGGGCATAAAGACGAGAGGCGAATTCCTCGCGGAGAGGATCGCGGACAATATCGAGAACATCATCGGTGTGAGACCTTCGGTCAGTTCTCTCGATATCACGGAATTCCGCGATGATATCGCTGCTCCGGGACAGGCAACGAACGATCAGCTGCCCGGCATCCCGTTCCCGGTGGAGGGAAAGACAGTTATCCTGTGCGACGATGTCATCTACACCGGCAGAAGCGCCAGAGCGGCGATGGAAGCGGTCATCAGGACAGGACGCCCCGCGAGGATCCAGTTCTTCGCTCTGATCGACAGAGGCCACAGAGAGCTCCCGATAAGACCCGATTACATAGGTAAGAACGTTCCCACATCCAGAAGCGAGATCATCAGTGTCTGCCTGCCGGAAACAGACGGCGAGTACTGTGTCAAGCTTGGGGAGAGGGAATAGATTATAAAGCCAAACTCAATAAGAAAGGGAATCCACATGAATCAGAAAGACAAAGTTCTGGGTTATCTGCCCAACGAACGCCCGACTGCCTGGAAGCTTTTCCTTTACGCTCTCCAGCAGGTCGTGGTCATGTTCCCCGCAACGGTGACCGTTGCACTAATCACAGGGTTCCAGGTCTCGACGACGATCTTCGCCAGCGGACTTGCCACTCTCTGCTTCGTTTTCATCACGGAAGGAAAGATCCCGCTTTACTACGGATCCAGCTTCTCCTACCTGACAGCTGTCGCTGGCCTCGTAACCAGCCAGTCGATCATGGAAAAGCTCTCACCCGAAGCAGCCGCACAGCTTGAGGCTTGGAAAGCCGGCACAAGCGCCGTTCTTCCCACAGAGGCTGTACAGTATGCGCAGTTCGGAATCGTCATGAGCGGACTGGTCTCCATCGCAGCGGGACTGCTGATCAAAGCCAGCGGACCCAGGGCCGTCGAGACGATCCTTCCTCCCACCATCACAGGCCCTGTCGCCATGATCATCGGTCTCACACTGGCCGGCAATGCTCTCGGCGACGCGTATGCCGGATCTGCCACATGGCAGGGCGGAATGGGCGGGATCCTGCTCGTTTCCCTTTCTACACTTCTTTCCACCATCCTCTTCTCCCGCTATCTCAAGGGCTTCCTCGGACAGCTCCCGCTGCTCCTCGGCGCCGCAGTCGGATGCCTGGTGGCATTCATCGTATATGTAGCGGGCGGTTCGACCCCGGCGAGCAACCTCTTCGACGTGATGTCGGTCTCGGAAGTCGTGTCCGCATCTACCTGGAAGCTCGGCGACGGTTCATTCTTCGCGCTGCCGGCATTCTCGCTCCCCAAGGCTTCTCTTGAGGCTATCCTCGCGATCATGCCCGTGGCTATCGCGACCATCCCGGAATCAACAGCTCACATGTATCAGCTCGACGTCTACGTGAACAACCTTGCTGAGCAGAAGGGCGAACCCAAGACCGATTTCGTCAAGCTCCTTGACAGGAACCTTGTCGGCGACGGTCTCTGCGATATGATCGCAGGTGTGGTGGGCGGACCTGCCGGAACCAACTACGGCGAGAACATCTCCACCATGGCCATCACAAAGGTCTTCTCAACAGCGGTCCTCGTGGTCGCTTCCATCATCGCGATGCTGGTGTCCTGCTTCACTCCTCTCATCACCGCTATCTACGGAATCCCGACAGCGGTCATCGGCGGACTTGAGATCTATCTGTTCGGCGCCATCGCCGCACAGGGAATCGCCATCATGATCGACAAGCAGTGCGACATGTTCTCCGCAAAGAACATCGCTGTCATCGCCACCATCATGGTCGTCGGACTCGGCGGACAGTACTACTTCGGCGGAAACATCCCGTTCCCCGGATTCTCCGGCGGCATCCCCTGCA
Source organism: Oscillospiraceae bacterium (assembly GCA_017548485.1). Taxonomy (GTDB): domain Bacteria; phylum Bacillota; class Clostridia; order Oscillospirales; family Ruminococcaceae; genus RUG11783. The sequence goes on along the minus strand of JAFYZY010000171.1, from coordinate 11,806 downwards.
TTGCCGGTGCTGCGATCTCCGGCATCCTGCTCAACCTGCTGCTTTCCATCGGAGAGAAGAAGGAAGACTGATACTATCCAAAGCAGTTTATAAGAAGCAGCGCGGTGCTTTTGCACCGCGCTGCCTGTGTTATATAATGTTTTGGAAAGGCAGTGATATATCAGAACTGATTGCGACACTTATGGTTAACATGTCTATAAGATAGACGCTTTTTATTGACATAAATGTAGGCAATGCTATAATAATAAGGATTATGGATAGTATCTCCAAGAAAAAGAAGGCCGGAGAGTATGAGACCGGTGAAAAACTCGCAGCGGTAGTCAGCTCATTCATGCCTTACATAGAGAAAAAGATCGCGGGGCTGGATCTTCCTGGACTAGAGAGTGACGACCTGAGACAGGAAGCATACATGGCTCTGTTTTCAGCTATAGAGTCTTTCAGCGGAGACCGCGGCGCGGTGTTCTCCACATACGCCATCTCGTGTATAAACAACCGTCTGGCGGACGCGGTGCGAAGGTCATCCAGCGGAAGGAACAGGATACTGAATGAGTCAGTGCCGTTCCCCGAAGATGACGATGTGAACGATCTTTTCTATGATGAATCGCCTGAAGAGACAGCTATCCTGAGAGAAGAGTATCTCCGCATCAGGGAGAAGATGGACAGAGTGCTGTCCGCCCGTGAGAGAGAAGCTCTGATCCTGTATTCCTCAGGGTATTCCTATTCCGAGATCGCGGAAAAGACGGGAATGACTCCCAAAGCGGTCGGGAATGCCATACAGCGGGCGAGGAAGAAACTCAGACAGGAATAGACAGAGACCGTTCTGTTTATCATATATGCCCTTAGTAGCTTAATAATGAAAGAGCGTTGTCCAATGAACAAAGGTGGCGGCCGCACCGCCCGGGGGCTTAGATTAATCACCTTATTAAAAGGAGAAAGCAAATGTACGAAGACAAGACCCTGGTGTGCAAGGAATGTGGCAAGGAATTCGTTTTCACCGCCGGTGAGCAGGAATTCTACGCATCCCGCGGATTCGAGAATGAACCCCAGCGCTGCAAAGAGTGCCGTGACGCCCGCAAGCAGGCCAACAAGGCCGCCCGCGAGATGTTCGACGCAGTCTGCGCATCCTGCGGCAAGCCCTGCAAGGTTCCCTTCAAGCCGCGTGAGGACCGTCCCGTTTACTGCAGCGAGTGCTTCGCCAAGATGAGGGAAGCCAACTGAAGGACAGCGAACAGCAGCACGGCTGACGCCGTGCAGGTTCCTGAGAAAAGCAGAGGATCCCGCCGGATACGGTGAGATCCTCTTTTCCTTTGCATTTTCAGCGGCGTGTGGTACAATTCCACTGATAAGAAACCGGATCCGGAAGGAGATAAATAAATGACTACAGTTACTAAAGACACGATCATAGGCGATATCATTGCCAAAGACGTCATGGCCGCAGAATGCTTCTTTGAGATGGGGATGTTCTGTGTGGGATGCCCTGCTTCCGCGGGCGAGTCTGTGGAGCAGGCCTGCGCGGTGCACGGCATCGACGCCGACGCGATGGTAGATAAGCTCAACGAGTTCTTCTCCAGGACTGCCTGATGAGCGACAGGATATCGCTGACTCGCCGCCTCAGGGCAGCCGCCGACTTCGTAAGGAGAGGTTCGGTGGCGGCAGACGTGGGGTGCGACCACGGCAAGCTCAGCGCATATCTGCTGGATTCCGGCAGAGCTGAGTTCGTCTATGCAACGGATATCAGAGAGCAGCCGCTTGAAAAGGCGGCTGCGCTTCTTTCATCGGAAAGATATGAGGGAAGATACGAATGCGTCCTCACCGACGGCCTTAACGGTCTTCCAGCAGACAGGATCACCGATGTGGTGATAGCCGGCGTGGGCGATGACGTGACGGAGAAGATAATAAGCAACGCGCCGTGGCTCAGAGACGAGCAAAAGCGACTTGTGCTGGTGCCCGCGTCTCGTCATGAGAGAGTCAGACAGTTTCTTGCCGAGAACGGTTTCTCCGTGATCGGAGAACGGGCGGTCAGTGAGAGACGGCATGTCTATACCGTGATCGCGGCTGAGTACTGCGGTATATCCGGGAAACCCGGCACGAGAGAGAAGTGGCTGGGACGGATAGATCTGACCACAGAGGACGGGAGGGAGTATATAACTGTCCTTGAAAGAAGGATGAAGGCAGTGGCGGAAGGCATCAGAGACAGGGAGGATCCGAATTATAAGGAGGCTGTCAGAGTCCTTGAGGAGATACGTCATCTCGCTGACGGCACAGGGACCGAAGATACGGAAGAAGATAAAGGATAACGGATAATGGCACTGGACGCTGCAATGGTCCGCGTGACTGCGGAAGAACTGGATACGCTGCTCAGAGGCGCGAGGGTGGAGAAGATATACATGCCCTCGCGGGACGAGGCTGTGTTCAGTCTGAGGACCAGAGAAAAGAGAAGGACGCTGTTCCTTTCAGCCAGGTCCGGGACGGCGAGAGCACACATCACGGATGAGGAGTTCGACTATCCCGCAGTCCCGCCCGCATTCTGCATGCTGCTCAGAAAGCATCTGACCGGAGCGAGGATCGCCGCGGTCGAGACCATCGAGGACGACCGGGTGATGCTGTTCCGCTTTGACGCCCTTAATGATATGGGCGAGAAGGTGTTCCCGTTCATCTCCGCGGAGATGATGGGCAGATACAGCAATCTGGTCCTTGTGAGCGACGAGGGGACCATACTCGACGCCGTGAAAAGGATAGACAGCACCCAGTCGGATCTTAGAGAGATAATCCCCGGCGCAGAGTTCACCGAGCCGCCCAAGCCCGACAAGATCCCGTTCATGAGCGGCAGCGACGAAGAGATCATAACTGCCGTCAGAAAGAGCAGCAGGACGGTCTCGGCCGCGCTGCTGCAGACCGTATCGGGACTCTCTCCGCTTCTGTGCAGAGAGGCAGCCCTGGAGGTGGACGATCAGACCGGGGACATGCTCGGCGATGAAGACGCAGGTAAGCTTGCGGCCGGACTCGGCAGGATAAGAGAAGCCATAGCAGACCCTGGGAAAAGAGAATACAGCATCATCTACGACGGCGAAAAGCCGGTGGAATACTCCTTTGTGGAGCTGAGGCAGTACACAGGACTCAGGAAAGAGAAATTCGAGTCCGCAAGCCTGATGTTCGACAGCTACTACTCCTCCAGAGACAGATTGGAGAGGATGAGGGTCCGCAGTCAGGACCTTACCAGACAGGTGAAGCAGCTGATAGAGAGAAACATCAGAAAACAGAACGCCCGTCAGGAGGAGCTTGCGGACACCTCGAAGGCGGAAGAGAAAAAACTGTACGGGGAACTGCTTACTGCGAATCTTCACGCGTTCAGAAAGGGAGACAAAGAGGTAAAAGTCCTCAACTACTATACCGGCGAAGAATGCGTCATTCCTCTGGACGTCACGAAGGGACCGAACGAGAACGCTCAGAAATACTATAAGGATTACAGGAAACTGCACACCGCAGAGGACGTCTTAAAGCGTCTGCTGCTGGAAGGGGAAGAGGAAGCGGAGTACTTCCGTCAGGTGCAGTATGAGATAGAGGTAGCCAGGACGGAGGAGGAGTTCATAGACATCAGGAAAGAACTCAGAGACGCCGGTTATCTAAAGGGATTCCGGTACAAGGAGAGGGGAAACAGGAAGAGCGACCCGTTCTTCCGGTACAGGACAGACGAAGGCCTTGAGGTCATAGCAGGCAGGAACAATACCGCCAACGAACGGCTCTCTCTGAAGATGGCTGAGGGCAAGGATATCTGGATGCATGTAAAAGGAGCGGCGGGTTCCCACGTCATACTGCGCTGCGAGGGCATAGAACCGGACGACAGGAGCCTGACCCAGGCCTGCGAGATCGCAGCGTACCACTCCAGCATAAAGAACGGACAGCTTGTCCCGGTGGATTATACGGAAGCAAGAAGGGTAAAGAAGGCAGCCAACGGCAGGACCGGGATGGTCATCTACACCAATCAGAAGACCGCATACGTGACTCCCGACCCGGAAGCGATCGAGAAGCTGAGGGTCACCAGGACGAAGTGAGAGGGGATCGGCTGTTAATTATTTGTTTTCAGATATGTGCTATAATCGGACGAAGAAGTTTTGAGAGGGCATATGATATATCTTGATAACGCGGCTACTACCGCGGTAAGTCCCGGGGCCGCCGACGCTGCGGACAGGGCGCTGAGGGAATACTTCGGCAATCCCAGCTCCCTCTATTCCGAAGGACTGGATTCACATAAGGCTCTGGAAAGATCCAGAGCTGTCATAGCGAAAAGTCTCGGCTGTGAACAGCAGGAGATCTACTTCACCGCCAGCGGGACCGAGGGGAACAATATCGCGATACTCGGCGCCGCAAGAGCGAGAAAGAGCTGGGGAAACAAGGTCATCGTCAGCGGGTTCGAGCATCCTTCCGTCATGAACACAGTCATGTCGCTGGAAAAAGAGGGCTTTGAGGTCACCGTGATCCCGCCGGAGCGCGACGGGAGGCTGGATACCGGGAAGTTCCTGGAGCAGACCGACAGGAGGACCGCGCTGGTCACCTGCATGAGGGTAAACAACGAGATAGGCACTGTCACCGACTGTGCCAGGCTCGCCGAGGAAGTCAAGAAGATAAACAGAAGGACTGCGTTCCACTGTGACGCTGTGCAGTCTTTCGGCAAGCATGAGACGGTACTGAACGGCGCGATAGACACCCTGTCGGTATCCGCTCACAAGATCCACGGTCCGAAAGGCATTGGATGTCTCTATGTCAGAAAAGGCTTCAATATGGAGAACGTGTTTTTCGGGGGAGGACAGGAGCGGGGACTCAGGTCCGGCACCGAGAACATCGCATATGCGGCAGGATTCGCGCAGGCAGTATCGGAACTCGGCAACCTGAAGAAACAGAGCGAGAGGATCGGAGCCGTCAATCAGCTTCTCAGAAAAGAGATCGAAGCCACGGGAGCCGCGGTGTTCAACAGCCCTGATGACGCATCCCCGTATATACTCAACTTCTCCCTGCCCGGATTCCGCAGCGAGACGCTGCTTCACTTCATGGAGGAACACGGCGTGCTGGTGTCGTCCGGATCCGCATGCGGAAAGGGAGAGAAGAGCCACACTCTGACCGCCATGGGGCTTCCGGACGGGATCGTCGATTCCGCTGTGAGGGTGAGCTTCAGCTCATACACGACGGAGGAAGAGGTCATACAGGCGGCCGGACTGTTCAGACTTGCAGTAAATACACTTCAGAGGAAATAATCGATAATATGGAGATCATTCTTGGGAAATACGGGGAACTGGCCCTTAAGGGACTTAACAAGAACCAGTTCGAGAACTCTATGGTCAGGACCATAAGAAAAAGAGTGGAGCGCTGCGGCGAGTTTAATGTCTACACGGCGCAGTCCACTGTTTACGTGGAACCTGAGAATGACGATGCCGACATAGACGCTGCCTATGAACAGATCAGGAGAGTCTTCGGACTCTCTGCGGTCGTGAGAGCAGCTGTGTGCGACAAGGATCTGGATGCCGTCTGCGAGACGGCCGAAGCCTATCTGGGAGACAGTCTGGACCGCGTGAAGTCATTTAAAGTCAACTCAAAGAGAGCGGACAAGAAGTTTCCGCTGACCTCCATGGAACTGTCACGCGAAGTAGGCGCGTATCTGCTGGACCGACACCCGGAGCTGTCTGTCGAGATGAAGGATCCCGACATGACCGTCATATGCGAGATAAGGGACAATGCGGCCTACGTTCATGCCGACCAGGTCCCCGGAGCGGGCGGGATCCCGACCGGTACAGGAGGAAAGGTCGCGTGCATGCTTTCGGGAGGCATAGACAGCCCCGTGGCTGCCTGGAAGATGGCGCGGCGCGGATGCGATCTGGTCTGCGTGCATTTCCAGAGCCCGCCGTATACGGGAGAAAGAGCTCTCTATAAAGTCGAGAGACTGGCCTGGCAGGTCTCACGCTGGGCGGGAAGGGTGTGCCTGTTCGAAGTGCCGTTCACGGACTGTCAGGTGAACATCAGGGACAACGCCCCGGAGGACTACTTCACGGTGCTCATGCGCCGTTCCATGATGAGGATCACTCAGATGATCGCTGAGCGCGAGGAGTGCGGAGCCATCGCAACGGGCGAGAGCCTGGGGCAGGTGGCGAGCCAGACCATGAGCGCCATCAGATGCACCGACATCGTCGCGGATATGCCTGTATTCAGGCCGCTGATCGGCGACGACAAAGTCGAGATCTCGGAGTGTGCCAGGAACATAGGCACCTTCGACATATCCATTGAACCTTATGAGGACTGCTGCACCATATTCACGCCTAAGCATCCCAGGACGAAGCCCGTGCTGGGATCGATAGAGGAGGCGGAGAAGGGCATACTGGGTCTGTATGAGATGGAAACAGCCGCTGCGGACAGCAGCGTTCTGAAAGTTATACACTTCTACGACGAGGATTTTGTTTGATGAGCATGCGCAAGATGCAGGCGGAGATAATCACGGTAGGCGATGAGCTCCTCAACGGAAGGACTGAGAACACCAACGCTTCCTTCCTGTCCAGAGAGCTTCAGAACCTCGGCTTCAGCGTGTCCAACCAGGCTGCTGTGGCCGACAGGACCACGGAGATAGTCCAGGCCCTGATGACTGCCGTCAACAGAAGCAATGTGATCGTGTTCACCGGAGGCCTGGGGCCGACGGATCACGACCTGACCAAGGAGACGGTCGCGAAAGCCCTGGGGATGACTCTGGAAGAGGACGCGGATACGCTTGAGCGTATACGCGCGTTCTTTGAGAGCCGCGGGCGCGAGATGAAGGACAACAACCGCAAACAGGCTCTCATCCCTGCAGGAGCCGAGATACTGGAGAACGACAACGGGACAGCTCCCGGGGTCTATATCGAGAAAGACGGGCAGATCATAATACTGCTTCCCGGTCCGCCTACAGAGCTCAGACCGATGTTTGCCGAAAAAGCCGCTCCCAGACTCAGAGAGCTCTCCGGTCAGAAGATCTTCAGCAGGACGTTGGGAGTCACCGGGATCGGGGAATCCGAACTTGAGGTGAGAGTCAGGGACTTCCTTTACGGCGAGGACCCCAACGCCGCGCTCTACGCCAAAGAAGGCGAGATCGAGATCTGTGTCACAGCCTTCGGAGATACGGATGAGGAAGCGGAGGACAAAGGTATGACGCTGATCGACGGGCTCAAGAAGGAGCTCGGAGATCTCGTGTACACCGAGAACGGTGAGACGCTTGCCGAGGCGACGGTGAGAAAGCTGATGGGAAAGAAGCAGACCGTCGCGCTTGCGGAGAGCTGCACAGGCGGAATGATCGCGCAGATGATAACCGATATCCCCGGCTCATCCGACGTGTTCGAATACGGACTCACGTCCTACGGAGACTGGGTAAAGAACGCCAGCCTGGGCGTTGACAACAGCCTGCTCAAAAAATACACGGCGGTAAGCTCCGCAGTGGCCGCCGAGATGGCAAGGGGAGCCAGAAAAAACGGCAGAGCGACCTACGGCGTCGGAGTCACCGGCATCGCCGGACCTGGCGTCGGCACATATCTGGACAAGGAAGTGGGACAGGTCTATATCGCCGTCTGCGACAGGAAGAAGACTGTCGTCAAGGAGTTCAGATTCGGCGACAAGAGGAACCGTGACAATATAAGAAAACTGTCGGCGAAGAATGCTTTCGACATGCTGAGGCTGTTCATGGACGGAAACAGCATAGAAGGCGGGACGGAGTTCTCCAACAGGATGATCGCCGATCTTGACCGGAAAGACAGCCCCAGAAGGGTCGCCGGTCTATTCGTCAAGAAAGCCGTCAGCATCATCGTGTCCGGAAGCATAGCAGTCGCTGCGGGATACTTCGGGATCAGAACGGTCCAGGCCACGAGCGACCGGCGTACATATGAAAAACTGGAGAGCGAGTATTATCCGCTGGTCTCTTCCGACAGCGACAGAAGCAGCGCTTTCAGGAGCCTGATCGGAGAGAACAATGACTTCTGCGGGTTCCTGTGCAATGAGTCCGGTGATATAAAGTCGGTGACGGTACAGGGAAGAGAGGACGGCTATTACGTCAGACACGATTTTTTCAGAGGGACGAACAGACTGGGATGTTCCGCAGTCACATCCGGATACTCTCCCGCAGGGATACCGACCAATCTGTCGATCAGATCCTCCGGCGAGGGTAAAAGCGTGCTCTTCAGCCATCTCAGCGACTACCGGGACATCAACTATGCCAGAAAGAACAGTCTGCTGACTTTTTACGGAACCGGATTCATCGCGAAGTACCGGGTCATCGCGGCTTTTCTGCTTGACAGCGGGGAAGGACTGGACGATGTGTTCTATAACAGCGATCTGACCGACAGGAACGATTACTTCGAATACGTAATGAATCTCAAGATGAGATCTCTCTACGATTCCAACTACGCGATCACCGACAAAGAGAAGTTCATAACGCTGTCAGCTCCGTGCGATGACTGGGACGGAGCAGTGCTGGTGGTGTGCGGCGTACTTGCCGACGAAGGCGAGGAGAGCAGGCTGGTTTACTCCGAAAACAGCGTCGCGTTGTATCCGTCGTCCTGGTACGAGGAGCGCGGAGCGGAGAGCGGCATCAACGTCACAGCAGAGAAAGACCGGTGGTACGAGTGGGTGCTGAGCAACAGCGCCCCGGAAGAAATAACGGAAGATCAGGACACGGATACAGATGTCTGAAAAGAAAAGAAAAAAAGCAGGCGCTCCTTCTGACAAAGAGCATGGAGGAAAAGGAAAACTTGCCATGCGGATCGGAGCAGCGCTGCTGCTCGTGGCTGTCGTGGCCGGGATAGTCATTCCGTTGTATACGCCGGAGAGCCCGATCATAAAAAGAAAGAACGTCATGACGGTAAACGGTCATGACGTCTCCTCTGATGAGTTCGAGTACTTCCTGTCTAACGAGATACTGGATTACGTCTATTACTACGGCGGAGACTATTTCGCGGACCAGAACAACTTCGCAGGTATACTGGACTATGTTTCCCAGGAGATAACCTTCTACTACGCGTTCCTGGACTGGGCGGCTGAAAACGGCTATACAGTCACGGATGAGATCAGGGAGACCGTCCGGACCACGATGGAAGAGAACAAAGCGGAGTTCGACAGCCCGGAGCAGTATGAGGATTACCTCAAGAGCATCTACGCGACCGAGGACATCATCTTCAAGACCGAATGCATGTTCCAGTGCCTCAACGGTTATTACGACCACCTTCTGGATCCGGACGACGGACCTTACGCGGCAAGCGCGGCGAGTCTCGCAGAGGACCCCGAGGTGTTCAACATATACGGCGCAAAACATATCCTTGTCCTCACCGAGGAAAGGACCGACGAGGAAGCTCTGGCCATCGCGGAAGATATACTCCGCCAGCTGGATGAAGGCGCGGATTTCGACGAGCTCATGAACGAGTATTCCGAGGATACAGGGCTCGAGTATTATCCCGACGGCTACACGTTCCAGGAAGGCGAGTTCGTTGACGAGTTCTACAACGCGACAAAAGAACTTGAGATAGGACAGCGCAGCGGCCTGGTCAGGACGGACTACGGCTATCATATCATCCTCAGGATCGAGCCTGACAGGGATGAAGCGGTCTCTATGATCATTGAGAAGCTGTACGGCACGGAAGTGGATTCCTATGTCGCGGCAGCAAAAGTGGAGAAGGACAGGGGATTCGACAGGATCGCATACAGCGATTTCAGGATCTCACAGGACTTCCCGCCCGGTTCCTCCGGAGAAACCGGTGATACCGGATCCCAGGACGGCGAAGGCTGATCAGATAGAAAAACAGACGAAAAAAACGGACCCCCGCAGTTACAGCTGCGGGGGTCATGCTGTATGATGTTCAGATCTGTATCTCAGAGAAGACAGAGTCGATGCCCTGCTTTATCACCAGGTCGGCAGAACTGTCCGCTCCGGTCGCCGAAAGGTTCACAATGGCAAGTTTTGCCGATCTCGGCAGATAGTTGATGAAACTGGCTGCGGGATACACTGAGAGCGATGTGCCGCCCACTATCAGAAGATCGCAGTGGGATATCTCATAGATCGCATTCGAGATGGTGTCGCCGTCCAGAGGTTCCTCATAGAGCACTACGTCAGGTTTGATGACGCCGCCGCAGTCTTCGCACTTCGGCACTCCTTCCGTTTCCAGGATATAGGACAGGGGATAGGGCTTTCCGCAGTCGGTGCAGTAGTTGCGCATCACGCTTCCGTGAAGCTCTATCACGTTCCTGCTCCCCGCAGCCTGATGCAGCCCGTCTATGTTCTGGGTGACGACGGCGCTCAGTTTACCCGCCTTTTCAAGCTCTGCGAGCTTGAGGTGGGCAGCGTTGGGTCTTGCGTCGGGGTACAGCATGCATGAACGGTAGAAGTCGTAGAATTCCTCCGTGTGATGCACGAAGAAAGAGTGAGAGAGCATCGTTTCCGCGGGGTAGCGGAACTGACGGTTATACAGACCGGTGCTGCTCCTGAAGTCGGGAATGCCGGAAGGCACACTGACACCGGCGCCGCCGAAGAATACGACGGAGGACGCGGAAAGTATCATCTCATTGAGCTCTGCGGCAGTTCCCATCTCAGCTGTTTCCTTTCCTTGTGAAGACGACGTCGTAATAGTCCGTCATCTTCTCGTTGTAATACTCCCTGAGTATAAGGGAGGATGAGTCGAGCTTGAGGATATAGCGCCGGTAGACCATGACGTTGCCGTCGCCGTCGGTATAACTCACTCTGAGCGACGATGTCTCCAGTTCGACCGCAAGATCGCCGGTCTGCCGCGCAGTGACTGTCCAGGTCTCAGGGTCATAGGTCTCACGGTCGTTCGGAGATGTCCAGATCTCGCTTTTGAAGGTGTGATCCTTTCCGACGGTCAGGATCTCGCAGGAGGGATACTGCTCCCCGGAGTAGATGAATGTCTCGCTGAGCCACTCGCCGGTGAGGAATTCCATATAGGCGGCTTCCTTTGCGGCCTCGTCCTGTCTGCGGGCCCGGATCAGAGGAACTACGATCATGAATACCGCGCTTATCACCGAAACAAGAGCAAGCAGGGCTACTACGACTATCGCGACGCGTTCCTTGTTGACGTTCCTGAGTTTCTGGTCGTTGCGTACCTTTACCTTGACTACTTTGTAATTTTCATTCCCGGGCTCCGGTGCGGATACGGACGGGGCAGGTTCGGACACGGCCGCTTCTTCCCCGGAAGGCGCAGCCGTTTCAGTTTCCTGCTCTTCTGCTTCCGGAACGGGCAGTTCGAGCCCCGCTTCCGGAGCTGTCTGATCCGGATCCAGTTCGATTGTCGCTGTGGTGAAGGAAAAGAGCGGAGCAGCGGTCTCATCTGAAGCATCGGCTGCGGCCGGCACGGCGTCCTCTTCGTCGGGGGACACGGCTTCTTTGTCTGTCGGCTCTTCCGCCTCCGGCGCAGTATGATCCAGACGGAGTTCAATGACTGAAGGGGAGGAGAAGAGCGTAACAGCGGCGTCCTCGCCAGTATCCGCAGTTTCTTCCCGCACAGGTTCGGCTTCTTCCGTGACATCCGCAGGGGCGGGCAGCTCCAGCTTCAGCTCGACAGTACGGTCGGAAGAGAAGAGAAGCGAGTTTGTATCACCGTCTGAAGCCGCAGTTTCATCTTCCGGCGCCGGTACGGTGCCGGTATCTGTGATCAGATCGCTGCCGCATATACTGCATACGGATTCATCCGCTTCCGGGATGTGTCCGCAGTTCGTACAGATCCGCATTTGCTTCTCCTTGAGGAATAATTTCTTGTTATCGTCAGGTCACATGACCTCGGGAACGGAGACCCCGAGG
>JAFYZY010000170.1 GCA_017548485.1 Oscillospiraceae bacterium | reverse complement strand
GGTTGTGGCTGCAGTTGCACGATTGGGAGGATATTGGTATAATAATCCTGGATGTAAAAACTGAAGAGGTGCAGGAAGATATGCCGGATAGAATTGACGATCTGCTGCAGGAGAATAAGCGACTGAAGGATACTTGTGACCGGTTGCGGGAGGAACGGGTGGTCTATGCCCGGCTCCATGCGCTCACAGGGACTTTTCTCGTCGTCTATGTCGTGGATCCGGAGACGGACTGTTACCGCGAGTTCAGCGCGACAGACGATTACGAGGAGAGTTTCGCACAGGCAAAGGACGGGACGGACTTCTTTGGCACGGTCCGTGAGGCAGCCCACGTTTTCAACCATCCGGATGACCTGGAACACTTCCTGTCGGTCTTCACCAAAGAGAATGTGATGGCCGAGATTGAACGCGCCGGGATCTTTACACTGGAATACCGCCTGATAATGGACGGAGAGCCCCTGCACATCCAGATGGAGGCGGCGATCGCAAAAGAAGCGGAAGGGCTTCGACTGATCGTCGGGCTGATCAACCGGGAGGCACAGCACCGCCGGAGTGAGATCGAGAAACAGATCGAACGGGAAAAAGAAATATACAACCAAATTACCGCGAGTCTTGCCGAACAGTACGACACGCTGTACTACATCGATATTGAGACCAGTACCTACAGTGAGATCTCTTCCACAAATGACTACAAGAAGCTGAACGTGCCGGCGACGGGGAGCGACTTCTTTGCCGAGAGCAGGCGGAGCATCCGCAAGTACGTCCACCCGGAGGACCAGGAGCTGGCGCTCAGCCTGCACTTCAAGGACGTGATGCTGGAAAAACTGAAGAAGCAGGATTCCTTCTCCGTGGAATACCGGCTTGTCGTCATGGGGAAGGTGCAATATATCCGGCATACGGAGATCATGGCCCGGGACGGGAAACATATCCTCGTCTGTATTAAAAACATCAACGCGGAAATCGAGGCCAGGCTTGCCCAGCAGGCCGCCCAGGAAAAGAGCGTCACCTACACGCAGATCGCCGAGCGGCTGGCCGCCCACTTCGACCTGATCTACTACATTGACTGCGCGAACTCCAGCTATACGGAGCTTTCCACCAGGAAAAAGTCCGGCGAACTGAAGGTACAGGACGCAGGCAAGGATTTTTTTGCGGCATCGCTGAAGAATATGGACCGGCTCATCTACTCCGAGGACCGGGACAGGATCCGGCTGTTCCTTGACCGGGACAACCTGATCACCCAGCTGGAGGACAGGCGTCAGCTGACTGAGGACTACCGCATGATGATCGGCGGCGGGAAAATCCAGTATACGCGCATGTCGGTGACCTACTCCTCGGATCACAGCCACTTTATCATCTGCGTGGAGAACCGGGACGAGGATGTCCGCCGGGAAAAGGAACAGCTGGCGGCGCTGTCCATGGCCAATGAAATAGCCCGGCGGGACGAGCTGACCCATACGAAGAACAAGACGGCTTATCATGAGGCAGAGAAGGAACTGCAGAAGACCATCGACGACGGCGGTGAGCCTTTTGGCCTGCTGATCTGCGATATCAACGGCCTGAAGGCAGTGAACGATACAGAGGGCCACCGGGCGGGGGATGACTATATCCGGACTGCGTGCATGCTGATCTGCCGGATCTTCCACCACAGTCCCGTGTTCCGCGTCGGCGGGGATGAATTTGTCGTGGTGCTCCGGGGGCAGGACTATGTGGACCGGGAGAATCTGGTCTCTGTCCTGAAACGGCAGGTGGAAGAGAACATCCGCCTGAACGAGGGACCGGTCGTGGCCTCCGGGCTGGCGGTATTCAGGCCGGGTGAAGACCGCTCCGTGGAGGATGTGTTCAACCGGGCTGACGGCCTGATGTATGAGCACAAGATGCTCCTGAAGGAGCAGAAACTCCAGCAGGAAGGCCGTTCCTACCTGGAAAAGGCGAATGTCCGGCTCATCACCGAGGAGAGGCGGATCATGCTGGATTCCCTGTACAGGGCGATGGAAGTGGTTTCGGAAGGAACCTACGTCTACCTCTGCGACATGAAATATGATTTGTCCCGCTGGTCCAAATCCGCGGTGGATCTCTACGGCCTGCCGTCCGAATACATGTACGGTGCGGGAGACATCTGGGAGAACCAGATCCATCCCGATGACCGGGCAGCATACCATAAAGGCATTGACGAGATCTTTGCCGGGAAAGCCGCGGGCCACGACATGCAGTACCGGGCCAGGCGCCTGACGGGCGAATACGACGTATGTACCTGCCGCGGCATTGTAATCCGCGATTACGCCGGCGAACCGGACTACTTCGTCGGGACGATCCGCAACCACGGGATCCAGGGACATATCGACACGCTGACAGGACTCCGGAACCAGTACGGTTTCTTTGAGGACCTTGGCGCGTATATCAAGCGGAACACGGAGATCAGCGTGATCCTGTTCGGGATCAGCAAGTTTTCCGAGATCAATGAGATGTACGGTTACCAGTTCGGGAGCCGCGTACTGCAGTGCTATGCCAGGAGCGTTTTCGAAACAGTCGGGAATACGGGCCATACCTACCGGATCGACGGAACGAAGTTTGCGGTGATCAGCAACACGCTCTCCGTTGCGGAGATCCGGGAGAAATATGACCGCTTCCGCGGGTTCCTCCATGAAGACTTCACGACAGACGGCCGGAAGATCCTGCTTGACCTGAACGGCGGCGCGCTGAGGGTGGACAACTTTGAGACCGATTCCCAGACGGTTTACGCATGCCTGAATTTTGCCTATGAGGAATCCAAGAACCGGCGGAAGGGGGAAATGACGGAGTTCTGCAGCGAGGCGAATGAGGACAGCCACGAGCGGCTGGAGAAGCTGCAGGCAATCCGTTCGTCCATCACGCACGGCTTCGACGGATTCTATCTGCTCTATCAGCCGGTCGTGGACGCGGAGACCGAACGGCTGACCGGCGCGGAGGCCCTGCTTCGCTGGAAG
>JAFYZY010000169.1 GCA_017548485.1 Oscillospiraceae bacterium | reverse complement strand
GCCTCCGTCAGATAATAAGTGTGCTTATCATATCGGATTGTTGCACATGTTTCTGAACAAATATACCACATGATGAAATTCTTTCAATAAAGAATACCTGATTAAGCCAAAAACACGCTCTGGTCAAGTATAATACTGTCAGAGCCTATCCCGATCTCTTACGGCAGACCGGGCCTTTTCTGTATTATGAGACATTTCTTTGTGTAAATTACATTAAAGTTGCAAATAGGTTGACCATATAATTATAATAAATACATAAAAATGTGAGGAAAAGCACATGTCATACGGCAGCAATCCCGCGGTATTCTATTTCCATCAGGGAACGAACTACGAGAGCTACAGGTATTTCGGCTCCCATCCGGACTCACGGGACGGAAAAGACGGCGCGGTATTCCGTGTCTGGGCTCCGCACGCCGCCTCGGTCTCTGTGACCGGGAGCTTCAACGAATGGAGCACGGATGCTTCTCCTATGAATAAGATAAGCGGCGAAGGAGTCTGGGAATGTTTCGTTCCCGGAGTCCTTCAGTTCGACTCATACAAGTATTACATCGTCACCCCTGACGGCAGGGAGCTCTACAAGACCGACCCGTTCGCCGTGCACACCGAGACTCCTCCCGGCACCGCCGGCAAGTTCTATGACATATCCGGATACGAATGGCATGACGGTCAGTGGCAGCAGAGGGAGATATCGACTTCCTTCAACAAGCCCATGAACATCTATGAGGTCCATCTGGGCTCCTGGAAGAGACATGAAGATGGCTCGGTGCTCAGCTACAGGGATCTGGCCGACCAGCTGTCGGAATACGTCAGCGATATGGGCTACACCCACATAGAGCTGATGCCGCTCTCGGAGTATCCCTATGACGGATCATGGGGATACCAGGTCACCGGGTACTTCGCTCCCACATCTCGGTACGGCACGCCCCACGACTTCATGTATTTTATAGACAGGATGCACCAGAAGGGCATCGGCGTGATCATGGACTGGGTCCCCGCCCACTTCCCCAAGGACGCCCACGGGCTCTGCGAGTTCGACGGAGACTACTGCTACGAGGACAGCAACCCCTACCGCATGGAGCACAAGGGATGGGGCACCAGAGTTTTCGACTACGGCAGGACCGAGATACAGAGCTTCCTGATCAGCAGCGCCGTCAACTGGCTGGACACATACCACATCGACGGACTGAGGGTGGACGCCGTGGCCTCGATGCTGTATCTGGACTATGACCGCAAAGACGGCGAGTGGTCTCCCAACTCACAGGGAGGGCGGGAGAATCTGGAAGCCATCGCATTCCTCAGAAAACTGAACGACCAGATATATGCGAGGTTCCCCAACGCCATTATGGCCGCCGAGGAATCCACCGCCTGGCCCATGGTGACGAAGCCCACGTCGGTCGGGGGGCTGGGTTTCAACTACAAGTGGAACATGGGCTGGATGAACGATACTCTCAGCTACTGCGAGACCGACCCGTTCTTCCGCAAGGGAGTGCACAACAAGCTCACCTTCTCCATGATGTACGCTTACTCCGAGAACTATATCCTTCCGATCTCCCACGACGAGATCGTTCACGGGAAGCGCTCCATGATCGAGAAGATGCCCGGGGACTACGATCAGAAGTTCGCGAACCTGAGGGCCTTCTACGCCTATATGTTCGCCCATCCCGGCAAGAAGCTCACCTTCATGGGCAACGAGTTCGCCCAGTTCATAGAGTGGAGATACGCGGAAGGTCTGGACTGGCTGCTGCTGGATTACGACAAGCACCGCCGCTTCCGGTCCTACATGAAGGAACTGTTCCGCATCTACAGGACGATGCCGCAGTTCTGGGACCAGGATGACAGCTGGGACGGCTTCAGGTGGATCAATGCCGACGACGCAGACCGCAACTGCCTGTCCTTCATCAGATTCGCCTCGGACGGATCGGCGGCAGTTGTCCTCTGCAACTTCGCTCCGGTGGAGCGGAAGTACTACCGGCTGGGCGTTCCGTACGCAGGCAGTTACAGGCTCATCCTGAACTCCGAATTCACCGAATTCGGCGGAAACACCAGGCCGGACATCCTGACGTACAGATCAGACGAAACACCGTACAACGGTTTCGATAATTCGATTTGCATGGATCTGCCGCCCATGTCGGCGATCTATCTTGAAGCACCAAAAAACACCAGGAGGACGCAGCAATGAAAGAATGTGTCGCGATGCTTCTCGCGGGAGGCCAGGGCAGCCGTCTGTACGCCCTGACGCAGAACATCGCCAAGCCGGCAGTTCCATACGGAGGAAAATACCGCATCATAGACTTTCCTCTCTCCAACTGCACCAACTCAGGCATCGACACCGTCGGTGTCCTGACCCAGTATCAGCCTCTTGAGCTCAACGAGTACATCGGAAACGGTAAGCCCTGGGATCTCGACCGTCTGGACGGAGGCGTGCACGTGCTGCCTCCCTATCAGAAGGCCAGCGGAAGCGACTGGTATCTCGGCACCGCGAACGCCATCTGCCAGAACATCCGCGTCATCGACAGGTACGAGCCCCAGTACGTCCTCATCCACTCCGGCGACCACATCTACAAGATGGATTACCGCAGCATGCTGGACGTGCACAAGGCGGCACACGCGGACTGCACCATCTCGGTCATGAAAGTGCCCATGGAGGAAGCCTCCAGGTTCGGCATCATGAATGCGGATGAGAACGATGTGATATACGAATTCGAGGAGAAGCCCAAGAACCCCAAGAGCGACCTCGCGTCCATGGGTATATACATCTTCAGCTGGGATGTTCTAAGAGAATACCTTCTGCGAGACGATGCCGATCCCGAGAGCGAGCATGACTTCGGCAAGAACATCATCCCCGCTCTGCTCAATGACGGCAAGAAGATGCAGGCCTACCGCTTTGAGGGCTACTGGAAAGACGTGGGAACGATCGCGAGCCTCTGGGACGCGAACATGGACCTTCTGAACCCCAGCAGGCCGTTCGACGTATGGGCCAAGGACAGCAAGATCTATTCCAGGCCGCAGTCGCTGCCTCCTCACTTCATCTCCTCGACCGCGAAAGTGGAGAACTCCCTCGTCACCGAGGGAAGCCAGGTATTCGGAAACGTTGAGAGCTCCGTCCTGTTCGGCGGGGCGTATGTGGATGAAGACGCCGAGGTGTCCTTCAGCCTGCTGCTTCCCGGTGCCAGAGTCGAGAAAGGCGCCAAGGTCAGATACTCCATCATCGCCGAGAACAGCACGGTCAGTTCCGGTTCCGTCGTAGGCGAGAGCCCGGAAGACTTCACCGATATAGACAAATGGGGCATCGCCGTGGTCGGACCCGGTCTGACAGTCGGAAAGGACGCCGTGATAAAGGCCGGCGCCATGATCTATGACGACGTAAAGGAGGGAGAAGAAAGATGCTGACACGGGACACCCTTGGAATCATATTTGCCAACATGCACGAGAACTCCGTGCGCGAGATGACTCAGGAACGCTCGATGGCTTCCCTTCCCTTCGGCGGACGCTACCGCCTGGTGGACTTCGCTCTGTCGTCGATGGTCCATGCCGGCATATCTCAGGTCGGCGTCGTCACCAAGAGCAACTACCAGAGCCTTGTGGACCACATAGGGACCGGCAGGGACTGGGACCTCGCCAGAAGGCGCGGCATATCCATCCTCTCCCCCTATTCCTACACGAGTTCAGAGGGAAATATGGCGTATCACGGGAGGATTGAAGCCCTCTATGCGGTGCGCGACTTCATAGAGCACTCCACCTGTGAACTTGTGCTGTTCGCGGACACGGACCACGTCTGTTCTCCGGACATCGCGGACATCATCGACCGTCACATCCGCACCGGCGCAGATGTCACTATGGTGTGCAGGGATCCCGACCCGGATCCCGAGAACGTGTCCAACGTCATCTCCGTCAGATGCGAAGAGGACGGGACCGTGAACGACATCATGATCAACAGATATGACGAGAACTATCTGCAGAGCATGAACATCGTCGTAGTGGGAAGGCTCAGGCTCCTCGAACTGATAGAGGAGGCCCACGCCCACGCCAGGACCTTCTTTGAGAGGGACATACTGCTAGCGAACCTGGACAGCCTCAAGGTCATGGCGTACAGATACACGGACTACGTCCGCAGGATCACCGGGCTCAAAAGCTACTACAAGATCAGCCTCGAGCTCACCGATCCGGAAACGACATCCGAACTGTTCGGAAAGCAGACCATCTATACCAAGATCCACGACTCGCCCCCCGTGCGCTACAGCATAGGCTGCGACGTCAAAAACAGCTTCGTGGCAGACGGCTGCACCATCGAGGGCACTGTCGAGAACTGCATACTCTTCCGCGATGTCTTCATCGAGAAAGGCGCAGTCGTGAGAAACAGCGTCATCATGCAGAACACTCATGTCTGCTCCGGAGCAGACCTTGAATGCGTGGTCACCGACAAGGACGTCACCGTGACGGAAGGCAAGAAACTGGCCGGGGATCCCGAGTATCCCCTCTACATCAAAAAGAAAAGTGTGGTTTGAACATGCCGAGAAAAAAAACAACAGCAGCGGACGCTGCCGTGACAGAGACCAAGGCTCCCGAGAAAAAGAGCGCTGCGAAGGCCTCAAGGACCAGGAAGAGCGGACCTGACGTCAGGGTGCTGTTCGCATCCAGCGAAGTCGCT
>JAFYZY010000168.1 GCA_017548485.1 Oscillospiraceae bacterium | reverse complement strand
TTCTCCGTCGCCATGAACGGAAGCAGATCCCTGAGGGTCCTGTCCGACACCTTTTCATTTACGCGCAGTCCCGACACCACGTTGCACGCGAGCCTGATCACCGCGTCGGCGCACAGGAACGCCTCCGGCATCACTATGCGTCGCCCCGCGGAGTCGTCCAGCGTCCTCTCCAGGAACTGAACGGAAGCCGTCATAGCCGTGTCGGCCGGCAGGGTCATCAGATATCTCGCCAGCGAGCAGATCCTCTCGCAGCGCATGGGATTGCGCTTGTACGCCATTGCCGATGAACCTATCTGTTCATCCTCAAAGGGCTCCTCCAGCTGCCTGTCATGCTGCAGCAGCCTTATGTCCTGGGCCATCTTGTAGCAGCTCTGCGCTATGCAGGACAGCGCGTTGAGTATCCTGCTGTCCAGCTGTCTGGGATATGTCTGTCCGCAGACCGGATAGCACTCGCCGAATCCGAACTCTTCCGCGATGCGGCGGTTCATCTCGTCGATCTTATCCCCGTCCCCGTCGAACAGCTCCATGTAGCTGGCCTCCGTCCCGGTGGCTCCTCTGCTGCCCAGAAACTTCATGCCGGAGATGACATGCTCCGTATCCTGCAGGTCCTCAAACAGATCCTGCATCCAGAGAGCCGCCCTCTTGCCCGCGGTCACGGGCTGTGCCGGCTGGTAGTGGGTATATCCGGCCACCGGCAGATCTTTGTATCTGTCGGCGAACTCTGCAAGGCAGCTGAGCAGCTCCTTGAGCTCATCCCTGACAAGCAGTAGAGCGTCGCGGTATATGATGAGGTCCGCATTGTCGGTGACGTAGCAGCTGGTCGCCCCGAGATGTATGATCCCGGCGGCGGAAGGCACGGCTTTTCCGTAGGCCCAGACATGCGCCATCACGTCGTGGCGCACCTCCTTCTCCCTCTGCCTCACCAGTTCGTAATCGATATCATCGGTATGCGCGAACAGTTCATCGACCTGAGCCTGCGTGATGGGCAGACCCAGTTCCATCTCCGTACGCGCCAGTACCGCCCACAGCCTGCGCCATGTGCGGTACCTTGTATCCTGAGAAAAAAGTGATGTCATTCGCTGCGACGCATATCTGGTCGACAGAGGAGACTCGAACCTGTCAGTCATCTTTCTCCCTTCGGGCAGCTCAGCTGTTGTGTTCGCTGAGCCACTCTTCCTTTCTGTTCTCACGGATGATGATGCTGTCTCTCTCCGGTCCCACCGAGACGTATACCACCGGGCATCCGGCCGACTCCTCTATGAAGGAGACGTAATCCCTTGCTTCCTTGGGCAGGTCTTCCCAGTTCCTGACGGAAGAGATGTCGCATTTCCATCCCTCCAGATATTCTATCACAGGTTCTGCGCTGTCCAGCGCAGAGGGGAACGGGAACTCATCTGTCAGTTCCCCGTCCACCTTATATGCGGTGCACACCGGTATCCTGTCCATATAACTGAGCACGTCCAGCTTGGTAAGAGCGATCTCGGTGGCCGCCTGCCTGATGACGCCGTGCCTCGTCGCCACGCAGTCGTATGCGCCGATCCTGCGGGCGCGTCCGGTCTTTGCACCGTATTCGGCTCCCTCTTCCCTGAGCTTCTCCGCCTCGGGTCCGCTCATCTCGCTGACGAAGGGGCCCTCTCCCACGCAGGTGGAGTAGGCCTTGACCACACCGGTGACGTCATCTATGACGACTCCC
The DNA here is from genome assembly GCA_017548485.1 of Oscillospiraceae bacterium. Taxonomy (GTDB): domain Bacteria; phylum Bacillota; class Clostridia; order Oscillospirales; family Ruminococcaceae; genus RUG11783. The sequence continues at coordinate 1,741 of JAFYZY010000168.1, read as the reverse complement.
GGCATCCCGGCTCCGATAGCTATATACGAGGTGGTGGTGTTGGAGGACGTTGTGAAGGGCCAGATGCCCCTGTCCAGATCCCTCAGCGCGCCGAGCTGTGCCTCGAAGAGGATGCTCTTTCCTTCCTTCTGCGCCGCCAGCAGATACTTGCCGGTATCGCAGATGAAGGGCTTCATGGGCTCGCAGTAATCGCTGACCCATTTGTCGACCTCCTCCTCGGAGTAGGTCTTTGCTCCGTATTCCTTCTCAAGAGTGAGATTCTCCCACTCCAGTATCTGTCTGAGGTGCTTTCTGAAAGCCTCCGGATAGAAGAGCTCACCCGCCAGGATGGTCTTCTTGCGGCTCCTGTCGGCGTAGAACGGGGCTATGCCCTGTTTGGTGGAACCGTACTTCCCGTCCGCGAGACGGGCTTCCTCCAGAGCGTCCAGGTCCCTGTGCCACGGGAACAGCAGCGATGCCCAGCTGCTTATCTTGAGGCTGTCGGGAGTGATGGATATTCCCTTGGAGCGTATATCCTCCATCTCGACGTACAGGTTCTCTGGATCCAGCGCAACTCCGTCGCCCAGCACGTTCACCGCACCGTCGCGGAAGATGCCGGAGGGCAGAAGATGCAGCGCGAACTTTCCCTTCTCGTTGACTACGGTGTGCCCGGCGTTGCCGCCGCCCTGATACCTGACCACGATGTCATACGACTCGGTCATAAGGTCGACCATGCGGCCTTTTCCCTCATCGCCCCAGTTGATGCCTACGATCGCTCTGTTGGACATTTTGAAAGATACCTCTTCTCTTTTATTGCGGTCACTCCGGAAGGATCTCGTGGATCCATCCCTCCGGGGCAGGACGTTCACCCTGCTGTATCTCGGTAAGGACCGTTTTGATCCTTTCCGTAACGCTCTCTTCTTCCGGCACGTCATTGAAGAACGTGTGGACCGTGCCGTGGTCGTCTATGCTCCGCACCGGCGATATGACCGCCGCGGTGCCGCAGAGGCCGCATTCCGCGAACTCCGGGAGCTCGCTGACGGAGATAGGCCTCTCCTCCGCTTCCAGTCCCAGATACTCAGATGCTACCGTGAGCAGCGAATCCCTGGTGATGGAGGGAAGGATGGTGTCGGATCTCGGAGTGATCAGCTTTCCGTCATTTGTGATGAAGAATATGTTAGCCCCTCCGGTCTCCTCTATGTATGCGCGCGTCGCCGCGTCGAGATACAGGTTCTCGTCGTATCCCAGCGCGTGGGCTTCCGTGATGGCGTAGAGGCTCATCGCGTAGTTGAGTCCCGCCTTGACATGGCCGGTGCCGTGAGGCGCCACCCTGTCCATGTCGCAGACTCTCAGCTTGATCATCCTGCTGAAGTACTTACCCACCGGGGACCCGAAGATCCTGAACTCGTACTCTGTGGCAGGCTTCACTCCCAGCACCGGATCGGTGCCGATCATGAAAGGCCTCAGATAGAACGAGCTTCCGTCTTCGCAGGAAGGGATCACGTCCGCGTTGGCCCTTACCACGTCATCCACCGCTTTGAGGAACAGATCCTCCGGATATGGCGGCATAGCCATCCTCTCGCAGGAATCCTTCATGCGGGCGGCGTTGCGGTCCGGACGGAATATAATGATCCGTCCGTCCGCGGTCTTTCTTGCCTTAAGCCCTTCAAAGACGTTCTGGGCATACTGCAGGACACACGCGCTCTCGTTGAGCACTATGTTCTCGTCCTGTGAGAGGTATCCGTCCTCCCACTTTCCGTCA
>JAFYZY010000167.1 GCA_017548485.1 Oscillospiraceae bacterium | reverse complement strand
CTTCTTGGCGTTGTCCCACAGACCGCCGGCGTTGGACATGAACAGGGCGAGGAGCAGACCGCTGACGATGTTTCCTACGAGGAAGCCGCCGATAGCCTTTACGCCGCCGATGAAGCCGCAGGCGATGGTGGAGAGGATGGCTACGAGACCGGCGGGGATGAGTTCTCTCATTGCGCCGCTGGTTGCGATGTCGATGCACTTCTCATAGTCGGGGTCGGTGGTTCCGGCGATGATGCCGGGATCAGCCTTGACCTGTCTGTGGATCTCAGCGACCATGCGCTGGGCGTTGCGGTCGACACCGAGCATGAGCATTGCGGAGAAGACTGCGGGGATAGCTGCGCCGGCGAGCATGCCGAACATGACCAGCGGATCCATCACGTCGAATCCGGTGAGCTTTTCAAGACCGAGCTTGACAGCGGCGGTATTGACCTCGCTCATGAACGTTCCGAGAAGAGCGATGACGGTGAGACCGGCCGCGGAGATGGAGAATCCCTTTGTGACAGCCTTGACTGTGTTGCCCGCGGAGTCGAGGGCGTCGGTGATCTCAAGAACTTCGTCGCCGAGCTCGCCCATCTCAGCAAGACCTCTCGCGTTGTCCACGATGGGGCCGTATGCGTCGTTGGATACGATCATTCCGACGATGGAGAGCATTCCGACGGCAGCCATGGAGATGCCGAACAGAGCATAATCGGATGAGAAGCTGGGATCGATCCCCTGGCAGAGCTTATAGGAGATAAGCGTGGAGATTCCGGTTCCCACCATTGCGGGCAGGGAGCTGAGGAATCCGTAGGATACTCCGGAAAGGATCGTGAATGCCGGGCCGGTGGCGGAAGCGTGAGCAACTGCATGGACCGGATTCTTTGTATCGTCTGTGAAGTAGTCGGTAGTCAGTCCGATGATGACGCCGACGACCAGGCCGAGAACGCAGGATGCCCAGATAGCCCAGGAGTACCCGAAGGCTGCCGTGACGGCTGCTGTGAGGACTGCGTAGATGGCTGTGGTCACATAAGTGCTGGAGTTGAGGGCCTTTGTGGGGTTGCCGTGCTTGCCGATCCTTGCGGTCATAACACCGAGGATGGAAGCGAGCAGACCGAGAGCTGCATACCAGAACACTGTCTCGACGTTGTTCGAGAACCTGGAAGAGGCATCCAGCTTATAGGCGATTACGAGAGCCGCCGCGAGAGAGGCAACGTTGGAGTCGAAGAGGTCAGCGCCCATTCCGGCAACGTCACCGACGTTGTCACCGACGTTATCAGCAACAACAGCGGGGTTCCTGGGGTCATCCTCGGGGATGCCGAGCTCGACCTTGCCCGTGAGGTCAGCCGCGATGTCGGCAGTCTTTGTGAAGATGCCGCCGCCGACCTTGGCAAACAGTGCGAGCGAGCTGGCGCCGAAGCTGAAGCAGAGGACTGCCTGAGTGTCTCTGAGCACATAGTAGACAAGGGAGACACCGAATACGCAGGCGCCGACAACAGCCATTCCCATGACTGCGCCGCCGCGGAATCCGACCATGAAGGAGGGCTTGATGCCCTTCTGGGCGGCTTCAGCGGATCTGCCGTTGGCGATGGTGGCGACCTCAATGCCGATCTTGCCGGCAAATGCTGAGAACAGAGTTCCGCAGACATATGAAAGCGCCATTGAAAGGTTCTTGGCTACGCTGCTGTTCCAGATGGGAGCAGGAAGCACAAGGAAGATGAGGACAGCGATGGCTCCGGCGAAAAGGAAGAGGAGCTTGTACTGTCTGTTCAGGAACGCTCTGGCGCCCTGCTGAATGAGACTCGAGACCTTCGTGATGGTCTTGTTTTCCTGGGGCTGTTTCTTTACCCAGAGGTAGAGCCAGGCTGCATATGCGAATGAAAGCACTGCAATGGCGATACCTGCAAGTTCAGCTACATGATCCATAATATTACCTCTACTGATAATAATCGCAAAATCGTGCAGTTAATATTTTAGTCCAAATCAGTCAAGCATTCAATTCGTACGGGCTTTAAAAATACAGCTCCTCCGGACAGTTATTTTAGGTATTTATGACAAAACTGTGAACCTGCCTTCTGCTCAGACAGCCGGTCCGGTCTCCGCACTCCGGATGATCCTCCTCCGATGTGACTGTTAACGCTTTTTTTGTTTCTTTCCAGGCCGTTTCATGTTATTATTAGTGGAACGTAATTATATAAGAAAATATAATGTGCAGCAGCCCCTGCAGGGCATGCTGCCGGTCTGGAGGAACAAAGTGAAGAAAGTCGGTGTTTTATTCGGCGGCGTATCCAGCGAACACGAAGTCTCCTGCGTCTCCGCCTCATCCGTCATCTCACGGATCGATACCGCGAGATATGAACTGATCCTCGTGGGCATCACCAAAGACGGCAGGTGGTTCCGCTACGAGGGCCCGACAGAGAAGATCGCTGACGGCACCTGGTACAGCGACGATCTCAAGCCCTGTTTCCTTTCACCCGACCGCGGGGTCCACGGATTCCTGGAGGTCCGGCCTGACGGGTCCGTAGAAACGATCAGAGTCGACACCGTTTTCCCTGTGCTTCACGGAAAGAACGGCGAGGACGGAACTCTCCAGGGCCTGCTGATGATGGCCGGCATCCCCTTCGTCGGCTGCGACGCTCTCGCGTCCGCTGTATGCATGGACAAGGCAGTCTGCAACATGCTCGTGGACAACGCGGGCATCAAGCGCGCCGAATGGAGATACCTCACCAAGGACCGCAGAGGCGAGTTCGAATCCTTCGCGGACGAATGCGAGAAGGCCTTCGGCTATCCCATGTTCGTCAAGCCGGCAAACGCCGGTTCCTCCGTCGGAGTCTCCCGCGTCACCGACAGGGACGGCCTCAGGGCCGCTGCAGATGAGGCGTTCCGCCACGACGCAAAGATCATCGCCGAGCGCGAGATCGTAGCGCAGGAAGTCGAATGCGCCGTCATGGGCAACGCCTACCCCGTCGCTTCCGTCCTGGGCGAGATCGCTCCAGCGGAAGGCTTCTACGATTACGATTCCAAGTATGTTAACGGCACCAGCGGTCTCTTCATCCCGGCCAGAGTCACGGACGAGAAGGCGGAAGAGATCAGAGAGCTCGCCGTAAGGGTATACAGGCTCCTCGGATGCACCGGTCTTTCCAGGGTCGACTTCCTGCTTGAGAAGTCCACCGGCATCCCCTATCTCAACGAGCTTAACACCCTTCCCGGCTTTACCTCGATAAGCATGTATCCCAAGCTCTTCGAAGCGAGCGGCGTTCCATACACCGAACTGCTCACCAGACTGATAGAGCTTGCTGACGAACGCACGGAGGAGATCTGATTGGATAACCGCGCTGTCGGTGTTTTCGACTCCGGGCTCGGCGGACTCACAGCGGTCCGCGAGCTGAAACGGATCCTTCCAAACGAAAAGATCGTCTTTCTCGGCGACACTCTCCGTGTCCCCTACGGGACACGGGATCCTGAAACTCTCAGGCAGTTCGCGGAAGACGATCTGAATTTCCTTCTCTCAAAAAACGTCAAATATATCGTAATAGCCTGCGGCACGGTCTCCTCCAACGTCCCCGATGAAGTTCTGGAGGCGGTGCCGGTACCGGTCACCGGCGTCATAGCTCCGACGGTCGCCGCCGCAGTGTCCTCAACAGAGAACGGGATCATAGGCGTGATCGCCACTCCCGCCTGCATCAGCAGCGGAGCCTATCAGAACGGGATAGCCAAGACCGATCCCTCCGTCAAAGTGATCGCCCGGGCATGCCCAAGACTTGTCCCGCTGATCGAATCCTTCGGAGTCTCCGAGCTCGGTTCTGAGATCGACGCCGCGCTGGAGGAATATCTGGCTCCGATCATGGAATCTGGAGCGGACACTCTGATCCTCGGCTGCACCCACTATCCCCTGATCGCCGACAGGATAACGCGCATCATGGGAAGAGACGTGCACCTCATCGATTCCGGCGCACAGGCAGCGAGAACGGCAAAGGAAGCTCTTGAGACCTCAGACAGTCTGGCTGCCCGCAAAAGCAGACCGAAACACGATTTCTACGTCACGTCCGACCCGGACAGGTTCACCTCCTCATCCGGATACTTCCTCGGAGAGGCCATCGGCAAGGCAACCATCACGACTCTATAAAAAATGAAAAAAAAGAACAAAAACGAGAATTACATAATCACGATAGACAACGTCCAGTACAACGACGGACGCGAGGACCGCTTCACGTTCTCCACTGTGGGAGACTACCGCACATGCGGCGACGCTCAGATCATCGCTTATCAGGACAGCGCCGCCACCGGCTTTGAAGGCAGCGAGACCACTCTGCGCGTCACTCCGGGCAAGGTCACCATGGTAAGGACCGGTGAATACGCCTCCAGCCTGATACTGGAAAAAGGAAAAAGGCACACCTGCCATTACGGGACTCCTGTCGGAGATCTTCCGCTGGGGATCTATACCACGCATATAAACAATGAGCTCACCGAGAGCGGAGGCACGCTTGATTTCTCCTATTCGCTGGACCTCAACGCGAACCTCTTCACTTCAACTGAGCTAAAGATAACAGTCAGGGAGAAGAACAGACCAGATGCTTAATCCTCAGACAGAGGCGATGGAGATCGCCAGAAAGATAATCAGCGACGCAGCGCTTTCCGCAGTGAGTTCCGGGAAACTGCCACAGGCGGATCTCCCGGAGTTCAACATAGAAGTGCCCGCGGATCCCTCGCACGGAGATCTCGCGTCCAACTTCGCCATGGCATCCGCCAGAGCTTTCAGAATGAGCCCCAGAGCGATCGCCGAGGCAGTTGCGGAAGCTGCCGTACTGGAGGGCTCGCCTTTCAGCGTCATTGAGATCGCCGGACCCGGATTCATAAATCTGTTCTACGGTCCTCACTACTATGAGGAAGTCATCAGATCAGCGGTTGATGCCGGCGCGTCCTACGGAAGGACTGACTACGGCAAAGGCGAGAAGGTACAGGTCGAATTCGTCTCTGCGAACCCGACCGGTCCCATGCATCTCGGAAACGCCAGAGGCGGCGCCATCGGCGACGTCCTCGCCAGCGTTCTGGACTGCGCCGGATACGAAGTGGAGAGAGAGTTCTACATCAACGATACCGGCAACCAGATAAAGAAATTCGGCGACAGCCTCGCCGCCAGATACCGCCAGATCACCGATCCCGATCATCCCTTCCCGGATGACGGGTACAAGGGCGACGACATCACCGAGCATGCCCGCGCTTTCGCGGAACTGAACGGGACAGATCTCTATCCCGGCGACGACGAGAAACTCAAGGACGCTCTGGTGGATTATGCGCTTCCCAAAAACATCAGCGGGCTGCGCGATACCATGGAGAGATACGGCGTCACATACGACGTGTGGTTCCATGAGAGCTCCCTCTACGAAGACGGGACCGTCGACAGGGTCATGTCCATACTGGAG
>JAFYZY010000020.1 GCA_017548485.1 Oscillospiraceae bacterium | reverse complement strand
CGTCGAGATGAAGGATACCAAAGGCAAACTGGTCATCCTAAGCTCCGACTTCTTCTGCGACAACGAGTTCAACGCAAACTCCGCCGGAGCCAACATGGACTTCGTCATCAACTCGTTCAACTATCTGATAGGCGACAACGAGTACATCACCGTCAGACCCACCACGGTCAAAACGGAGATCCTCCAGATAAGCGCCAGAGAGGGAAAGATCCTCAAGATCGCCATGCTGGGAGTCATCCCTGTGGCATTCCTGCTCAGCGGCCTTGTGGAGTTCTTCAGGAGGAGGAAACTCAAGTGAAGCGTACCAGGACATTGAAGATCCTCCTCGGAGTGCTGGTGGCGCTGATCATAGGCACCATCGTGGTGATCAAGATCGGCGAGTACCGCGAGAGGATGGAGACATACGAGGAGGTCGTGTTCTCTTTCGACGCGGACAAGGTCGAGAGATTCTCGTTCTCGCTCGCGGCAACAGCGCACTGCGACCTGACGAAAGACAGCAACGGGATCTGGCTCCTGGACAAGGAGGTACAGTACCCCATCAACCAGGAACTGGTCGCAGAACTTCTGGACTGCATCAACAACTATGAGGCCAAGTTCAAGATCATAAATCCCGAACTGAGCGTCTACGGTCTGGACCGCCCGGAGCACACCGCCACTATCACGATCGGCGGAGAGAGCCGGACCATAAGCTTCGGCAACAAGAGCCCCATTGAAGGCGAGCGCTATTTTATGGTGGGGGACGGATTCGTCTACATCGCCAAGGAGGACGTTGCAGAGAAGTTCGAGGTCGACAACAACGACCTGATGGCATTTGAGAAATTCCCGGATGTCAAGCAGTTCACAGGCCTCAGGATACTAGGCGCCAACAACCTGGAGGTCATCTACAAGGAGAATGCGGGATACTGCTACAGCGACGACTTCGTGTACTACACTAAGGTATTGGGGCAGTACATGCCCTGCAGCTCCAAATATGTTGAGAGCACTATCAATGCGGTCTGGAACGCCCTGACTGACTATTACGCGACATACGATATTAAGGATGAGGACCTCGACACCTACAACCTCAGGGATCCGGAGCTCACAGTGGAGATCAGCTACCTGGATGAGAACGACGAGGAGCACATGGAGATCGTCTATATGTCTCCCAGGACCATAAGCGGTGCCAAGTTCTTCCACAGGGTCGGATCGAAGTACATCATCCACATGAATGATGAGAACTACGACAAGTTCCTCAACGCGAGCTACAACACCCTGAGACCTTCCGAGATGGTGCTCGCCGACTGGAACACGGTCAAGCAGGTGATAGTCAACATCGGCGGGGAGTCAGCCACTTTTGACGTGAAGAAGGACGGATCCAAGACGCTGTTCTACATGGACGGGGAAGAGGTCGATCTGGACGCGTTCAGCAGGGATGTAAACAAACTCGAATATGTCGAGTTCCTGGACAGCGTCGCGATGAAGAGCAGGGAAGCTGAGATCAGATTCATCTTCGACAACGACAAATGGCCGTCCATGACCTGCGAGATCTTCAAGTACAACGGAAGCACCTGCATGATCAGGGTCGACGGAAGACTGACCGGAACGGTCCTCAGGGAGGACTGCGTCAAAGTCATTGAGGAACTCAACGCGGTCATCCTCGGGTGATAAATTATTAGATCACGGACCCGGTTCATGCCGGGTCCCGCTCATAAAAGAGAAAAAAATGAGTGAACCTGACAAAAACAGAACATCCGTACCGGAAGAGGAGCAAGAGGACGGAAAGAAGAAAAGGGGAAAGAAAGCCCTCATGGCTGCGGTAGCCCTGGTAGCTTCCGCAAGCGTTTCCATCGCCGGATTCTTCAGCGAGCCCGCTGCTCTGCTGGACCGCGATATCAAGATCCCCTCCGCCCAGGTCGACGTCATAGTCGACGACGATGACGACGAGGGGGACGAGAACGACGAGAAGGAGCAGAAGGAGGGATTTGCCGAGAAAGCGAGAGCCCTGATCCTCAGGATACCGTTCGCCATAAGGAGCACGGTAGGCGTGGCCATGTGGGCGCTGGGATGGGTGATCATCAAGCTGGCCTCGGTGCTGTGGATAGGCGTGCTGTCTCCGATACTGGGCTTCATCCTCAGGAGCCTTCTGACATTTCTTATTCTTGCCGCTGTGATTGGAGCGATAATAAAACTGCTTTTCCCATGGCTCAGATGGAGAGACATCTTCAACTGGAGGAATCTAGTGTTTCTGTTCGCGCTGTCGGTTCTGCTGAATCTGTGCGATCTCATCCTGCCGATGGTCTGGAAAGACTACACCAGGGTAAAGAACCTGGTGACGTTCTTCCTGTACGCCGCGGTATCGCTCACGGTGATAATCGCCGCGAGCATCCGGATAAACAGGTGGAAAGACAGGCTTGCGATGCTGATGAGCGGGTGAGGCCGGCCGGGCGTTATGGAAACAAGTCCGGGAAACCAGTATAATCTGAACTAGTTTTCTGAACCGAAAGGAACTGAGATGGTAGAGATCTTTTATACAGATCAGGACGGAAAGACCGTCAAGGTGGAAGAGCCCTGCAGGAACTGCTGGATCAAGATGACAGCCCCCACCGAGGAAGAGATAGTCCGGATACGGGATTACTATCAGCTGGAGGACGACGACATCAGGGCGGCCCTGGACGAGGAGGAGAGCTCCCGTGTGGAGGTGGAGGACACCTACTCGCTGGTGCTGATCGACATACCGACCGTGGAGGAGAGAAACGGCAAGAACAGGTACGTCACCATTCCTCTGGGCATGATACTCGTCAAGGATACTGCGTTCATAACGGTATGTCTGGAGGACAGCACCGTCCTTGATATGCTCAACATGAGAAGATCCAGGGAGTTCAGCACTCATCTCAGGACCAGGCTTCTGCTGCAGATCGCATTCAGGGATGCGCAGCTTTACCTGAGAAACCTCCGCTCCATAAACAGGCAGAGCGAGGAGATAGAGAAGAACCTGCAGGGATCCACCGAGAACTCAGCGCTCATCGACATGATGGAGCTGGGGAAGAGCCTGCTGTTCTTCATGACGTCCCTCAAGGCGATGCAGTCGGTACTGCAGAAGGTGCTCAACACCAGCGCCATAAAGAAGTACGAGGACGACAGCGAGTTTCTGGAGGAGGTCATGGTGGAATGCAGCCAGGCACTTGAGATGTCTGAGATCTACAACGGCATCCTCAACGGAATGATGGACGCATACGCCTCCATCATCTCCAACAACATGAACGTCGTCATGAAGGTCCTCGCCGTTGCCACCAT
>JAFYZY010000166.1 GCA_017548485.1 Oscillospiraceae bacterium | reverse complement strand
GGAGATAGGTGAAGGTCTTTACGACGGCGGATCTGTGGGCGGAGGCTTTTCTGATCTTCTCGAAATCGAGATTCTTCGTTTCCATGATCATGCCTCCTCTCAGTACTGCACGTTGTCGCGGCTGACCATCAGGTTGATGCATGTGATGGTCAGCACTATCGCGAACAGGATGAGCGCTGCGGCGGAAGCGTAGGAGGGATATCCTCCGCTGTTTCCGTACAGCATGTCATATACATATCCGACGATGGTGTTCATGCCGGCGGAGTTCAGGTCAGTGCCGAACAGTGCGACCGCGTCGCTGTATGCCTTGAACGCACCGATGAAGCCCGTGATCACGAGATAGAAGATCATGGGGGAGATCATTGGAAGGGTTATCCTGGTGAACACTCTCCACTTCGGGGTGGCATCGAGTTTTGCGACATTGTAGTAGTCCTTGTTGACGGATGCCAGCGCGCTTGTCAGGATCAGCACCTTGAACGGGAGCACCACCCAGATGGTGTAGAAACAGAGCACGAACATCTTGGCCCAGTAGGGACCGTCGATGAAGTCCACCGACTTTCCGCCGAACCAGGAGATCAGAAGGTTCACGAGCCCTTCCGAATACGGAGTCTTCTTGAACAGGATCATGAAGACCAGTCCTACCGCAAGGGTGTTGGTGACATAGGGCGGGAAGAAGACGGTTTGGAAGAAATCCTTGAGCTTCTGTATCGAGTTCAGCGCGAGGGATATCAGCAGCGCGAAGCCCGTGGAGAGCGGCACCGTGATGATGACAAGGATGAACGTATTTTTCAGCGCCTGCAGGAAGTAGGGATCGTGCAGGACATAGGAGTAGTTGTACAGCCCGTACCCGAAGAATACCTGGGACGCGGAGTTGTATCCCTCCTCAACGGAGTAGACCAGAACGTCTATGAGCGGATACACCATGAACGATCCCAGGAACAGGAGCGCGGGCAGCAGGTACAGCCATCCTTTCAGATTGTTTTTTCTCATGGCTGCGCTCCTCAGTACTCGAATCTTACGCGTTCTTCGGTGACCTTGTCGAACAGGTGCACCTTGAACGGCTTAAGTGAGAAGGACACGGTCTCGGAACTGCGGTCTATCACGTTCTCGGAACTGATTATGGAGCGGATGACTGCGCTGCAGGACGGGTGGGTGGACACCACGCTGGAGTCCCTGCCCATGACCTCGACACCGTTGAGATGGCAGGTGAGGGGACCCTCGCTGTCAGGTATGAATCCCTCCGGACGGATGCCGATCCATACCTCGCCGTCCCGGGCTCCCTTTACGTCCAGCACTGCGGCGCCGTCTATGAACAGCTTCTCATCTTTAACTTCGCCTTCAAAGACGTTGATCGCGGGCGTGCCGAGGAACGTCGCCACGAACAGGTTCGACGGGTCGTCGTAGACATCCTGCGGCTTTCCGATCTGGTGTATCTTTCCGGACCTCATGACCACGATCAGGTCCGAGATGCTCATGGCCTCCTCCTGGTCGTGGGTGACGAATACGGTGGTGATCCCGGTCTCGCGCTGTATCCTTCTGATCTCCTCCCTTGTCTGGAGCCTGAGCCTCGCGTCCAGGTTGGACAGGGGCTCATCCAAAAGGAGAACGTTCGGCAGCTTAACGATGGCTCTGGCGATGGCGACGCGTTGCTGCTGACCGCCGGACATCTCGCTGGGCTTGCGGTCCAGCAGGTTGTCTATCTGCACCAGTTTCGCGGCCATCTGCACACGCTCTTCCATCTCCTCCTTTGACAGCTTCTTGTCCCCCTTGAGGTTCTCGAGGGGGAACATGATGTTCTGTCTGACCGTCATGTGGGGATAGAGCGCGTAGTTCTGGAAGACCAGTCCCACACCTCTGTTCTCGGGAGGAAGATCGGTGACATCGTCGTCCCCGAAATATATTCTTCCCTCCGTAGGTGTCTCCAGCCCGCAGATCAGATTCAGAGCCGTGCTCTTGCCGCAGCCGGAAGGGCCCAGCAGACCCACGAGCTTGCCGTCCGGGATCTCGAAGTTGAAGTGGTCGACGGCCACGACGCCTTCCTTGATCTTCTTGTTCCTGTTGGGGAAGATCTTGGTCAGATCTTTCAGTACAACTTTCATGAGACTTATACCTCGGTCAATGTATTTGATGTTGCTGTATACGTTCTTCAGTCGGGGAAGTATTCCCGGAACACATCTCCGGTTATCGAAAAGAGATCATCGATCCTGATCCTGGTCCCGTCCCTGAGCATGATCGTCCTTTCGATATCATCTATCTTTTTTATCCTGCAGGTGACAGTTCTGTAGCTGCCGCCTTCTTTTCTGCTGTCCGGCACGAAGTAGGTGAACGTGGCCTCCGGGCTGTCGCCGGCCATACCGCCCAGCATTTCCAGCTTCAGATCGATATCCTCTTTCATGTCGTCATCTAGTTCTGTGAAGCTGTCCGTGAGTCTTCCTTCTTCGGCGATGACTCCTTCAAAGCCGGTCAGCGCCGCGAAAGGAGCAAACTGCGCCGCGCGGCTGCTCATGGGCAGTCTCGCGTGCTTTGAGGAGGTGTGGTGCGGCAGGTCTATGATGTCGTCATATTCATGGCTGTAACGTCTGTCATCGCTCATTCCTTATGCCCTCCGATCTGTTCGTTGCGCTGCCTGCCGGTGGCGCCTTCCCTGAGACTCATGCCTTTGAGCACCGCGTTCTTGCCAAAGCGGTTTTTTATCTCAAGCAGCGAGCGCTGCAGGTCGGATTCCTTTTTAGACTCCTCTTCCGATAATGTGCGGCTTTCTTCCGCATTATCGGAGAACAGATCCATCTGTACCGCCTCAGGCACAGTGTCCGGGTCGTCCGCTTCCTTTATGCGTGCGGCTCCCAGGAAGATCCTCCTCACCATGAGCCTGGGATCGGCGATCCTGTCATAGATATCCATGACCGCATCGCTGATGATCCTGCCGGAACAGGTAAAGGAAGGCAGATTCGCGCTGCCGTGGGCATGTCTCGGCACGTTCCTGCCGTACCAGTCCCTGCGTATCTCTATGTCCGGAGCGGCATCTGCCGATGAGACGTCGTATACCAGCGTCAGCGTCATCTGGTCGGTCACCAGGTGCTTGGACAGCATATCCATGACCATCGCGTCTGCCATCTCCTGCACGACGATCCTGGCTTTTTCCACGGGATACGGCTCTGACAGGACCTGTCCCGCGCTGAGGCTGTTGTTTTCCGGTCTATATGCCTTTATATCCGCCATGGTGCAGGGCTCCCAGCCCCAGGCGTGGTCTATGAGCAGCTCGGCGTTCACTCCGAGCAGTTTATACAGCAGCTCCTCGTTGCGTGGAGAGCTGTCGCTGCCTACGGAGCATCTCGCGATGTCGCCCATCGTGTATATGCCGTATCTCTCCAGCTTTGCGGCGATGCCGTGTCCCACGCGCCAGAAATCGGTCAGGGGAGTGTGGGACCAGAGATTCCTGCGGTAGGTCATCTCATCCAGTTCGGCGATCCTCACGCCGACGCCGTCGGCGTCGATATGCTTCGCCTCTATGTCCATCGCCACTTTGCACAGGTACAGGTTGCTGCCTATGCCTCCGGTGGCGGTGATACCGGTCAGGGAGAAGACCTCGCTGATCAGTTTTCTGGTGAACGCGTTCGCCGTGGTATTGTATGTTTTGAGGTATTCGGTGACATCCATGAACACCTCGTCGACTGAATAGACGTGTATGTCCTCCGGCGCGATATATTTCAGGTACACGCCGTAGATCCTGGAGCTTACCTCCATGTACAGAGCCATGCGCGGCACAGCTGTGATGAACGTCAGTTCCAGTTCGGGGTGAGCCTTGAGTTCCGCCAGGCTGTCGGAACTGCCGGTGAACCTGTGCCCCGGCGCTTTTGCCAGCCTCTCGGCATTTATTCTTTTTACGGCCTGCTCGACTTCGAATAGTCTTGGTCTTCCGGGAATGCCCAGTGATTTGAGGGAAGGGGATACTGCGAGACATATGGTCTTGCTGGTCCTGGACCTGTCAGCCACCACGAGATTCGTATCCAGAGGATCAAGCTCTCTTGCGGCGCACTCCACGGAGGCATAGAAGGACTTCAGATCTATGGCGATATATGTGCGGTTTCCTTCCATGATCCCGGTCTCCGTGGCTGAATGATATCGTGTATATAATTGTCTACATTATAGCACTTAAGAAACGGCTCGGAACGAGGCCGGGTGCCTGATTCGTGTGAAATGAGACGGGAAACGCCTGCCGGATGGCTTTTTGACGCGCACTGTAATTGATTATTCATTTAATTGCCGCTTTTATTGTGTTATTATACGAATTGCTGGACCGGAACGGTTCGGTATTCTTCCTGTGCATGGCAAAATGCACACGGAATGTTCACATTGACGTGATATAAGTTAAGACAAATCTAACGGGAGGAATATCACCAGATGGTTGAAGTGAGCCACCTCACCAAAAAATACGGTGACTTTACGGCCGTGTCGGACCTGTCCTTCACCATAGAGGACGGGCTGATCTACGGATTCCTCGGGCCCAACGGCGCGGGGAAGTCAACTACCATGAATATAATGACCGGATGCCTCTCCGCCACGGAGGGCGAGGTCGTCATAGACGGACACGACATCTTTGAAGATGCCAAGGAAGCGAAGAAATGCATAGGGTATCTGCCCGAGATACCTCCGCTCTACCCGGACCTAACTCCGGTGGAGTATCTGGAATTCGTGGCGAGAGCCAAGGGCGTCAAGGCAAAAGATCTGGATGAGCAGATAGCGGACGTCATGGAACAGACTGGGCTTACGGTCTATGCCAACAGGCTCATAAAGAACCTGTCCAAGGGGTACAAGCAGCGTGTCGGCATCGCCCAGGCCATCATCGGCTATCCCAGTCTGATCATCCTGGACGAGCCCACTGTTGGACTTGACCCCAAGCAGATCATAGAGATCAGAAACCTTATCAAGAATCTCGGAAAGAAGCACACGGTGGTCCTTTCCAGCCATATCCTCTCCGAGGTCCAGGCGATCTGCGACAGAGTCATGATCATCTCCCGCGGCAAGATGGTGGCGTTCGACGCCCCGGACAACCTCGAGAGCCTGATGATGGGCGAGGCCTCCATCGAAGTAAAGGCCAACTGCGGAAGAGACGTCATCGAGCCCGTCATCGCAAAGATGGATTTCGTCACCGGATATGACATAACGGAAGAGAACGGAACATGCACGGCCACACTGAGGACCGCGGAGACCGACAGGCAGAAGGTGCAGGGCGACATGTTCAGGATCTTCGGAGAGAACGCGGTGCCCGTGTTCCAGATGACGCCGGTCAAGGCGTCCCTGGAGGACGTGTTCGTGGAACTGACAGTCGGCAGCAGCGAAGCATATGAAGCCGAGATGGAGGCTGAGAAAGAGGAGGAGGCGGAAGAATGATCACTGTTATGCGCCATGAGCTCAATATGCAGGACAGAAGCTTCAGCACATACCTCTTCGGGTTCTTCCTGCTGGAGACGGTAGGCATCGCGGCCATGATCTACAACATCAACAACAAACTGGCCAACTTCGAGTACTGCCTGTCCACCATCTCACTGGTATTCGTTCTTATAATTCCCATAATCACCATGAAGTCCATCGCCGAAGAGAGGAAGCTCAGGACAGACCAGCTGCTCTACTCGCTTCCGCTGTCCATGTGGGACATCGTACTCGGGAAGTTCTTCGCGACACTGGTGAACTTCATGCTTCCCATTGTGTTCGTCGCCGTATATCCGATACTGTTCAAGCGCTACGGAAACGTCTATCTGCTGACCTCATACGGAAGCCTGATAGCCTTTATATTCCTCGGCGCCGCGCTCATAGCGGTGGGGATGTTCATATCATCCCTCACTGAGAACCAGGGGATCGCGGCCGGCATCAGCGCCGTCGTAATAGCCCTCAACTACTACAGCATGGATCTGGCAAACTACACATCCAGCACGAAACAGGGCTCTCTGATAGTCCTGATCCTCTTCGCGCTGATCGCCGGTGTCATCGTGTGGCGGCTCACCAAGACTGCTCTGGGCGGCATCATCGCCGCCGCTGTGCTCGCCGGGGCAGCCGGCATCGTATACGCGATCAAGAGCGATCTGTTCGAAGGACTGGTGCCCAAGGTCATGTCCAGGCTGTCGCTGTTCAACAGATTCTATGCGTTCGTAAACGGAAACTTTGATGTCACTGCGATCGTGTACTACATCTCGGTCACGGTGTTCTTCCTTTTCCTCTGCGTGCAGTCACTTGAGAAGAGGAGGTACAACTGATGAAGAAGTTCTTTGAATCCTTCAACACCAAGACGTTCAGGATGGGAAGCTACAGCTTCGTGCTGACGGCTGTCGTCCTGGCGATCGTCATCGCGGTGAACCTGCTGGCCGGCGCGCTGCCGGAGAGGCTCACACACTACGACATCAGTTCCGCCAAGATATTCACTTTCACATCCAGCACCAAAGCGATCGTCACGAGGCTGGAAGAGGACGTCACCATCAACTGGATAGTACAGGCGGGCAAGGAGGACGAGATCCTCGAGACCCTCCTGAACAAGTACGTCAAGCTCAGCGATCACCTCAAGGTGGTCAAGAAGAACCCCGACATCTACCCCGGGTTCGCGTCTCAGTATACGACCGATACCATCTACAACAACGACCTGATAGTCGTATGCGGCGACAGATCGAGGCACGTCAGGATAGGCGACATCTACATGTCCGACACGTCGGAGTCCGTCTCCGGAGGACAGGAGAACGTCAGCTTTGACGGTGAGGGACAGATCACGTCAGCCATCAACTACGTCACAAGGGATACGCTCCCCAAGATATACTCGCTGATCGGACATGACGAACTGGATTTCTCCGACTGCCTTAACGCCGGCATCACAAAGGCGAACTATGAGCTCGCCTCCCTCTCGCTGCTCAGCATCGACCGGGTGCCGGATGACGCCGACATGGTCCTGATCTTCAGCCCGCAGGTGGACATCACGGAGCTCGAAAAGCAGATACTGGAGGAGTATATCATCAACGGTGGCAGTGTCATGCTCTTTTCAGGCACGCCCATAAGGTACGACCTTGACAATATCTACAGCCTGTGCTGGGATTTCGGACTGGATAAGCAGCCCGGTGTGGTCATCGAGACCAAGAGCGACAAATACGTCTATATGCAGCCCTACTGTCCCATTCCCGAGATCGAGGAAGGAGATATCACCGAGCCTCTGATCAAGGAGAACAGGCGGGTTATCATGCCGATCTCACAGGGCATGACCGTCAGGGAGGAGATGCCGGACAATTATCTCATAAGCGAACTGCTCACCGTCGACGACACCACATACTCCAAACTCAAGGGAATCAACATAGATTCATACGATAAGGAAGAGGGAGACATCGACGGACCGTTCTGCATGTCCGCGCTCGTCGAGATGAAGGATACCAAAGGCAAACTGGTCATCCTAAGCTCCGACTTCTTCTGCGACAACGAGTTCAACGCAAACTCCGCCGGAGCCAACATGGACTTCGTCATCAACTCGTTCAACTACCTGATAGGCGATAACGAGTACATCACAGTCAGACCCACCACGGTCAAAACGGAGATCCTCCAGATAAGCGCCAAAGAGGGAAAGATCCTCAAGATCGCCATGCTGGGAGTCATCCCCGTGGCATTTCTGCTCAGCGGCCTTGTGGAGTTCTTCAGGAGGAGGAAACTCAAGTGAAGCGTGCCAGGACATTGAAGATCCTCCTCGGAGTGCTGGTGGCGCTGATCATAGGCACCATCGTGGTGATCAAGATCGGCGAATACCGCGAGAGGATGGAGACATACGAGGAGGTCGTGTTCTCCTTCGACGCGGATAAAGTTGATAGATTCTCCTTTTCGCTCGCAGCTACAGCGCACTGCGACCTGACCAAGGATAAGAACGGGATCTGGCTTCTGGACAAGGAGGTACAGTACCCCATAAATCAGGAACTGGTCGCAGAGCTTCTGGACTGCATAAACAACTATGAAGCCAAGTTCAAGATCATAAACCCCGAACTGAGCGTCTACGGTCTGGACCGCCCGGAGCACACCGCCACTATCACCATCGGCAATGAGAGCCGGACAATCAGTTTCGGCAATAAGAGCCCTATTGAAGGCGAGCGCTATTTTATGGTTGGAGACGGATTCGTCTACATCGCCAAGGAGGACGTCGCAGAGAAGTTCGAGGTGGACAACAACGACCTGATGGCATTTGAGAAATTCCCGGATGCCAAGCAGTTCACAGGTCTCAGGATCCTGGGTGCCAACAACCTGGAGGTCATCTACAAGGAGAATGCGGGCTACTGCTACAGCGACGACTTCGTGTACTACACGAAGGTGCTGGGACAGTACATGCCCTGCAGCTCCAAATATGTTGAGAGCACTATCAATGCGGTCTGGAACGCCCTGACTGACTATTACGCGACATACGATAT
>JAFYZY010000165.1 GCA_017548485.1 Oscillospiraceae bacterium | reverse complement strand
CAGGATGCCTTCTCTGACTTTGATAAGTTTCTCTGTCATCTTCTACGTCTCCTTCCGTCAAGTGAACGCTTATGTTTCCGCTGCCTCGAACTGGCTGCTGTAGATACTGTAGTAGAGACCTCTGTTGTTCAGAAGATCTTCATGCTTCCCGGTCTCCACTATCTTCCCGTCCTTCATGACGACGATCAGATCCGCGTTGCGGATTGTGGAGAGCCTGTGGGCTACGATTATGCTTGTCCTTCCCTCCATGAGGAGCTCGAGGGCTCTCTGGACTTTTATCTCGGTCCTTGTGTCTATGGAGGAGGTGGCTTCGTCCAGGATCAGCATCGGAGGCAGCGCCAGAACGACTCTGGTGATGCACAGCAGCTGTTTCTGGCCCTCCGAGAGAGTGCTGCTCTCGGAACTGATGACTGTGTCGTATCCGTCGGGAAGCCTGCTTATGAAGCTGTCGGCCTCGGTGAGGCGGCAGGCTTCGTATATCTCTTCTTCCGTGGCGTCAGAGCGCCCGAACCGCAGGTTCTCCATGATGGATGCGGTCTTGAGCCATGTGTCCTGCAGGACCATCCCGAAGCAGGAGCGCAGGTCGCTTCTGGTGAGATCCATGATGTCTGTGCCGTCGATCCGTATATGTCCGGAATCGGTGTCGTAGAACCTGAGGAGCAGGTTGATCACCGTAGTCTTGCCGCAGCCTGTGGGGCCTACTACGGCGATGTGGGAGCCGGCAGGGGCGTCCAGGGAGAAGTTCTGTATAAGTTTATGTTCCTTGTCATATGAGAAGAACACATCCTCCAGAGCGATGTCGCCTCTGACATCTCCGAGTCTCACGGGATCCTCCGTGTCGGGATCTTCAGGCTTCTCGTCTATCAGCGCGAACAGCCTTTCCGCGCTGGTGAGGGAGTTCTGCAGCTCGGTGATGACGCTGGTGATCTCATTGAACGGTTTGCCGTACTGGCTGGCGTAGGAGAGCAGGGAAGACAGGTTGCCTACCGTGAGGCCTCCGGCTCCGGTCATGCAGGCAAAACCGCCCACAAGAGCCACGCAGGCATAGACGGTATTGTTGACCACGCGCGTGGAAGGATTGACCAGGGAGGAGAAAAACGTGCCTTTGCGGGAGTACTCCACCAGTTCGTCGTCGATGGCCCGGAAGGACTCGGTTCTCTCGTCCTCTCTGCAGAATGCCTTGACCAGTTTCTGATTGCCTATGGTCTCGTCCAGGAAGGATGATTCCACGCCGCGCTGCGAAGCCTGCTTGGCGAACAGATCGTGGGTATTTCTCGAAATGAGCCTTGTAAGCAGGAAAGACATAGGCGTCAGCAGCACGACCACCAGCGCGATCCAGAAGTTGAGCCTCCACATGCAGATAAGGGTGCCTATGATGGTCGCGACGCCCGTCAGCAGGTTTGAGAATCCGAGCAGCAGGCCGTCAGTGAATATATCCGCGTCGGAGATGATCCTGCCGGCGGTATCGCCGGAGGGATGGGAGTCAAGGTAGGACACGGGCAGGCGCTGCAGATTGGCGAAAGCGTCGTTCCTGACCTCTTCCACCACAGAGCTCACGACCCTGCTCGACAGCAGGTTGGCGAGCCACATGGTGATGCCATTTGCGGCTGCGTAGACCGCGCAGGTCCTGAGACAGGATATTATGCCGGAGAAATCTATGCTTCCCGCATCGGTGAGAAGATCTATGGATCTTCCGATATATACCGGTATCCTCAGCGTGCAGAACACGCTGGCACCGTACAGAATGATGGCAAGCAGCAGGGCAGGGATATGCCTTCCGGTGTAGCTGAGCGCTCTGAGGAGGGAGGATCTCTTTTTCATGCGTTCTCCTCCTTTCCGGAAGCGGACTGGGATTCCGCTATCTCTATGTAGACGGGACATCCGGACAGCAGCTCTTCGTGGGTGCCTATCCCCGCGACGGCGCCGTTGTCCAGCACGATGATCCTGTCGCTGTTCTTTATGGACGAGATGCGCTGGGACACAGTGATGACCGCCGGATCCCAGGACAGCGAGGAGATGTTTTTCCTTATCCTGGCGTCAGTCGCCAGATCCAGCGCTGAGAAACTGTCGTCGAATATCAGCACCGGAGCCTCCTTGAGGAGGGCTCTCGCGATGCACAGCCTTTGCTTCTGACCTCCTGAAAGGTTGCGGCCGTTCTGTTCCACCTTAGCGTCAAGGCCGCCGCGCTTTTCCGAGATGAGTTCCTCCGCAGAGGCGGCTCTGACGGCTTCCTCAAGTCTGGCGTCGTCCGCTTCTTCGTTGCCCCACAGCAGGTTGGACCTGACCGTGCCGGACAGCAGCGCGGATCTCTGGGGGATCACCGATATCTGCTTTCTGAGTTCTCTGCGGTCCCACTCGCGGACGTCTTTTCCAAAGAACAGGACCTCGCCTTCCGTGGGCTCGTAGTTGCAGGGGATCAGGTTTATCAGAGAAGTCTTGCCGCTTCCCATGCTTCCGATGATGCCCAGCTTCTCGCCCTTCTTAAGGGAGAATGAGACGCCGTCCAGGACTTTCTTCCCGGACCCGCCGTAGGAGAAGGATACATCCCTGAACTCCACGGCAGTGTCTGTATCGCCGGGCTCTTTTACCGTTCCGTCAGCTTCGACGGCGGTCTTCATGACAGCTTCTATCCTGTCGGCGGCAGTTGCTGCCTTTATGAGCGTTACTATGAGGTTGGCGAGCTTGACGAGCTCCACCAGTATCTGCGACATGTAGTTGTAAAGGGCGATCACTTGACCCTTGGTCAGAGAACCGCTGCCGACGCTTATCGCCCCCCGGTAGATGAGTATGCAGATGAAGACATCCACGACGACTACCGTGGCTGGGTTCAGCACGGAGTTCAGGCGCCCGACAGCGAGCTGGGCGCTCTTTAGGGCGGAGGAATTCTCGGTAAAACCTCTTTTTTCGTCCTCCTCTCTTCTGAATGCCCTAAGCACCCTGACGCCGGCGAGATTCTCGCGGGTCAGCAGAAGGAGGCTGTCCTGCAGTTTCTGGACTTTCGAGTAGAGAGGGCGTCCGGCGAGGATGACCGTGAACACTATCACCGCCAGCACGGGGATCAGTATCACGAAGAGCATGGCGGCTTTTCTGTCTACGGTGAATGCCATCACCATCGCCCCGAAAACCACGAAGGGGGAGCGGAGAAGCAGTCTCAGACCCATGTTGATGCCCTGGGACACCGAGTTCGCGTCCACGGACATTCGGTTCATGAGCTGCGCCGTGCCCGTTCTGTCCAGCTGCCGGTATGAGAGAGACTGGATGTGGCTGAACAGATCTTTCCTGATGTCGCCTGTGGCCCTTGCCGCCGCGTTTGCGGAGAAATACTGGGCGATCAGCGTGCAGCTGAAGCCTATCAGGGAAAGGGCGAGCAGGATGAGGAAGGATCTGACCAGAAGGCCTCTGTCGCCGGAGGGGATGCTCTCATCCACTATCCGGATCACGACATAGGGGACGAGCAGCTCAAAGACCACCTCCATCAGCTTGAACAGAGGCGCGATGATGCATTCCTTTTTGTAGTTTCTGAGGTATCTGAGAATGAGGCGCATATGAAGCTCCTGTCATTTTGTTCGCATACACTTTAATTATGCAACAAGTGCGGCGGTGCCTCAAGGCGGGAAAAAGAAAAGGTCCCGGGACCTGATGTCCCGGGACCTGTTGGTGGAGATGATGGGGATCGAACCCACTACCTCTTGAATGCCATTCAAGCGCTCTCCCAAATGAGCTACACCCCCATTGGCATGACTGTTATATTGCTCTGACCGTCCGCGGTCGGTCCGCTTTCAGTCAGTCGGCAAAGGGGCTTTTGAGCCCCTTTGTCTCTCTGGTCGGAGTGGCGAGAGTCGAACTCGCGGCCTCTTGAACCCCATTCAAGCACGCTACCAAACTGCGCTACACCCCGATTGCCATAGTATTCTATCACAGCAAAATGGCAAAATCAACTGAAATCTGGCTCTATATCTCGTCCGCGAAATGATCCCTGAAACCCAGTCCGAATATCTCGGAAGCGCTGGTGACTATCATGAAGGCGTCGGGATCCTCCTCTTTCACGATCTGCCTGACGTTCTGGTAGATCTGCTTGCGGAAGGCGGCCAGGATCACCTTTTTCGACTCCCCCGTGTAGGCTCCGACACCTTCCAGCCAGGTGACTCCGATCTCCAGGTCGCTGAGCAGTCTCTGCGAGATCTCCTCCGTCCTGGTGCTGACTATATAGACGAGTTTTGCCTCGTTGCCGCCGTACAGCATCTTGTCCATCACGATGCCCTGCACATACAGCGCGAGGGCGGCATAGACGCCCAGCTCGTATCCTCCGAACACGAAGCAGGAGAGGATGCAGGTGGTGAAGTCCATAAAGAAGGAGAGAGTTCCTGTTCCGATGTGGTTGTGCTTCTGCCTGAGGAACTTGATTATGATGTCCGTCCCGCCGACGCTGCCGCCGCCCAGGTATATGAGGCTCATGCCCACTGCCATGATCGCGCCGCCAGCGATGGTAGCCAGCATCAGGTCTTTCGTGAGGGGCATATACTGCGGAAACCTGTCGGCGAGGAGGTCTATCACATATGAGGAGAGAGCGATCGCATAGATCGTATATATCAGGAACTTGTTGCGGAATCTGATCCATCCGGCTATGAACAGAGGGAGGTTCATCAGGAAGATCATAAGACCGAGGTCGATGTCGATGAAATGCGTGACTATCATCGCGAGACCCGCGATACCGCCTGCCGAGATGTTGTTGGCGTCCAGGAACATGGAAAGCCCTAAGGCATAGATGACGCTTCCGACCGTGACGATCAGAAGTTCTTTGATCAGGACCAGTATTTTCTCTCTCTTTTCCATTGTGATCCTCCTCAGTAAAGACCTGGATATTATACCATAATTATGCGTGAGACCGGACAGTCAAGGACAGTTGTGCATAACGCTGTTGAGGTTAGTGCATATCCCACAAATCCGTGAAGGAACCGGACGCGGCAGTGAAAAAACGCGGTGAAATCACATATAATTCTGCTTGGGGAGACATCCCCGACAAGAAGATTACAGGAGACTGACATGAGCGAAGAAAACCTTGCCGTCCGCGGAGCGGACAAAGAGAAGAAACTGGCCGTCCTCAGAAAGAAAGAGGCGGACAGCCTCGCGTTCCTCAAGAACATGACGCTGATCATGGTGATCCTCACGGTGATCTACGTCGTCGACGAGATTACCAGCAACATCAATCTCATGAGGCCCTACATGATATTCGACCTGTTCCGCATCCCCGGAGCGGACGCGGCGTCGGATGAGTACGCGAACGCCGTCAGCAAGATGGCGATAACATCCATACCGACCTATCTGTTCATGTTTCTGATGCCATTCTACAAGTCATTCTCCGACAGGTTCGGCAGGAAGATATTCCTCGTCATAAACACCGTCGGAATGGGCGTGGGAATGCTGCTGTGCATGATAGCCCCGAACTATGTGTGGTACATAATCGGCACGGTGCTCTACGGGTTCTTTACGCCCAACGACATGCAGGTCATCTACATCATGGAGGTGGCGCCCAAGGAGAGGAGAGCCACCTACTGCAGCGTCACCAAGGGCATAGCGCTTCTGAGCGTCTCGCTGATAGGAGTCCTCAGGAGCATATTCTACGATCCTTCCGACCTGACCACCTGGAGACTGGTGTTCCTGGTGCCGGTGGCCGTCGCTCTCATCGTGGGCTTCGGAAGCATATTCCTGCTCAGAGAGACCCCGGTGTTCCTGCAGAGGAAAATAGAGGAACTGGAAGGCACCGAGAAGCCGGTGGAGGACGAGACTCCGGAACAGGCGGAGGACTACAGCCTGAAAGAGACTGTCAGATACATGTTCCGCAGCAGTCAGGTCCGCTCGCTGATGCTCATTCTCACTATATTCATGTGCGCGGTGGCGCTCACGGGCTACGCCGCAGAGACCATGCTGGCCCACGGCATGACCGATGAAGAGATGAACCTCTTCTACACCGTGGAGCCTATCGTATACGCTGTGTTCGCGTTCTTCAGCGGATTCCTGACAGACTGGCTCGGAAGAAAGAAGTCCGGGATACTGTTCGGGATCCTGGCTCTTGTAGGTGAGATAGTGTTCGTGCTCTGCGCGATATTCGGAGCCGGTCCCATCGTCCTGGCGTTCGCCAACGGACTGATGTACGGAGGTCTCTGGTCCTTCTCCGATCTGCTGTATATCGTGGTGCCGTCTGAATCGGTGCCAACAGAGAGACGCGCATCGGTGGTCGGCATGCTGCAGTACACCGCGCTGTCCAACATGGTGGTCACCATCATCATCGGTGTGCTGTACCAGTTCATCGGAAGCAGGAACATTGGACTGATCCAGCTGGTGTTCTTCGTGCCGTTCATGCTGCTCTCGGTGCTCTATGTCGGAAAGCACCTCAGAGAGACCAAGGACGTGGACCTCAACGAGGCAGGGCAGGAGATTGCTTAATTATCTAAAAACATAAAACAAAGGCGCTGCCGCGGCAGCGCCTTTCGTATATTGCAGATCAGATCACGCGTGCTCTTTCTTGAGGTGAGCGAATCTGGGAAGTCCGTTCTCGGTCTTCTGCAGTGAAGCTCCCTGGATGAGAGGCAGGCAGTATTTGACGAATTCGTCGGTCATCTCGTTGTGGGCTTCGTTCATCCATTCCACCGGAACGGTGCGCTCAGCGTTTGCTGCTTCGGCGAGGGGGACCGCGACCACGTCGCATCTGTAATCCTCGCTGTCGGCTCTCCTGAGAGCCATCATCTTGTCGGTCTCGCCGTTGGCGGCGGCCAGGACGGCCTGCCTGCCGACTTCATACGCCTCAGCGAGGTCGGTGCCGGATGCGCAGTGCGCCGCGCAGCGCTGCAGCAGCGAGAGCTCGATGCCGCGTACCTTGAGGCCGGTATGTTCCTTTACGAGGTTCGCGAGAGTTCCAGCGAGTCCGCCCATCTGGGAGTGCCCGAAGGCGTCTTTGGTCTGAGCGAGGTTGCTTCCGAGTTCGGAGATGAAGTTGCCTTCCGCATCATGCACGCCTTCCGAGACGGCTACGATGCACTTTCCTTTCTCGGCGCGGACTCTGTCCACGTCAGCGAGGAACT
>JAFYZY010000164.1 GCA_017548485.1 Oscillospiraceae bacterium | reverse complement strand
TGAGGATCTTGCTCTGAATATAGTGCGGAACCACTCGGTAAAGCACACCGGAAGCATCACCTGTGATCTCGTAAGGGACGCCGCCGATGATGCCTACTGCAGGCTCATATTCCCGTCCATCGAGAGGGAGGTCAGAGGAGAACTGACCGACATGGCCAGCGAACAGGCCATAAGGATGTTCGGGCTCAATCTCAGACCTCTGCTCATGCAGCCTCCTGTCAGGAACATGGTCACCATGGGCTTCGACCCTGCCTACAGGACCGGCTGCAAGATAGCGGTGGTAGATGAGACCGGGAAGGTGCTGGACACCGGAGTGGTGTACCCGACGCCGCCCCATAACAAAAAAGACGAGGCCAGAAGGATACTGGCCTCAATGATAAAGAAACACAACGTAAAGGCTATTGCCATAGGCAACGGGACCGCGTCAAAGGAATCGGAGATATTCGTCGCCGACATGATAAAGGACATGCCGGGCGTGGCGTATATGATGGTCAACGAGGCAGGAGCATCGGTTTACTCGGCTTCCAAACTCGGAGCTGCGGAATTCCCGCAGTATGATGTTTCACTGAGAAGCGCGGTGTCGATAGCCAGAAGACTTCAGGATCCTCTGGCGGAACTGGTCAAGATAGATCCCAAGTCAATCGGGGTAGGGCAGTACCAGCACGACATGCCCCAGGCGAGACTGGACGAGACACTGTCCGGAGTCGTGGAAGACTGCGTCAACGCAGTAGGCGTTGACCTGAACACCGCATCGCCTTCGCTGCTTGCCAGGGTGGCGGGACTCAATTCCGCTGCTGCAAGGAACATAGTGCAGTACCGCGAAGAGAACGGACGGTTCAAAGACCGCAGGACTGTCCTGAAGGTCCCCAAGATCGGCCCCAAAGCCTTTGAACAGGCTGCAGGATTCCTTCGCGTTCCGTCGGGAACCAACGTGCTGGACAATACCGGAGTCCATCCCGAGAGCTACGACGCAGCAGTGAAGCTGCTCAGACTCTGCGGCTATGAGCTGGAGGACGTAAAGAACGGCGGGGTTTCAGATCTCAGGGCAAGGCTGGAACTGGTAGGTCCGGAAAAAGCGGCCTCGGCCTGCGGAGTGGGCGTTCCCACCATCACGGATATCGCCAACGAACTGGTAAAGCCCGGCCGCGACCCGAGAGACGAGCTGCCGCCCACCATGCTCAGGACGGATGTCATGGGGATGGAGGATCTTAAGCCCGGGATGGTGATGCGGGGGACTGTGCGCAATGTGACCGACTTCGGCTGTTTCGTGGACATCGGTGTCCATCAGGACGGTCTGGTCCATATATCCGAGATAGCCAACAGATTCATAAAACACCCCTCCGATGCGGTAAAGGTCGGAGATGTGGTGGACGTGGCGGTGCTGAGCGTCGATGTACAGAAGAAACGCATCTCGCTGTCCATAAAGCAGGCTGCAAAAGGCGGGACGGCCGCAAACTGACATAATGTCAGGGAGAGAAAACGATGTCATTTTTCGCGCTAAACAGAAAAGAACTCGGCGGAGACGCCGATATCGTGCTGGTCACGGGCGACGCGTATGTGGATCACCCGTCTTTCGGCATATCGGTGATCGGTCACATCTTCGAGGCCAACGGATACAAGGTGGGGATCATACCCAGACCGGATGTAAAGGATGAGAACGCCTTTAAGGTGTTTGGAAGGCCCCGCATAGGATTCTTCATCAACTCCGGAAACATGGACTCCATGGTCAATAATTACACCGTTGCCAAACGGAAGAGAAGAACTGATGTCTATGCCCCGGGCAACAAATACGGCGGAAGGCCGGATTATGCGCTGACGGTATACGGCAGAGCGATAAAAAAGGTATATCCCGACGTGCCGCTCATCGCGGGCGGCATGGAAGCCAGCCTCAGGAGGCTCGGGCATTACGATTACTGGAGCGATTCCGTAAAGAGGTCGGTGCTTCTGGACTGCGAAGCGGACCTGCTCTGCTGGGGCATGGGAGAGCGCTCGGATCTGGAGATAGCAAACGCCATAGCGGCAGGCACTCCTGTCAGCGAGATCAACTGGGTAAGGGGCACTGTATGGAAAGCCCAGACGCCGCCGGAAGGCGCAGTGATCCTGCCCAGTTACGAGGATATCTGCAAGGACAAAAAGAAGTACTGCAGAAGTTTCATGAGGCAGTACGAGAACTGCGACGCCATCACCGCAAAGCCGCTGGCGGAGAGATATGTCCATGATGACTGCTACGTCGTGGTGAATCCGCCGCAGGAGCCGCTGACCACCGAAGAGATGGACGCGGTATATGAACTGCCCTACGAGAGGACGTATCACCCAATATACGAGAGCCAGGGAGGCATCTCAGCCATAAGCGAGGTCAAGTTCTCGCTGGTGTCCAACAGAGGATGCTTCGGAGCCTGCAGTTTCTGCGCCATCACGTTCCATCAGGGGAGGACAATATCGGTACGCAGCCACGAGTCCCTGGTAAAGGAGGCAGAACTTCTGACTAAACTGCCCGACTTCAAGGGATACATACACGACGTGGGAGGTCCCACAGCGAACTTCCGCCATCCATCCTGTCAGAAACAGCTCAAGTACGGGGTGTGCAGGAACAGGCAGTGCCTCGGGCAGGATCCCTGTCCGAACCTGGAGGCCGACCACACGGACTACATAGAGCTCCTCAGAAAACTCAGGCAGGTAAAGGGAGTCAAGAAAGTCTTCGTTAGAAGCGGCATCAGGTATGACTATATCCTGCAGGATCCCAACGGAGATAAGTTCGTTGAGGAACTGGTCAGGCACCATGTGAGCGGACAGCTCAAGGTCGCTCCGGAGCACGTCTCCGATCATGTGCTCAGCCTGATGGGCAAACCCAGACACGACGTCTTCCTGAGATTCAGGAAGAAATACTTCGATGAGAACAGAAAGGCAGGGAAGGATCAGTATCTTGTCCCGTATTTCATCTCATCCCATCCGGGATGCACTCTGAACGACGCTATAGAACTGGCGGAGTATCTCAGGGACATAAGGTCCACACCGGAACAGGTCCAGGATTTCTATCCGACACCGGGGACCCTGTCTACCTGCATGTACTATACGGGGCTGGATCCCAGGACCATGGAACCGGTCTATGTCGCGAAGGACCCGAGGGAGAAGGAACTGCAGAGATGCCTCATGCAGTACAGGATCCCGGAAAATGCCGCCAGAGTCAGAGAAGCGCTGAGAAAAGCAGGGAGGACGGACCTCATCGGCACCGGACCCAAGTGTCTGGTGCCGCCGGCTCCTAACGAGAGGCCGACTGACCGCAGGGCTACTCAGGGGAGCAGACGCAAAGCTCCGGCAGGGAAGAAGAACGGTGCAGGCGCCAGAGACGCCAGGAAAAACTCAAAGAAAAATAAGTAACGAAAAGACCTGCGGAACCGCATTTGGTACCGCAGGTCTGCCGCATTGAGGCATCGGCTGAAAAAATAGTGAATCGATATCTTGACCGCGGCGGTTATTCATTGTAATCTATCATCGGACGCCGCGTTGCGGCGCTGCATTACAGAGTAGATGACCGTGCGTCATATACCGGTGCGACAGGATCTGCCGGTATCAGTGTCCCG
The DNA here is from genome assembly GCA_017548485.1 of Oscillospiraceae bacterium. Lineage (GTDB taxonomy): Bacteria > Bacillota > Clostridia > Oscillospirales > Ruminococcaceae > RUG11783. Next base: position 2,597 of record JAFYZY010000164.1, on the reverse strand, counting down.
ACAACGGGGAGTTGTGTCGGGGACGAAAAATACAGAGCCTCAGGGCATGTATTGCGGTTCGGTCATTGCATCCCGCTTAGTGCATTATAAGTGAAAATGAAGTCTTTCATTCTCTTTATAATGCGTGTCATTTTAAGGAGGTCGGAATGAAAGGCTTTTTTAATTTGTTTAAGCTTTCCGCTAAGGAACTGTTCGGCGAGAAGAAGCGCGTGACCATCATCAATCTCGTAATCTGCTCCATGCTCATCGCGCTCAGCATGGTCATCGAGGCGCTCTCCGTCGATCTGCCCTTCGGCAAGATCAATTTCGCATTCATACCGCTGGCGGCGATAGGCATGCTGTTCGGACCGACTGTCGGCATAGTCGCAGGCGGTATCTGTGACGTGCTCGGCTTCCTCGTGCATCCGTCGGGGGCATTCCTCCCGCTGTACACTCTGATCGGCATGTTCCAGGGCATGATCTACGGACTGGTCCTGTACCGCAGGTGGGGCGACGTGTACTCCGACGAGACTTCCGGAAGGCTCTTCGGACTCAAGGTCACACAGCTGGGCCTGAGGATCGTCGCGGCGAGACTTCTCGACGTGCTGATAGTCAATATGATCTTCAACACGACGGCGAACATCCATTACGGCTTTATCCCGTACAAGTCACTTCCGGTGATAATCGCGACGAGACTCGGCAAGAACCTTCTGGAACTTGCTGCGGATCTCCCGCTCATGTTCGTGGTGCTGCCGTTCGTCCTGGTCCTGTATTCCAAGACAGTCGACAAGAGAGCTGCGGAAGCCGGAGAAGCGCCGGCAGGGCAGAACGTATAACGATCTCATACAGATGACAGCCCCGGATCCTGAGATCCGGGGCTGTATTATATATAGCTGTTATATTCTTATAAGACTTTGATGTACAGTAATACTTCGTTTCCTTTGCGGTTGCGGTAGACGCTGTCAAGCTTTTCGAAACCGAGCTTCTCATGGAGCCTTATACTGGCTTCATTGTCGGCCCTGACCTGCTGAAGGATAAGACGGTAGCCTTTCTTCGCTGCATGTTCGAGCGCCAGCTTCATTGCCGAGGAAGCGTATCCTTTGCCTCGCTCGGCAGGGAAGATATCGGGACCGAGCTCACATGAGGATGGGCTGTGTTCGTAGACCGAGACGCTGCCGACCGGCCTGCCGTCCGATATAACGGCGAACATCTCGAAATATCTGCCGCCATAGAGACAGGTGTTCCATTCGGAGATCATTTCAGAGATCTCATCTGCAGACAAATCCGGATAACGGCAGCTGCGGAGGATCTCATGATCTTTCATGGAGAAGTGACGGAGTTCTGTCATTGTATATCCTCCTTCAAACCAGCCGCCGGAAGCTGGGATCCGGCGAGAAGTGCCTTCTGACGCTCCCGGCCAGATACAGGGAACCGACACAGCAGACAGCGCCTCCGCCGGCAAGGCGTATGGCGGTCTCGATCCCTTCAGCTACGGACGAGCAGGGAACGGCGCTGAACCCCTGGTCCTCTATGCAGCGGGCCAGTTCAGCGGCATCAAGAGCCCGGTATGAATCGGGCGTGACTGTCACGAATTCCCCGGACACAGATCCCAGGATCCTTATCACATCCCTGAAGTCCTTGTCGGCCAGCATGCCCAGAAGATAAACGATCTTCGTTCCGGAGGGGATGAGATCCCTGAGAGAGTCTCTGACCGCTTCGGCACACTGCGGGTTGTGACCTCCGTCAATAATGAACAGCGGCTCTTTTGATACCACTTCGAATCTGACAGGCCAGACAGTGTATCTGAGACCGGAGCGGATGTTTCTCTCGGTGATCTTCCAGCCTTTTGAGCGCAGCGCTCTTGCGGCGCATATGGCGACTGCGGCGTTCTTTCTCTGGTGTTCTCCGGCAAGAGGAATACGGATGTTCTTCATGCCTTCTGCATCGAAGGTCTGCCCGAAGACGTCCGCAGAACCTTCGCTGATGCTGTCAAAGTCCGCTTTGATCAGTTCAGCTCCGACTTCCCGGCATCTGTCCTCAAACACCTTCTCCACCTGTTCGGAGCCCCGGTAGACCACCGCGGTGCCGCCGGCCTTGATTATCGCTGCTTTCTGCCAGGCGATCTCTTCCAGCGTATCGCCGAGGATCTCGGTGTGGTCCAGCCCGATATTGGTTATCACCGCGCATTCCGGCACGTCGATCACATTAGTGCCGTCAAGGAATCCGCCCAGACCGACTTCAAATACGACTATGTCCGCTTCCTTCTCCGCAAACCACACGAGCGCGGTGCACATCACCATCTCGAACCAGTTCACCTTGTTCTCCATGCCGTCTATTGCGGCTCTGACTTTTTCAGTCGCCAGGATGAGGTCATCATCCGGGATTGGGGAACCGTTTATCTGCATCCTCTCATTGTATCTGAGTATGTGCGGAGAGGTGAAAAGACCGGTCCTGTAACCGGCCTTCCTTAATATGCTCGCGAGCATCGCGCAGGTGCTGCCTTTGCCGTTGGTGCCTGCGACGTGAACGAATCTGAGTTTCCGGTCGGGATCCCCGAGCCTCGTGAGAAGATCGCGGACCCTGCTCAGATCCTCGTGCGGATAATCGTTTTTATATGA
>JAFYZY010000163.1 GCA_017548485.1 Oscillospiraceae bacterium | reverse complement strand
CGGTCCAGTTGATGGCAGTGCTTATCAGTCCCGTGATCAGATAGATCAGGGTCTCCCTTGAGAAGAACTCCGTCCTGAACCACTCAACGATCTTTTTCACAACAAACCTCCAAAGAGAAACAGCGGGAGCGAGCGCTCCCGCTGATCTTATTTGTTTGACGTTTCTTAGAACATCTCTTTCGCTGCTTCAAGGATCTGCGCGTCGGAAAGGCCATAGACCTCGAGAAGCTCGTTCGGTGTTCCGGACTGTCCGAAGACGTCCTGTATACCGAGCTTGCGGAAGGAGAAATCACCATGTCCGATAATGGCATCCGCCACTGCGTCGCCGAGTCCGCCGATGACGCTGTGCTCCTCGATGGTAAGGACCTTCTTGCACCTTGTGGCGTACTTGAGGACAGTTTCCTTGTCCAGAGGCTTGATCGTGTGGACGTTGACCACGGAGATGTTCTTTCCCTGCTCCTTGAGAGCGTCGGCTGCATCCACAGCGGGCTTTACCATAAGTCCGCAGGCGAAGATGACGCCGTCATCTCCGTCACGGAGGACATTGGCCTTGCCGATCTCAAAAGGCATATCCTCTTCGAAGACATAGGAAGAGGGACGGGCAAATCTCAGATATACGGGGCCGTCCATCTCCGCTGCCGCGAAGGTGGCTTTCTTTGCCTCGTTCGCATCGCAGGGAACTATGACCGTCATGTTGGGGATGACTCTCATCAGCGCGATGTCCTCGATGGACTGATGGCTGCTTCCGTCTTCTCCGACTGTGATGCCGGCATGGGTCATTCCGAGCTTGACGTTGAACTTGGGATATGCAACGCTGTTGCGGACCATCTCATATACGCGGCCTGCGCCGAAGATCGCGAAGGTGCTGCAGAAGGGGATGAATCCCATGGTGCTGAGTCCTGCGGACATGTCGACCATGTTGGCTTCAGCGATTCCTGTGTTGAAGTATCTCTCAGGGAATTCCTTTGCAAATGCATTTGTCATAACAGAGGGAGCCAGGTCGGCGTCCAGAACGACTATCTTGTCATTGACTCTGCCGAGCTCTACCAGAGCTTCGCCGTATGCATTGCGTGTCGCTTTCTTTTCACTCATTATCTCAGCCCTCCAACTCTTTCAATGCGGCGTCGCGCTGATCCGGCTTCGGAGCTGTGCCGTGCCAGCCAACATTGTTCTCCATGAAGGAGACGCCTTTGCCCTTGACTGTATGAGCAAGGATGCATTTGGGTTTACCGGGTGTAAAGGGCACGTCTATTGCCGCCAGGACCTGCTCGATGTCGTTTCCGTCCTCGACTTCGATCACATCAAAGCCGAATGCTCTGAACTTGGCTGCGATATCTCCCAGCGCCATGACTTCGTCATTCTTTCCGCTGATCTGCAGACCGTTGTTGTCCACGAACACCGTGAAGTTGTCCAGCTTATAGTTGGCAGCCGCCATGGCCGCTTCCCATACCATACCTTCCTGCATCTCGCCGTCGCCGACCATGGTATAGACCTTGGCCCCGTTCTTGGCGAGCTTGGCGCCCAGAGCCATTCCGACTGCGATGCTGATGCCCTGTCCGAGAGAACCGGTGGCAGCGTCGATGCCGGGAAGCTTCTTGGGATCCGGATGTCCCTGCAGTTTCGATCCGAGCTTTCTCAGTGTATGAAGCTCTTCCTTATCAAAATATCCCCTCTCCGCAAGGACTGCATAGAGTCCGGGGGCAGCATGTCCTTTGCTGAGGACGAATCTGTCTCTGTTGGGATCGTGCGGATTGCTGGGATCGATGTTCATCTCCTTGAAATAGAGGGCGACGAGCATCTCCACGGCAGACAGGCTTCCGCCGGGGTGGCCGCTGGCTGCGTCTGCGACTTCGATTATGATGTCGCGGCGGACCTGCCGGCAGACCTCTTTCAGTTCTTTGATATCCATCTATATCTCCTTATAAAGACATGAATTGCATTTAGAAGTATAGCAAAAATGCTCGTTCTTGTATAGATTGCCGTTCCGCGTTGTGTTTTTCCTCCCTGCCAAATATAATCTTTCTAGAAAACAAACGGAGGAAACAGATATGGAGATCAACAAAGCAAAAGAACAGCTGGACCGCCTCGAACGCGAACTGTTCGCGTACCGCTACGCCATGTCGTCCATCGGTCTGGACGCGCGCACTGCCGCGCCTCCGGAGACCCAGGAAGGCAGAGGCGTCGCTCTCGGCATCCTGTCTGCCCGCAGTCACGAGCTGATGACATCTGAAGACCTGTGGTCAACAGTCAATACCTTGTATGACAACAGGGATGAAGCCGGACCGGAATACTTCCGCCGCAGCGAGATACTGCGCAAGGAGCTTGCCGACATGCGCGCCATTCCCGCTGAAGAGTATGCAGGTCTCACAAAGCTCCTGAGCGAATCGCAGTACGTCTGGCACAAAGCAAAGAACGCCAACGACTATGCCTCTTTCGGCCCGTATATAGACAAGCTCGTGGCCGCCAGGAAACACATCTATGAGATCACCCGCCCCGGAATGGATCCCTTTGACGCAACCCTCGACGCCTTTGAAGAGGGCACATCCAGAGAGTACTACGACCGTTTCTTCGATGAGCTCAGAGCTACACTGGTGCCTCTTATCGCCAGGGTCAACGCCGCCGAACAGCCCGACGATTCCTGGCTGAAGGTATCCTATCCGGTCGAGCAGCAGCGGAAACTGTCCCAGCTGCTGATGGATGCTTTCTGTCTGGACCGCAACCACTGCGCCATCACCGAGACGGAACACCCGTTCACCGGAGGTCCGACATCTCAGGACGTCAGGATCACGACGCACTATTACGAGTTCCTGCCCATTGCCTCGGTGTACAGTGTCATCCATGAGGGCGGTCACGCGAACTATGAGCTTCATGTGGATCCGGCTTATGACTACAACTG
>JAFYZY010000019.1 GCA_017548485.1 Oscillospiraceae bacterium | reverse complement strand
TTGAGACCTCGCTGATACAGTTCGTCGTCGGCGGAGACGCTGCTGATGGTGTCGCTCCACCCCTTTATGGAGGTGAGAGGGGTCCTCAGCTCGTGGGAGATGGATGATACGAAGTCGTTCTTGAGGTTGTTGGTGCGCTGAAGCTCCGCAGCCATGTCATTGACGATGTCGCACAGTTCGCCGAACTCTCCCGAATAAATATTGTCGATTCGGGTGTCGAACTGCCCGGCTGCGACGAGTTTGGCAGTGTCTCCGATGGCATCGATGGGCCGCTTGAGCGAGGCGATGTACAGGCTTCCGGTAAGGCTGACCAGAGCGATAAGGATCAGACCGACCAGCACCGAAATACCTACGTTCCGCAGCAGTCTGCCGTCGATCAGTTTGAGCGAGCTGACCAGTCTGACTGCGGCTGCGTCGCCGAAACCGTACCCCAGCATCTGGGTCGCGGATATTATGTGTTCTCCCGACTGAGATTCGCCTATGAAGGAACCGTAGCCGCTGTATGAGTTCTGGGCGGCGACGAAGTCATCCCGGGAGATCTCGTCCGGATAGGAGAATCCGCTTGAGGTGAGGAGGACGGAGCCGTCTCTCCTGAGTACCATGAGTTCGAACTTGTCCTTCTCGGAGAAGTTCTCCACCAGTTCCACCATGTTCATGTAGCGCTCGATGTAGGAGCCGGAGGAGGAGGGGATGGATTCGACTGTCGTGGCGATCCTGAATTTCATGGCCTGTTCCGCGGAGAAGTAGTAGGTTCTGCGGAACACGAAGAACACCGCGATGCAGGCGACGACAACGGTGATCACAGTTGGGATCAGAGTGACGTAGACCCACCTCTCGGTGACTCCTCCAGGTATCAGTTTTTTACCGGACAGCTTCATGGGTTACGTTGCGCACCACCTGTATCCGAAGCCCCAGATGGTCTGCAGGTAGACAGGATTGCTGGGATCGTCTTCCACCTTGATCCTGAGCCTTCTGATGTTGACGTCGACGATCTTGACATCGCCGTAATAGGATTCGCCCCATACCGCGTTGAGTATCGAATCGCGGTCCAGCGCGGTGCCGGCGTTGTCGAAGAAGAATTCTATGATCTGGTACTCGACCTGGGTGAGGTCGAGGGGCTTGCCGTTCTTGGTCACGCGGCGGGCTTTCTTGTCCAGCGTGAAGACTCCCTGCGTCAGCACGGAGTCAGCGTCCCTGCTTCCGGATGAGCGCCTGGCAACAGCTTCCACTCTCGCGAGCAGCTCGTTGATGCTGAAGGGCTTTGTGACGTAGTCGTCGGCACCGATGGACAGACCGCGGATCTTGTCGGCTTCCTGCACCTTGGCGGTCAGCATTATGATGCCGATGTTCTTGTTCGTCTCGCGGATCTGTCTGCAGAGCTCAAGACCGTCCATGCCCGGAAGCATTATGTCCAACAATGCGATATCAAAGCTGTCGGGAGCTTCGTTATAGACTTCCAGAGCTCTCTCAGCAGAGGGAACACGCACCGCTTCATAGCCGGCGCGGTCCAGGTTGATGGCTATAACGTCGCGGATGGAGTATTCGTCTTCTACGACAAGCACTTTTTTCATTTAGTTTTCTCCCAGTCTAAGAATGGTGAAATTGGTTCTTATGTATTCCGATTCCTCTTCCGTGCAGTTGAATCTGCAGTAGAAGCGGTTGAACGCGCTGCTGCCGACAAGAGTGAATCCCTCTGAAGTGTACTGTGTCGCGTCATCGCTGACGCCGAGCACAAGAAGCGTGACCAGATCGGTGTTCTCTATGTCATATACTGTCATTGCATAGGGGCCGTCTGCTGCTCTGACGGTGCATTCGTTCATCCACTCTGCGGGCAGGAAAAGGCAGATGCCGTAGTTAGTGGATACGTATGACACGCCGGTGAGCACGACGTCTCCGGCTTTCACTGAATACCAGTACATGAACGATTCGGGAGAGACGATCTCCGCAGTCGGAGGAACAGACGAGGGAACGCATGTCCCGGTGTCGAACCTCTTGCTGGTGAGATAGTCGGAATCCGGTCTCTGTGTCAGTTCGGTTATATCGAAACCTTCCCCGAAAGCTGCCTCTTTGAGTTCGCCGTCGGTAAAGGTGAATATCTCGGTCTGAAGACCTGCTGCGGTCACCTCATCTACGAACACTGCGTGTGAACCGTCCAGAAGGATACCGTCTATTATGCTCTTTATGCCGGAAATGGCCCTTGAGAGCCGTGCCACTGCAATAGTTCTGAGGGAGTCGTCGTCAAGCTTGACCGCTTTGAGAGTGTATCCGTCTTCCTGTGATATCCTGGAGGTGTAACAGAACTCCATGTTGCCGTCATCGTCGAAGTCGAACAGAATGAGGTCGGTGCAGTTCTCCTCCATTCCAAGCTCAAGCGTTTCGGCACTGTACTGATATGCGGCGAAACTGTTGAAGGGAAGACTGGGAGATGTCCATTCGATCAGAAGGACAGGCTTGGATCCGCCTCCTCTGAGGAGCGAAAAACTGGCGATGCCTTCGCCGGGACCTTCAAGTTCCGATGAGATATAATAGCTGCCGCTGTCATCCGGTTCGAGGATGGCAACGCGGGCATTGATCCCGGTCTCGGAATCGCGGAAGAAGGCGACTGCCTCATCTTCTCCGTCGTTGTCTATGTCAAGCTGCCGTATTGCGGACCGGTTGGATCCGGATGTGGGGTACACGAATGTCGTTTTCTCCGAATGGGCTTTGCCCAGTGCCTGGAGAACAGAAGACTGCTCCTTCGTCAGAGAAGGAGCCGAAAGGAGGGTGTCGATGGATTCCGTGTTGCTGCAGCCCGCAAGAGAGAGGCACAGAAACACACAAATAATGAACGCAAACAGCTTTCTTATCTGTACCACCTCCTTGTCCTTTTATTGTATAATCAAAGGACTGGGGCGTCAAACGAACGCGCCGTCCTGAAAACACATGAGAAATCGTCAATTGGGGGACGTTGAATATGAGAAAACAGTTTATCGGAGTGATCCTGCTGATGATGGGGATGGACAATCTCTGGAACATGAAAGACAGCGGGATACCTCTCTCTCAGTATGAGGCCGGTCAGTGGGCGGCTTTTATCGTCAGCATCCTGCTGGTAGTGCTGGGACTTTATTTCGGCATCGTCGGCTGGCTGGAATTCAGGAAAACGATGGAGCAGAGAGACAGGGAAAAGAAGGAAGCTGAAGCATTGACCGCAGCTGAGCACAGTTCTGAAGATGTGAAGCCCGTGACTGGGCAGAATGACGGCAGCGCTGACAAATACCTTAAGTAAAATAATGCCGGAGGAAGGTAAATTGCTCGAACTTAAGAACATTTCATACTCCGTCGACGACGAGAACGGCAGGGTAGACATCCTGAAGGATGTTTCTGTCTCTTTTGACGGCAGATTCATAGCCATCACGGGACCCAACGGAAGCGGGAAATCCACTCTCGCCAAGATCGTCGCGGGAATAATAAAACCCACGTCAGGGAAGATCCTGCTGGACGGCGAAGATATCACTGAACTCGGTATAGACGAGAGGGCGAGGCTGGGGATCAGCTATGCTTTCCAGCAGCCTGTCAAATTCAAGGGGATAACGGTCAGGGACATCATCTCGATGGCTTCCGGCAAGAAACTGCCGCTGTCGGCGGTCTGCGAGTATCTGTCACAGATGGGACTCTGCGCCATTGAC
>JAFYZY010000162.1 GCA_017548485.1 Oscillospiraceae bacterium | reverse complement strand
CCTCTTCGACAGCCTCTGCAGTTTCTTCATACATCTCTGCGATCTCACCGGCCGCATCTTCCGCGGCATCAGCCGCAGTTTCCGTCAGTTCTTCCGCAGTCTCAGGATAGAGGATACCTGCATTCTCAAATGCCTCTTTCGTCTCTTCGGCGGCTTTTTCCGCGAGCTCATCAACACTGTCCGCGGCCGTCTCTACGGTCTGTGTCAAAGGCTCGGCGATCTCGGTCAGGATCCTGGCACCGCAGCTGGGACAGAACTTCGATCCCTCGGGGAGCTTGTTTCCGCAGTTTGTACAGAACATCGTTTTCTCCTTATCTTTCCAAAGAGGATGTGATCCTCATATTTTCTTAGTCTAGTCTATCACCGGCGTATACCGGAATAAAGGATTCTCACAGCACTTTTCGGGCTATTACGCTTATCCAGTCATTCATCCTGAGAACGTCTGTGACTTTCCAGGAAGGATTCGCCGAGAAGGCATCCAGTACCTCCCGCTCCCGCACCGCGGCAAGTCCCGACGTCACGAATATCCCTCCGTGCTCAGTGAAGCGGTCAGCGGCTCCCGGGGCTGCCAGAGCCTCTATCACCGGAGCCAGGATGTTTGCCGTTATGATCGGGAAAGTGCCGGGGGAGAAACCGCCTGCGGGATCCAGAACGTTGGTGATCGTAAGATCGAAATGTCCGCTTTCTATGCCGTTTATCTCCAGATTGTGCATCACGGAGGGCACGCAGCCGCTGTCTATCTCGGTGGCAGTCACGTGTGACGCTCCTTTGGCCAGTGCGCAGAGACCGATTATCCCGCTGCCTGTGCCTATATCCAGAAGACGGTCTCCCTGTTTCATGTACCTGAGAAGGCCCTCTATGGCCAGTTTCGTGGTCTCGTGGCTTCCCGTACCGAAGGCCGTTCCCGGATTGAGTTTTATGACTTTGAGAAGGCCGTTCTTCACGGACTGCGTATAATCTTCGGGGATATCCATCCACTCCGGCAGTATCAGTATGTCGCCGATCACTACCGGCTCGTAATACTGCTTCCAGTTGTCTATCCAGTCGGAATCGCTGGTCGTCGAGAAAGACATCGCTCCGGAACCTATATCGTTGTGCTCCCTGAGCGATTCTATCCTTGACCTCACTTCGTTGAGGATCTCTCTCACTTCCTGCTCGGAATAGATCCTGTCGTTTATCGCGTATGAATCGTCTTTGATGCCGCCGAGCTCATCCGGTGTTCTGTCACCGCTGTCCTGCACTCTAAGATAAAAGATGACTCTGCTGCCGGGATCGTCCGCGTCCAGACCTTCCGGCATGAGCTCCGGAAGATCGTCGTTGAACATGGCCTTCATCTCCTTATCGGTCGGGGGAAGGCTGTTCTCAATCTGCACTCCGGTGATGCCGCAGGCATGCACGGCGGAGGAGATCAGATCCTCTGCCGATACGAGAGTGTCTATGGAGACGGATATCCATTTCATGTCATTTTCCTTTAAGTCAGACCCGTTTTCTTATATTATAGTTATTGACCGTTCAACACTGAATACCGGGAGGCCGATCTTGAAAAAGATACTTGTCAGAAGCGTATACGAAGCGTTCGACTATGTAATGGAACATTATTATCCCGCAGGTCTTGAGGAATATGCCGAGAGGACCGACAGCTACGCAGTGATCTCCATCCAGGACAGCCACACCGGCGGTTACGGATTCAGGTTCTGCGAGAATAGATTCTGCAAAGAAGCGCTGACGCTTATATTCGACGATATAGACAGGGAAGTGGAAGGCGCCGTCCTGTTCACCGACGAACAGGCGGACAGCATCATATCCTTCATCGATAGGAACAGAGATGCCGATTCGCTTCTGGTACACTGTTACGGTGGCCAGTCCAGATCCAGAGCGGTCGGAGCGTTCGCCATGAGGTATCTCGGTCAGGACGAGTCGGTATTCTTTGAAGACGGAGATCCCAACCCGTACGTCTACAGCAAGCTTATGGACAGGTCAGGACTTTACAGTCCGTGCATGCTCACGGAGGAACGATGATGAATAACCGCATAATGCTCGACCTTCACACCCACTCTATCGCATCCGGTCACGCTTACGGCACAGTAAGGGAAAACGCCCTTGCAGCAAGCGAGAAGGGTCTTGCAGGACTCGGCGTCACCGAGCACGGACCCGGTATGCCCGGTTCCTGCCATCCGCTGTATTTCATGAACATACAGTACATACCGAGGGAGCTTTACGGCGTAAACATCTACTACGGGGTGGAAAACGACATGATGCCCGACGGCACCATGTCACTTGATGACCGCTGGATGTCCCAGCTGGATTATGCCAACGTCGGCATTCACGCGACCTGCTACAGAGATCAGGGCATTGAAAAAAACACGGAGAATCTGATCAGGTGCATGTCCAACCCAAAGGTGTTCTTCGTATCTCATCCCGACGACAGCACCTATCCTCTTGATTACGCCCAGATAGTGCCCGCGGCTAAGCAGTACAACGTCGCTCTGGAGGTCAACAACAATACCGTACTCAGCAAGCGCAAGAAGAACTGGCATGAGAACATCATGACCTATCTCGACCTGTGCATGAGATACAGGACCTGCATATCCGTAAACTCGGATGCCCACGATCCCAGCACAGTGGGAAGATTCGCGGAAGCGTTAGCTCTTCTGGATGAGTTCGGATTCGACGGGGATCTGATAGTCAATACTTCAGAAGAGAAGTTCAGAGAATTCATAGGATTCGGCAGATACTGATCAAATCATAAAGAAAGAAGAGAGAGTAAAAAATGAAACTGATAGTGATCGATATGCAGAAGGCTCTCATGGACGACGAGCTGTACAGATATGAGAGATTCATGCGCAGGGTGGAAGCGGTCATAGCGGCCGCGAGGGAGAACGGCGTGGAAGTCATCTACGTGCAGCACGACGCGGGCCCCGGAACCGGTTTCTCCATCGGAGACGAGGCTTTCGAGATCACGGATGAAGTGAAGCCCGCGGAAGGGGAGAAGGTCTTCGTAAAGGCCATCAACAGCTGCTTCGGGAACAGGGAATTCACATCTTATCTGGAATCATCGGGTGACAAAGATCTGATGATAGTGGGTCTGCAGACAGACTTCTGCATCGACGCCACCGTGAAATCCGCTTTCGAGCGCGGTTACAACGTGATCATCCCCGAAGGAACTAACTCCACCTTCGACAACCCCTACTTGACGGGAGAGACGTCCTGCGCCTACTACTTCAACGAGGTGTGGCCGGATCTGTTCGCAGACTGCGTGACCTTCGATGAGGCGCTGGAGCTCCTCAGCGATCAGAAGAAGTGAATTACCCATGATTGAAATCACGGGCTTCCCGCTTCGCAGGCAATAAGCTTACTCCAGTATTGATACCGTATCATGATCAATCTGAAGCAGAGGCTTTGACCTCCACGGGACTCTGAGCTCTCTATTCCGGAGAGCATGTTTATCTTTACCGCTTCACTAAGAATGGATATAGCTGCCTTACTATCCCTTGAGCTGTGGTGATACCCGCAGTATCTGCAGGTGTAGCTTCTCTCACTCAACGGATGTTTAGTCAGCTTACCGCATATAGGGCATATCTGTGTGGAAGGAAAGTCTCTGCTCACGACATGGACGCTTGAACTCTTCATGAGTTCCGCTTTGATGACGCCCATGGCTGAATGCTGGACCTGTCTTCCGAATAAGCCCTTATGCCAGTTATGTATCATCTCATCCTGAATGGCGATGAAGTCATAGTTGTTTAAGATCTCGTGCACGGCCTTGTGTGCGAGATCTTTTCTTCTG
>JAFYZY010000161.1 GCA_017548485.1 Oscillospiraceae bacterium | reverse complement strand
GACGGTATCGGTCGCCGGAAGAGTCATGACCAGAAGGATCATGGGAAAGGCGTCGTTCTTCAACCTGCAGGACAGCAGCGGGACCATCCAGGTCTACGCAAGAAGAGATGACGTGGGCGATGAGACATATGCCAGATTCAAAAAATGGGACATCGGCGACATACTCGGCGTGAAGGGATACGTTTTCCGCACCCAGACGGGAGAGATCACCATCCATGCATCGGAGCTGGTGCTGCTCAGCAAGTCCCTCCGTCCTCTTCCCGAGAAGTTCCACGGACTGACTGATTCCGACACGATCTACCGCAAGAGATATCTGGACCTCATCACGAATCCCGAATCAAAGGAAGTGTTCCGCAGACGCTCGGCTATAATCGCGGCGATCCGCAGCTTCCTGGATGCGGAAGGATTCATGGAGGTCGAGACTCCCATGCTGGTATCCAACGCCGGCGGCGCCGCCGCGCGTCCTTTCCTGACTCACTTCAATGCTCTGGACGAGGACTTCAAGCTCAGGATCTCTCTTGAGCTGTACCTGAAGAGACTCATTGTCGGCGGGTTCGACAGGGTGTTCGAGATCGGAAGAGTGTTCCGCAACGAGGGCATCGATACCAGGCACAACCCCGAGTTCACAATGATGGAACTGTACCAGGCATATACCGATTACAACGGCATGATGGACCTGACCGAGCGCATGCTCCGCCATGTCGCACAGAAGGTCCTCGGCACCACGAAGATCGTCTACAGGGGAACGGAGATGGATCTCTCGAAGCCCTTTGAGCGCATCACGATGGTGGACGCCGTTAAGAAATACGCCGGAATCGACTGGAAGGAAGTCGGTACGCTGGAGGATGCCCGCAGAGTCGCGGACAGCCTCAAGGTCGAGTACAAGGATTTCCACGGAAAGGGCGACATCCTCAACGAGATATTCGACGCGTACGTGGAGGAGCACCTGGTGCAGCCCACGTTCCTGATGGATCATCCCGTCGAGATATCTCCTCTCACGAAGAGAAAACCGGAAGATCCCGACTACGTCGAGCGCTTTGAGTTCTATATGAACGGCTGGGAGATGGCGAACGCCTACACCGAGCTCAACGACCCCGTCGACCAGAGAGAGAGGTTCGCGGCGCAGGAGGAGAAGCTTGCCCACGGAGATGAGGAAGCGAACCACACCGACGAGGACTTCCTCGAGGCGATGGAGACCGGAATGCCGCCTCTCGGAGGCATCGGATACGGCATCGACCGTCTGATCATGCTTCTGACCGGAGCTGAAGCGATACGCGACGTGCTGCTCTTCCCGACGCTTCGTTCGGTAAAGACCGGCAGCGAGGAGAGGCCGGCGGAGAAGAAGGAAGTGAAGACGGAAGGATCGCCGGAGGATCTCGAGTGCGCCTGCTATACCTGCCCCTCTCAGGATGCCTGCAAGGCCGCGCAGGAAGCGGCTCAGACAGCTCCGGTCCCGGAAAAGATCGACTTCACCGGAGTTCAGGTGGAACCGCTGTTCGCGGACTACGTGGACTTCGAGACCTTCTCGAGATCAGACTTCAGAGCCGTGAAGGTGCTGGAGTGCGAAGCGGTTCCCAAGAGCATAAAGCTTCTGAAGTTCGTGCTGGACGACGGCACAGATACACACAGGGTCATTCTCAGCGGCATACATCCGTACTATGAGCCGGAAGAGCTGGTAGGGAAGACCTGCATCGCTATCACGAATCTGCCTCCGAGAAAGATGATGGGTATCGATTCCTGCGGAATGCTGATCTCGGCTACTCACAGCGTGAACGGGGAAGAAAGACTCAATCTGCTGATGGTAGATCCCCGCATACCGGCAGGTGCAAAACTCTATTGATAGCAGGAGATACGGTAAGAGTCAGGAAGGTTGGATAAGACTGTGTATGGGTTGAGATCGCAAAGCAGGATCATCGGTGAATGCGCCGGGGCAGAGGATAGTTTTTTCGACATCGACAAAGAGTCGAATACCGCTGAGGTATTGCTGAGATACGACAGACCGGGCGATATCTTTGATCAGAGATATGAAACAAAAACACCTCTGATGAGCCGGGAATTCACGGACAGCATCAGAGACATGCTCGAAATGATCCCGGAGAAGTATAAGATCGATCTTACGATCCGCTTCTCCGATCCTGACGGCTGCGACGAACAGACGCTGACAGAGATACTCAGACAGAATCTGAGACTTGAGGTCTGCAAAGCTTCCAGGAAGATACACCGGAAGGATATCATTGCTTCCGTTCTGATCCTGATCGGTGCTGCATTCTTTGCAGTAATGATGCTTGTCCACAATGTCTGGGGGAGAGATACCTTCCTGAACGATCTTCTCTTCTACATCGCGGATCTTGCGACAACGGTCACCATATATGAGGCTCTGTCTATCCTGCTTCTGCAGCAGGGTGAATACAGGCTCGATCTCAATAGTTTGGAAAGAAGGATCTCATCTGTGCGGTTTGAACTGGAAAGTGACAGGGAAACCGGTACAGTGACGGAGAAGTGAAAGGCGAGACATGCTGGATTGGAAAACGATTCTGCTCAGGATAGTGCTGGCTGCGATCGCCGGCGGAGCAATAGGACTCAACAGGGAAAAGATAAGTCAGGCAGCAGGACTCAGAACATATATGGCTGTGACTGAAGCGGCTGCTCTCACCGCCATGCTCGGGATATGGCTGGAGCAGACCATTGGGGATTCGGATGCTGCAAGACTGCCTGCCGCGTTCATTAGCGGCCTCGGATTTCTCGGAGCCGGCGCTATTTGGAAAGACGGCGACAACACCGTCAAGGGACTGACTACAGCCGCAGGTCTGCTGGCTTCAGCAGTCACCGGCATCGCCATCGGCGCAGGTTTCTATTTCGGCGCAGGGATAAACTTTGTCGCCACCCTGATCGTCATAGTGTTCATCAACGAGAAAGTCATAAATATCGAGAGGACCCGTGAGACCGGACGGTTGTACTGTGAACTGGACAGACGGGATGATCTAAAAGACCTGCTCGGCTGCATAGATTCCTGCGGCGGGAAGATAGCTGACATGAAGGTGGAATACCCGGGCGGACCAGATGGTCATATAGCTGTTTCACTGCTGGTGAGAGAGATGGACGGCGCGGCTGATCTGAAAGAGATACTTTCCGCGGTCCGGAATCTGGAAAAGGTCACTTTCGCGCTGTATATCTGAACGTGCTGACGGTCGGCTGATATAATTGAACTGAAACAATGAGCCTGATGAATTGCTTTTTCATCAGGCTCCTTTTAAACTGAAAACATGGACAAAGAATGATAACTGGAGGCCACCATGAACAGAAGATTCTACAGCGATGCGCGCACGGAAGTCGAGACTGCGGAAGGTATTGTCCGCGGCTGTTTTCTCAACGATCACTACTATTTCCGCGGAATACCCTATGCCACGGCTGAGCGTTACAGGTCACCGAAGCCCATGGAACACTGGGACGGCGTCAGGGAAGCGGTGACATACGGTCCCGTCGCGCCGACTCTGAGCAAGCCGAGCGTATCACGGATGTACGCACTGACGCAGCAGCCGCTCTTCGGCTACCGTTTCTGGCCGGAGGACGAGCAGTGCCAGTACGTCAACGTCTGGACCAGGTCTCCTGATCCTTCGCGCAAAAGACCGGTAATGGTATGGGTGCACGGAGGCGGATTTGGAGCAGGTTCTTCCGTTGAACAGATGAGCTATGACGGAGCGAATCTTTGCAGGGACGGCGATCTGGTCGTGGTCTCCTTCAACCACCGCCTGAACATCCTCGGATATATGGATTTCTCTGAATTCGGGGACGAATACTGGAACACCGGTAACTTAGGCATGGAGGATATCGTGGAAGTCCTCCGCTGGATCAGGCGCAATATCGAAAGATTCGGCGGCGACCCGGACAATGTGACACTGTTCGGACAGTCCGGAGGAGGCGGCAAGATCCGCACGCTGATGCAGATACCCGATGCGGACGGACTGTATCATAAAGTCATCTTCCAGAGCGGCCTCATGAATCTGCCGGGCGAGGTGGATGACGCAGCAAATAACCGCAGGGTATGCAGGTCCATGGTGGAGAAACTCGGCCTTACGAAGGAGACTTTCTCACAGATCGCGGATGTTCCGTATGAGAAGCTCTGTCAGGTATACAATGAGAGCGTGAAAGTCCTCGCCGATGAGGGAGTGAATCTTCACGGCATAGTTCAGCCGGTGCGAAACGGTTATTATGTGGGCAATCCGAACGAAGTCGGACTGACCGAATACGCAAAGAAAGTTCCCGTAATGGGCGGGACCTGCCAGTGCGAGACGGTATTGTACGCGCCGAACTACTACCCTTATGACACACCGGATGATAAGAAGGATGAGCTGCTGACGGATCTGTTTGGGGACAAGAAAGATGAGATGATCAGCCTGTTCCGCAGCGTGTATCCAAATGATGACCTGCTGGACCTTTACAATCTCGATTTCATCGTCCGCAAGGGCGTATATGAGTTCTTCGACCGCAAGGCTGAATGTGAAGCGCCGCTGTACTGCTATATGATCACGTATCACCTGAACTATTTCGGCGGAGTCCCCGCATATCACGGATTCTGTCTGCCTCTCGTATTCGGGAACACTGAATATGTTGATGCCTGCAACGAACCGGACTGCGTAGCTCTCAGTCAGAAGATGCATCAGGCCTGGATCAATTTCGCGACCTGCGGAGACCCAAACGGCGGAGATGTGCCGGAATGGAAACCGTACCGCAAAGGCGAATGCGGAACTATGATCTTTGACCGCAGCTGCGGCATGCGCTATGACTTCGACAGGGAACTGGTGTGGAAATTCCAGGAGAATACCGATCTGGAATTCAATTTCATGCGAGTCAAGAAGACCAGAAAGAACTGAACCAGCAGATCAGAGAATAGAAAGCAGAGGCTTCCGGAATGAACCGGAAGCCTCACTATTTATAAGCAGCGGGAAAAGGGTAAAACTGATTAGTTCTGTTATCGATAGAGTTTCCGGTATGGTATAATTATATAAACGATATTTATAAAGAGAAAGGAACCTACAAAATGAGAGAATATCAGTTCAGGTATTACACCCCGACCAAGGTCTTCTTCGGCGCAGGCGCCATAGAGCATCTCGATGAGTCTCTGGCTCCCTACGGCAAGAAGGTCCTCATGGTCTTCGACAAGAACACCGCGGCAGCGACCGGTATCTATGATTATGTTACCAATCTGTTCAGGGAAAAAGGTTATGAGTGGTGGGAGTATGACAAGGTAGACCCCAACCCGAGGCTCAGGTCAGTCATCGAAGGCGCAAAGATCTGCAAAGAGCACGGCGTAGAAGCTGTTCTCGCGATCGGCGGCGGCTCCGTCATCGACTGCTCCAAGGCCATCCGCGCAGCAGCCTTCTATCCCGGCGATCTCGATGACTACGATGATCTGTGGGCATGGGGCGCAAGCGGCAAGGATATAACCAAGACTCTTCCCATGGTAGTCATCTGCACGATGGCATCCACCGGTTCCGAGATGGACGCAGGCGCAGTCATCACCAATGAGCACACCCATCAGAAGGGCGGCGCTTTCCACGGCGATCTGTTCCTCCCCAACGTCTCCATCCTGGATCCCAAGTACACATATTCCGTGCCCAAGAGGCATGTCTCTGCAGGCGCTGCTGACATCTTCATCCACACCTCCGAGACATACTTTGATCCCGCTACCGACATCGACCTCGTCGACGGTTTCGCTGAGAGCATCATGAAGACAGTCGCCAAGTATGCCCCGATAGCCATCAGGGAACCCGAGAACTTCGAAGCCCGCGCGAACCTGCTGTGGGCAGCACCCTGGGCCATCAACGGTCTTCTGAGCGGCGGCCGCATGTCCGGCTGGACGCTGCACAGCCTGCAGCACCCGATGGGCGCGTATCACGACATCATCCACGGCCAGGGCCTTGCGATCCTGATGCCTCACTGGATGCGCCATATCCTGAACGACGAGACAGTCGACAGGTTCGTGAGATACGGCGTGAACGTATTCGGCATCGATCCTTCTCTCGACAAGTATGAGATAGCCAACAAGGCGATCGAGGCGACGGAAGATCTGTTCTTCAACCAGATGGAGATCCCGCGCACTCTCTCCGAGATCGGCATGACGGACGAATACTTCGATGAGATGGCAACGATGGCGACCGCCCGTTCCAGGGGCATGTATGTGCCGCTCACCAAGGAAGAAGTCATCGAGATCTACAGAGCAGCTCTGTAATCTTACTAAATTACTGCTAAACTAGACATAATGAGACCGGTCCTGCCGACAAAGCGGGGCCGGTCTTTTGTCATTCGGTAGCCGGATCCTATTCGGCTGTTCAGAGATATGCAAATGTTTGTTGAACATGTTTAAAAAGTAATTGGGTGTGATATAATTCATATGGCAAATCAACACAACAAAGAAAGGAACCTACAAAATGAGAGAATATCAGTTCAGGTATTACACCCCGACCAAGATCTTCTTCGGAGCAGGCGCTATAGAGCATCTCGACGAGTCTCTGGCTCCCTACGGCAAGAAGGTCCTCATGGTCTTCGACAAGAACACCGCGACAGCGACCGGTATCTATGATTATGTTACCAACCTGTTCAGAGAAAAAGGCTATGAGTGGTGGGAGTATGACAAGGTAGATCCCAACCCGAGGCTCAGGTCGGTCATCGAAGGCGCAAAGATCTGCAAGGAGCACGGCATTGAGTCCGTTCTCGCGATCGGCGGCGGCTCCGTCATCGACTGCTCCAAGGCCATCCGCGCAGCTGCCTTCTATCCTGGTGATCTCGACGATTACGACGGACTGTGGGCATGGGGCGCTGGCTGGGGCAATGTCACCAAGACCCTCCCCATGGTAGTCATCTGCACGATGGCGTCCACCGGCTCCGAGATGGACGGCGGCGCAGTCATCACCAATGAGCACACCCATCAGAAGGGCGGCGCGTTCATGGGCGAGCTGTTCCTCCCCAACGTCTCCATTCTGGATCCCAAGTACACATATTCCGTGCCCAAGAGGCATGTCTCCGCAGGCGCAGCTGACATCTTCATCCACACCTCCGAGACATACTTCGATCCCGCGACCGACATCGACCTCGTCGACGGCTTCGCAGAGAGCATCATGAGGACAGTCGCCAAGTATGCTCCTATCGCGATCAAGGAGCCCGAGAACTTCGAAGCCCGCGCGAACCTGATGTGGGCGGCACCCTGGGCCATCAACGGCCTTCTGAGCGGCGGCCGCATGTCCGGCTGGACGCTGCACGGTCTGCAGCACCCGATGGGCGCGTATCATGACATCGTCCACGGCGAAGGCCTGGCGATCCTGATGCCTCACTGGATGCGTTACATCCTCAGCGACGAGACAGTCGACAGGTTCGTAAGATACGGCGTGAACGTATTCGGAATCGATCCTTCTCTCGATAAGTATGAGATAGCCAACAAGGCGATAGAGGCGACGGAAGATCTGTTCTTCAACAAGATGGAGATGCCCCGCACCCTTTCCGCGATCGGCATGACCGACGAACACTTCGATGAGATGGCCGACATGGCCACCGCGCATCCGATGGGAATGTATGTGCCGCTCAGCAAGGAAGACGTCCTCAACATCTTCAGAGCAGCCCTGTAATAGGATACAGTCCGGAATAGACCTATCCCTGAGCCCCGCTGATGAAGCGGGGCTCTTCTGCGTCTGCAGGATGATATATAGTGACAATTTCGGATTTATGAGATAAAATAGCAGAAATGCATCTTGGGCGGACGCCTGTCCGCCGTACAGGGACAGAACTCTGACCTTAAGGAGGAAATAAACATGAAAGAGGACAATGGTCAGGTGGTGAGATTTCCGGAGAAGCTGGGCTTTCTGGGACTATCGACGGCCACGAACGTGGTCTTCAACTTCAAGAGCATCTACTACACGATCTTCCTGACGAACGTGCTTCACATACCGATCGCCATTGCGGGTGTGATGAACACGATAGGCCTCATATGGGACTTCGTGAACGACCCTCTGGTCGGAGTATGGGCAAACAACATCCACTTCAAGTCGGGTGAGAGGATACGCCCGTTCCTGCTATATATAGCTTTGCCCTACGCGGCGGGCATGGTGCTGCTCTTCACCGATTTCGACGTCTCTGTAAAGATGGCGATAGCGCTGCAACTCATCGTCTTCTTCCTGTATGAGATAGCCAATACCTTCCGCGGAATAGCATACAACGGGCTAGGCGGACTGGCCAGCAACAACGACGCTGACAGGAAATCCATCAACGCGTACCGTTCGCTCGGTGGATGCCTCGGTTCCGCCATCGGAGCCGTCGCAGTCACCCCTCTGGTAAAACTGTTCGGAGGACTCCAGGGCGCGAATGCCATCATCGGCAAGGAAGACGCACCTGCGCTGTTCAAGACCGCTCTGTTCATGGGATTCCTCTGCCTGGCGGGCTGCCTGCTGCAGTACTTCACCACAAAGGAGAGAGTTAAGGAGGAAGAGACGCACGAGGACAAGATCAGCATCAAAGACACATATGCGATGCTGTTCAAGTGCAAGTCCTGGATCTGGAACATGCTGTATATCATGTGCTACGGCATCACGCAGCAGTTCATCATGACCAACATCAGCTACTACGCCGCGTACATACTCGGATCCAGCGCCAGTGCCACTCCCGTGCTGGCAGTCTATCTGGTCGTCGCAATAATCGTATCCGCCCTCGCGCCTAAGATCGACGCGATCCTTGGCAGAAAGAGGACGACGCTGCTGGCGGTCATCGTGCAGATCGTCGGAAAGATACCATTCATCATCAATCCCTATTCCATGGTCAACATAATCATCAACGCAGTGTCGATGGGCATCGGCGGTACGCTGGCCTTCGTGATATTCAACACGAACCGCAACAATATCTCCGATCTGGTGGAGGTCATTAACCACCGCAGACTGGACACCATGGTCTCAATGGGCGACACTCTTGCTTCCAAGGTCGCTGAAGCACTGGTGGGGCTCGGCATCACTTCCGCTCTTGCCTGGGCAGGATTTGACGAAGCCCTCAAGCTGAATCAGACCGCGGCCACCAAGACCACCATTTGCGCAATGCTGGGATGGGTGCCCTGCATCGTTCTTGCGCTGATGGCATACTTCGGGTACAGGATCGACATAGAGAAAGAGAAGAAAGAAGCTCTGGCCGGCAGAGAATAGGGAACAAAGATCCGAAAAACCGTCTTAATACCGAATCACAAAGAGCCTGATGAATTGCATTTTCGTCAGGCTCTTATACAATTGAATATAGAAGTCCAAATAAAGAAAGGAGAGCGTATGGAAGAGAAAGTCAGACTGAATCAGGCGCTGTATTCTTCCGTCATGGTGTTCGACCAGAACCGTCAGAACTCCCGGACGGAGAACGGCGAAAGAGTTTTCTTTACCGCCCCCAGGGGATTCGAGCCCCTTGAGGACGGCAGCATGGTATTTCATTATTACGATCCGAATGCAAACACCGTGGAGATCCGCGGATGGGGCGGAACATTTCCCAAGGAGAAGCCTCACTTCATGACGAAGCGTGAGGACGGCTGGTGGGAGGTAACGGTGCCCGCGGATGAGATCGAACCGGGTTTCCACTATCACGACGTATATGTGGACGGCGTAAAGACGCTGAACCCCAGAGAACCCATCGGCTACGGGGCCAGCCACTTCGCGAACTACTGCGACACACCGGACCCCGAGAACACCTTCTATCTTCTCAAGGACGTTCCCCACGGGAGCGTGCGGATGGAGCTGTACAGGTCAGAACTCTGCAACATGACCAGGAACTGCTGGGTATATCTCCCGCCGAACTATGACAAGGAGCCGGAAAAGAGATATCCCGTGTGGTACCTGCACCACGGCGGCGGCGAGAACGAGGTGGGCTGGATCTGGCAGGGTAAGGTGAATCTTATCCTGGACAACCTGCTTGCAGCAGGGGAATGCGAGGAGATGATCGTGGTAATGAACTCCTTTGACACCTTCGCGCCAACGGAAGAGGACGGAGTGTTCAGGAATATAGAATACTGCGACGTGCTTGCGCAGGACTGCGTTCCCTTTATCGACGGCAAATTCAGGACTCTGACCGACAGGGACCACCGCGCGGTGGCGGGACTGTCCTTCGGAGTGGTCCATTCATATCTTGCGGCATTTAAATATCCCGAGCTCTTCGCATGGCTCGGGTGCTTCAGCGGACACATAATGCCGATCAGCCGGAACGCGAACTACTTCGGCAGGACCTTCGACTTCTCCGACGTGTTCAAGGATAAAGAACTGTTCAACAGCCGCTTCAGGCTGATGTGGCACGGCGGCGGGCTGAGAGAAGGTTTCGGTACCCGCAGGAACTTCCCGGGAGACGAGATGCCCTACTACTGGGAGGAATACAAGGCCAACGGTTACCATGTGGACGGACAGGCATACAGAGGTTTCCATGAGTGGGATACCTGGCGTTTCTGCGCCAGGGATTTCGCCAAGAGACTGTTCAGATAAGGAGGGGAAAGAAATGAAACAGGATATACTGAAGAATCAGACTATCAATTCAACACTGACGTTCTTTGCTCCTTCTTTCCAGATGGTCGATCCGGAACCGGACGGAGGTCCCTTCGCGTTCAAGCTGAAGGAGACCTTCCGGATGATGGAGCCCTGCAAGAACCTGGGCAACGGACGTGTGAGACTTACCTATTACAATCCCGACGCGAAGAGTGTGAGCGTCGTCGGCTCGGAAGACAGAGCCTTCACCGGAGAGCATCCGATGACCAAAGGAAATGACGGCTACTGGACCGTTGAGGTCGAGGTGACTCCAGGCATCCACGTGCACAGATACCTCGTGGACGGCGCTCTGGTACTGCACGACCAGATGCCTCTGGTATACTGCGCCGGCGAGCCCGCGAACGCGTTCGAGTGCGTCGACGAAAACTGCGGCTGGTATCTGCTGCAGGATGTGCCCCACGGAGATCTCAGGATGGAGTACTATCACTCCACCCACACCGGACGCTGGAGAGTCTG
>JAFYZY010000160.1 GCA_017548485.1 Oscillospiraceae bacterium | reverse complement strand
TCTTTCTGCCAGTTTTCTGAAGTCATCCATGCTCCTTACGCCCATCGGTCCCATTATCTCGCCGATCGTTCCTCCGACGATCAGAGGCACATGCATCCTCCTGCCCTTCTGAAAATCAGTATCGGAAGGTCCGGTCAGGTATTTACCGTCCGGAACAGTGCTCCACATGAGCATCTCTTTCGCACAGAACTCCTCGTTCTTGTCCCTCAGAGTGACCGCATCTATCCTGCGCGCCTCCTCAAGGCTGTTTACTCCGAGATACTCGAAGAACTTGACGCCGTATTCCTCCATCTCCTCCAGAGTGAACGTCCTCATAAGAGACGGCTTATACGGAGTGGCGATGAGTCCGCTCATGACGACTGCCTTCTGGAAGAGGCCTTCATTCTGCGGTGAGCACAGCTGCGCAATGACGCTCAGCGCGCCAGCGGACTGTCCTCCGATGGTGATGTTCTCAGGATCTCCTCCGAAAGCGGCGATGTTCCTCTTGACCCAGCGGGTTCCCGCCTGCTGATCAAGATGGCCGAAGTTTGCCGGAGCATCCGGATTCTCTTTAGTGATTTCAGGGTGCGCAAGGAATCCGAACGCGTTCAGGCGGTAGTTGACTGTAACTACGACGACGCCTCTTCTTGCGATCCTCTCGCCGTCGAATTCCATCTCGGCAGGGTTTCCTTCGCGGAGGCCGCCGCCGAAGTACCAGACGAACACAGGGAGCTTCTCGTCGGTCCTCTTTGCGGGAGTCCAGACATTCAGATAAAGGCAGTCTTCATCCATCGGAATCTCCGGATCGACGTTCCATTCTCTGGTATAGATGTTGGTCTCATCCAGACCGGGGATATGCTGCATGGAGATAGGCGCAAACTTGTAGCAATCCAGAACGCCTTCCCAGTCTTTTGCAGGCTGCGGAGCTTTCCAGCGCAGGTCGCCGACAGGCGGTGCCGCAAAGGGGATCCCTTTAAACGCAGTGATCCGCGGATCAGCTGCAGGAAGTCCTCTCACTACGCCGTTTTCTACTTTTACTTCACGTAACATGACCGTCCTCCTATAACTTAAAAATATATTATGATTATCCAATTATTCTGCTCTTCATTACTCCCTGCAGAGCTCCACGAACTCGTCGATCTCATCAGCGAGGATCTGCAGAGAGGATCTCCAGAATTCCTTGTCTGTCAGATCGATCCCCGCTACCTGCGCCGCTCCTTCCACTGTCGTAGTGCCGGTAGCCTTCAGCAGTTTTTTATAGAGCGGCACGAATGACTCCCCGTCATGGAGATACTTCGCGTACAGGCCTCTTGCGAACAGCCCTCCGAACGCGTACGGCCAGTTGTAGTAGCTGAGACCGCCGCTGTAGTAGTGGCTCTTGCATGCCCACATGTACGGATGCAGGTATTCCGGGTCAAGTCCGTCGCCGTATGCCTTCTTCTGGGCATCGATCATCAGTTCGCAGAGCCTGTCGGCGAACATGAACCCGTCTTCACGGTTCTCAAATACAGATTTCTCAAACAGGTATCTGGAATAGATGTCGCAGATGATCTGGTTTGCGTCCATGAGTTGGCTCTCAATAAGAGCGCGGCGCGCCTTGGGATCCTTCTCGGCGGAGATGGCTGCATTCATCGCCACCACTTCATTGAATGTGGATGCGGTCTCCGCGACGGGCATGGACACATCCAGATTCAGTACCGAGTTGTCCCTCAGACAGTGGTTGTGGAAAGCATGTCCAAGCTCATGCGCGAGAGTGATGACGTCTCCGAGCGTGCCTCCGAAGTTGGTGAGCACGCGGCTCTCCTTAAGTGAGACCAGCGGAGCGCAGAAAGCTCCTCCGACCTTTCCCTCACGGGGATAGAAATCGATCCAGGCCTCATCAAAGGCTCTGGCGATCATCTCGGTCTCTTCCCTGTCGAATCCGGAGAAAAGCTTTACCAGATAATCCTTTGCGTCCTCGGTGGTATAGACATCGTCGTTGCCTTCGAGCGGAGCAAACAGATCGTAGAACGGCAGGCCGTTCTCATGGCCCAGGAGCCTTGCCTTCGCTTTCATATACTCCCAGAATTTCGGCAGATATTCTTCCATTGCGCCGAGGAGAGCATCCAGAGTTTCCCTCTTCATATGAGAGTCTTCCAGAGTCTCAGCCAGCGGTGACTCATAACCGCGGAGCTTGCAGTGATTTATCACCTCCAGTTTGATGGAGTTGAGCGAATACGCGATGCTGTCCTTAATTCTGTCATAGGCCTTCAGTTCGGCTTCGTATGCCGATCTGCGGACCTCCGGGTCGGGATCGTAGGCTTTGTTGCGTATATCCGACAGGGTCGTTGTATCCCCCTTGTACTCCACCGGTACTGTGGAAGTGAGGAATCCCTGCAGATCGCTCCAGGCATCGGATCCGGTTATCTCGTAAAGGCTGATGGCCTGCTCCACCTCCGGAGACAGAGTGTGCACAGCCTCCTCCTTTATGTTCTTCAGATAGAACTCATGTTCCATGAGAAGCCCGTCCTTCCGGATCACCGCGTCAAGGTCCTCGATCGAGGCAATATACTTCACCAGCGCGGTCCTGGGTGCCGCAAGCGCGGAGAGCTTCTGCGCAAATCTGCCGCTCGCCGCCGCAGACGCGACGTCGGAAGTGTTGGTGCTCATCTGCAGAGACGCGAAGCTGTACAGATCCATTGCGACCAGCTCGAGTTCCTGAGAAAGCCCGATGCTCTTTCTGAGGACCGATACCGGATCTCCGCTGAGGTCCTTTGCGAACTCAGTCATCTCCGCGATGAGAGAATCCAGTTTTGCCTCATCTGCGGCGAACTTGGGATCATCATATCCCTTGTAGAGCCTTTCCAGCGACCATTCATTATTCATTTTCATATCTCCCTTTTAAGTATTATTCTTCGCCCATGCTGTCGATATCCGGCAGTGTCTTATGCCAGAACTTCTTCTCCCACTGCCATGCGCCGAGCAGTCCGCGGAACCACTCGTCTGCTGCCTGACCTACCCAGAGGCCGACAACTCCCATGCCGAGAGCTGTGATGCATACATATCCGAGGCCCACGTCCAGCACCCATATTCCGGCTGCAGCGATCACCATCGGCCAGAATACGAAGCCTGCTCCCCTGAGCCCGAAAACATAGGAGTGGTTCATGCTTCTCGCAATGCATGTGATGATGTCTATGGTGAACAGCGGTCTCGCTATCGCTTTGATCGTCTCCGATTCCGTGAATATTCCCATGAGCTGGTCACAGAAGAGCCTGCAGGTGATCCCTCCGACCAGGTTGAAGGTCAGTACGGCAAAGAATGCCTTCCTTATGAACACCTGCGCCTCATCCAGTTTCCTGGCTCCGATATAGTGGCCTGCTATGATCTGCGCTGCCTGCCCGATGCAGATGCCGGCGATGTACGGGTAATTGTTGATCGTCTGTGTATATATCTTCGCGGACAGAACGTCTGTGGAGAAACCTGTCACGAACCTTGTCGTGACCATCTGCGCCAGCATGTAGCATATTCCCTCCATGCTGCACATGACTCCGACTTTGAATATCTCAAATACTGCCTTCCAGTCGATCCTTACAAGATCCTCCGCTCTCTGTTCCCATTTCTGTCTCATAAACACAGCGAGCAGTATCACGAGGCCGACAGTCTCTGCGATCAGTCTCACGTAGGCGATGCCTTCCACTCCGCCCACAGGTGTCTTCCCGGTGACCACCAGCCAGGAGCCTAAAAGGTTCACGATGTTGGTGATGATCACCACAGCCATCGGAATAGTGGTGCTTCTGTGGCAGCGGAAATGCGTCGACGTCATGGATGAGATGAACTGGAACAGACAGGAAGCGCCGAGTATCCTGAGATATATCGTTCCGTCAGGCGTAAGTTCCGGCGAAAGACCCATAAAGCCTATCATCTCTCTGGCAAAAGTCATTGTCAGGACGCTCACCACAAGTCCAAGTACGGCCGTGATCGCATATGTGTTCATCATGATCTTTCCGGCTTCCCTGTCCTTTCCCGCGCCGAGAAGCTGGTTCTCGATGATCGCGGTCCCGGAAGACATCATGAACGAAGCTATGATAACTACGTTCAGCACCTGACTTGCCACGCCCACCGCGGCAGAAGCGCTGTCCGAGACCTTGCTCAGCATAAATGTATTGACTGTTCCCATGAGGGAACGGAGTATCTGCTCCACGAATATCGGCACAGCGATACGGAAGACGTCAACCCATGTGTATTTCTTTTCCATCAGATACCGGCGGCCTTGCGGCCCGCCGCCTCACTTCAGACCGGGCATCTGAGCGATGCCCTGCGGATCATTCTCTACTTGTAATTATATCCCCGGGAACACTGTATTGGAAATGAAATGTTCTCATGCCAAAGTCGTTTCAGAGCCTTCTTCCGTCTTCTAAACACCATGTACAGATGTTATACTTTTAGAAGAATATCGGAAGGAGATCGTACTTTGAGTTTCATACAGGAAGGCATCTCGCTTGTAGCCCAGACGGACCCTGAAGTTGCCCAGTCTATCCAGAGAGAACTCGACAGACAGAAAGGCAACATTGAACTGATAGCTTCCGAGAACATCGTGTCGCCTGCGGTCCTCGCTGCGATGGGCACAGTTCTCACCAACAAATACGCGGAAGGTTATTCCGGCAGACGCTATTACGGCGGCTGTGAGTATGTAGACGAAGTTGAAACGCTGGCGATCGAAAGAGCCAAGAAACTGTTCGGAGCAGAGCATGCCAACGTGCAGCCTCACTCCGGCGCCCAGGCGAATCTGGCCGCTTATATGGCAGTGATCGATCCCGGAGATAAGGTATTCGGCCTGAGCCTGGCTGCCGGCGGACACCTCACGCACGGAGCTCCGGCCAACGCATCCGGCAAACTGTATGATTTCACTCAGTACGGGACGGATCCCGTAACAGGTCTTATCGACTATGACTTCCTTGCAGAGAAAGTTGCCGAAGAGAAACCGAAGCTGGTCGTAGCGGGTGCCAGCGCATATCCCCGCATCATAGATTTCGAGCGAATCGGCAGGATAGCGCATGACAACGGCGCTCTGTTCATGGTGGACATGGCACATATCGCCGGTCTCGTCGCTTCCGGAGATCATCCCAGTCCGGTCCCCTATGCCGACATAGTGACCACGACCACACACAAAACGCTCCGCGGTCCCAGAGGCGGAATGATCCTCTGCAGGTCTGAATTTGCAAAAAAGATCGATCACGCCATATTCCCGGGCACCCAGGGAGGACCTCTCGAGCATGTGATCGCCGGAAAAGCCGTCTGTTTCCTTGAAGCCCTTTCCGATGATTTCAGGGAATATCAGCATCGGATCGTGCGCAATTCCAAAGCTCTCGCCGATGCTCTTCTGGAAAAAGGATTCAGCCTCGTCACCGGCGGTACCGACAACCACATGTCCCTTATCGATCTGAGACCAATGGGAGTGACCGGCATCGATATGCAGCACAGACTGGACTCAGTCAGGATAACTGCCAACAAGAACGCCGTACCGAACGATCCGCAGAAAGCGTCCGTGACGAGCGGTCTCAGAGTAGGCACTCCGGCTGTCACCACAAGAGGCTTTAATGAAGACGACATGCGCGAAGTCGCTGAACTCATCTATCTGACGGCATCGCGGTACGATGAGAAGAAGAATGAGATAATAGAGCGCGTTAAAGCTCTGTGTGACGCCCATCCGATATATGAATGATATTCAGGGCCTTCCCGAATACTGACCCGGGAAGGCTTTTGTTTTCTGTTCTTGTGAAACCGGTCTCAGGAGATAACGATTTGAAAAAAGCAAAGCCCGTCAGGCTGTATAATGTGCTGTTCCCGATCTTCATACTGGTCTCAGTCCCGTCTCCGCTCTGGCTCGTACTGATACCTCTGAATTACCTGTGGGACAGGTTCATCCTGTCCAGAAGTCTGAAGGAACTTCCCGACCTCAAACTGTTCTGTTCCGAGAATTCCTGGAAGATATGTCTTGCCGGTTTCCTATCGGATATAGCCGGCGGTGCGTTCCTGTTTCTGGTGATGATCCTGTCGGACAAACTGTCCCCCGACTTTTCGGACCGCATCGGTTACGGTCTTTCGATGGATCCTTTCTATAATATCGAGAGTTTTCTGACCACACTTGCCGCAGTAGCCCTGTCCGCTCTTCTCATCTATGTAGCGGACAGAACGATACTGAGGAAAGCCGGGCTTGACTCCCGATCCGCTTCCCGCGCAGCGCGCAATCTTGCTCTGTTTACCGCTCCGTGGCTGTTCTTTATCCCCTCCAAATGGATCTACCGGTGACCTCTTTGGAAAAAAGAGGTCTTTTCTTTTTTTATGCGTATTATTAGTTAGCAGAAAAAAACAGCGCATTCAGGAGGCAGTATTCATGAGTGAGAAGAAGGACAAGGTCCGCGCACTGATCGAGAAAGGAAAGAGGGACGGCAAACTGTCCGGATCCGAGATCAACTCGGTCCTCGAAGACCTTGACTTTGAAGAAGAAGAGATAGACAAGCTCTATGACACCTTTGAGAGGCATGACATAGAGATCATCGAGGATTATGACAGCGAAGCAGAGGACGTCTCCCTTCAGCAGGAACAGGATGAAGCCGTCATTGCAGATCTTTCATACGCGACCGATGACAGCGTGAAGATGTATTTCAAGGAGATGGGAAGATATCATCTTCTCGCTCCGGACGAGGAACTGGAACTTGCCCGCAAGGCAAAGGACGGCGACCTCAAAGCCCGTCAATTCCTCGCGGAATCCAACCTGAGACTGGTCGTCTCCATCGCCAAAAGATATATAGGCAGAGGTCTTCCGCTCTCCGACCTTATCCAGGAGGGCAACCTCGGTCTGATCAAGGCCATAGAGAAATTCGACTATACGAAGGGATTCAGATTCTCGACTTACGCCACATGGTGGATCAGACAGGCCGTCACCAGGGCCATCGCAGATGACGGAAGGACTATCAGGGTCCCCGTACACATGGTCGAATCCATCAACAAGTACAAGAAAGCGGCAGCACGGCTCACTTCGGAGACAGGCCGCGAGCCCACCACATCCGAGCTTGCGGAAGCTATGGGACTCACAGAAGACAAGGTCAAGGACATCATCAAGGCTTCCCAGGACACAGTGTCCCTTGATTCTCCTGTCGGAGAAGAGGAAGACAGCACACTGTCCGACTTCGTTGCCGATGACAAGGAAGTCACCCTCAGCGATTCCGTGGATCAGACTCTGCTGAAGGAACAGCTGTCCGAGGCTCTCTCGATACTTTCTGAAAGAGAGGAAGACGTCATCAGGATGCGCTTCGGACTCGACGACGGAAACCCGAAGACCCTTGAACAGGTCGGGAAGAAGCTCGGCGTCACAAGAGAGAGGATCAGGCAGATCGAGGCAAAAGCGCTCCGCCGCCTGAGGATCCCGCTGGCCAAGATGGGCTTCTCAGAGTATGTAAAATAACATATTAATAGGGTAGACGGAGGGCGTAAGCCCTCCACCTCCCATTGCACCGTACGTACGGGTCTCGTATACGGCGCTACATTATTACAGATAGTTCAAGTAGTTCTCAGATAATAACCCAAGGGATCGACCAGGCCTGGTCGGTC
>JAFYZY010000159.1 GCA_017548485.1 Oscillospiraceae bacterium | reverse complement strand
GCCGACAGCCTCGGATGGGAAAAGATAGACTGCGACAGGGACGGAGAGATCCTGCCCATAGACGAGATCCATAAAAAGATAATGGAAGCCGTCGCGATAGATCCGGAGATCTGATCAATATGCTGGAATTCAGAAAAATATCCGTCGAGGACAGAGAGAGACTTCTCCCGCTGCTCAGGGAAAAGGACCGCGGCTGCGAGTACACTTTTTCCAATATTTATCTGTACCGAAACTTCTATGACACAAATGTCGCGTATCATAAAGACAGCGCGGTGGTTATGTTCGGGAGGACCGGTGCTTACCTTATGCCTCTCGGAAGAGATGATCTCACGCAGACAGTGGAGCAGCTTCCTGCCGGACCTGACGGCACCAGACGGTTCGTGTGCATCACGAAAGATGACACGGTCGCGCTGACGGATGCGTTCGGCAGCAGGGTGGTCTCGGTCACCGCGCAGGTTGACGGAGAATATGTATACCGCAGTTCGGACCTGGCGGATCTGCCGGGAAAGAAGTACCATTCCAAGCGGAATCACTGCTCCAGATTCGAGAGACTGTATCCGGACTGGTCGTTTGAGATGATAGGACCGGAGAACATCTCGGAAGCGGCGGCGATGAACGCTGCATGGTATGCCGGCATGGAAGGATCGGAAGATGACCTCCGTGCGGACAGCGCCAGTTCCGCCGGAAGCCTGTGCCAGTTCGAGAAGCTGGGCCTTACCGGTGCACTGCTGCGCGTTGACGGCAAGGTGATCGCATGGTGCTGCGGGGAGGAGATCGCACAAGGATCCTTCTGCACGCATGTGGAGAAAGCCGAGAGGGAGTTCGACGGAGCCTATTCCGTCATCAACAGAGAGTTCGCCAAGGTGCTCCGCGACAGATATGAATATATAAACCGGGAGGACGACGCCGGGGACGAAGGACTCAGAAGGACCAAGATGTCCTATGAACCGGTATATATACTGGAAAAGAACACGGTGATAATCAGATGATTCGTGCTGCTACTGTAATAGACATACCCGATATAAAGAAGATATGGGATCAGAGTTTTGACGATCCGCTGAGTTATGTCGACTTTCTGTTCGACAAGGTCATGGAGCCCAACGACACCCTCGTCTATGAGGAGAACGGCGAGATCGTATCCATCGCCATGAGCATCTACTGCTCGTTCAGATATCACGATGACTCGATACCCTGCGTATACATCTACGGATGCGCCACGAGGCCCGACAGGGGAGGGCACGGCCTTATGACCGAGCTCATATCCTGTGTCGAGAGCAACGCGCTGGCCAGAGGCTGCCAGATGGCGGTGCTGGTGCCGGGAAACAGGAGCCTGTTCCGCTTCTACGGCAAGAGGGGATACAGTTCCGATTTCTCCCTGAGACGCGTGCAGCTGAGATCCGGAATGCTGGAGACGGTGCCGAGACCGGAAGTACCAATCGAGTACGACAGGATATTCAGCGACGATTTCTATGAGATACGCGAGAAGGCGCTGTACGAGATACCCCATATCAAGTGGAGACCGGAACAGCTGGACTTCATGACCGCAGACGCGCTGGCATATGAGGATCATATAGCATCATATTCAGGAGAATCGGGAAAGGCATACGCGGTCTATTCACTTAAGAAAAGGGCGATGTTCATAAGAGAAATACTCGGCACATCGGAGGAGAGCGCCACCATGCTGCTCGCAGGCCTTGTTGATGAGCAGAACCCCAAGAAGGTCTCGATGGATCTTCCGGTGGGAGGAGGAATCCTTCCGTTTGAGGGCAGAAGCATGATCTACGGCATGAGCAAGTCTTTCAAGACTGCAAAGAAGCTGTCGAGTCTCGAGCCCTATATGAATCTGATGCTCGACTGAGGAGGTTATTCATGGTTTACGTTTTTCTGGCTGACGGCTTCGAGGAGTCCGAGGCAATAGTGCCTATCGACTATATGAGAAGAGCCGGCATAGAGGTCACCACGGTGGGCGTGGGTACGTCTATGCCCAAGGGATCCCACGGCATAACCGTTATGGCGGATATATCCGAGGATATGTTCTTCCCCAGCGACGATACCGAAGCGGTGTTCTTCCCTGGAGGGGGCTTAGGGACCGAGAATCTCGCCAAGAGTGAGACCGTGAGGCGCGCCGCGAGGCTGGGCTTCGGGGAGTCGGACGGTATGATCGTGGCTGCCATCTGCGCCGCGCCGACCATCCTGGCCAGAGAGGGACTGCTCAACGGCAAGAAGGCAACATGTTTCCCGGACCGGATTGATGAACTCGGGGACAGCTACAGCGATTCCGACGTGGTCATCGATCCTCCGTACATCACCGGCAGAGCTGCCGGCGTGGTGTCGGGATTTGCCCTCAAGCTGGTGGAGATGCTCAGGGGCCCCGAAGCTGCCGAAGAGATCGCCTCCAGAATCTGCTATCCAGAAAGATCGGAGAATACAGATGTTTAACAGAGAGTCAGACCCGGAGGAAAGAGGACTCGGTTGTCTGGGCAAACTAATAATCCTCGCGGTGGTGTTCCTGCTGCTTCTTGCAGCGGGTTTCACCGGGTACAAGCTGTACCACGAGGTGTTTGATTCAAAAGAAGGCGGAGACTACATCATAGTGGACGTGCCGGAAGGCTCATCTACTCAGAGCATCGCGTCACAGCTTAAGGAAGAAGGCCTGATCAGGTCCGAACTGGCGTTCAGGGTCTTCAGCAGGATCACAGGTTCCGACGGCAAATATCAGTGCGGCAAGCACAAGATGCAGATGGGACGCAGTTATTCCGAGATGATAAAGGAACTGACTTCCACCACATTTGCCGAAGTGGAGACGCTGACGGTCAGCTTCCCGGAAGGCACCACGGCTCTGGCGATGGCCATCAAGCTGGAGAACGCCAGGCTCTGCAGGATCGATGAGTTCATCGAGGCCTGCAACGAGCATACGTTCGATGTCCCGTTCTTTGACGAGATCACATCCAGCGAGGACAAGTTCATAAAGCTGGAGGGATTTCTCTATCCCGACACATACGAGTTCGTGATAGGCAGCACCGTGGATGACATAATCCTGCAGATGCTCAAGAATTTCGAGAAGCATGTGTACACGGAGGGAACGCTCAGACTTGTCAAACAGAGCGGACTCACACTGGAGGAGAACATAATCCTGGCGTCCATAGTCGAGAAAGAGACATTGGGAGACGACATGTACTCCATGATCGCCGGAGTGTTCATCAACAGACTCAACAACCCGGATGAGTTCCCATGCCTCGAGACGGACACCTGCGCCGAGAACAGGGAAGGCAACTTCATCTACGGAGTGCTCGGTTATTACTTCAACGGAGACGTCGAGGCGAAGCCAAGGACAATACCTTCCAATATCTGGAGGGCGTACGACACCTATACTCACCGAGGACTTCCCGTCGGAGCCATCTGCAACCCGGGACAGAAAGCGATACTGGGGACGCTGAACCCTGATTCCCACGAGTATTACTTCTTTATCACCGACAAGGACGCCAACTATTACTGGGGCGTCACAGCAAACGATCACAGCGCGAACATCCGGAAGGTCAACCAGTACAATGCGACACACTGACGGGAACACCTTCCAAAGGATTTATGAGATAGTCAAAAAGATACCTGCCGGGCATGTCGCGACCTACGGTATGGTGGCGGCGCTGGCGGGCAATCCGAAGATGTCGAGAGTAGTGGGATATGCGCTACATGTGAACCCGGATCCGGGAACGATACCCTGTTTCAGGGTGGTGAACCGGTTCGGGGAATGCTCCGGATCCTTCGCGTTCGGAGGAAAAGGCACCCAGGAAGCGCTGCTCAGGGAGGACGGAGCTGCGTTCCTTCCGGACGGAAGAGTTGATCTCAAAAACTGCCTGTGGCAGCCTGATGAAGAGGATTGAAATGGCTTACGGTTTTTCTGCTTTATTCTCAAGGATGAATTTCATAGACAGATGGGGACTCATGCGCAATTCGCGCAAGGAGACTCTTTCCGAGCATTCCGCGGTCACGGCGTGCATCGCCCATGTCATGGCAGTTACGGCGAAGAAGCGTTTCGGCGCAGAGGTGTCGCCGGAAAGAGTGGCAGTGGCTGCGCTGTATCATGACATCTCCGAGACTCTTACCGGGGATATGCCTACTCCCGTCAAATACCGCGATGATGATATCCGCGACAGCTACAAGCGTGTGGAGAAGGAAGCGGAGAAACAGGTCTCTGGAATGCTTCCGGATGATCTAAGAGACAGCATGTCGGGATATATCACCGGCGATGTCCTCAACGAAAGGGAACACAGGATCCTCAAGGCTGCGGACAAAGTCAGTGCTCTGATCAAGTGTATAGAGGAGAGAAGAAGCGGAAATACCGAGTTCTCAAGCGCGGAGGAGTCCACGCTCAAGGCAATTGATGCATTTGATCTGCCTGAGCTTAACGTATTCATGGATGATTTCCTTCCGGCGCACTCCGCGACGCTAGATGAACTGATCAAGTCTACAAGCTGAGTTACGCAACTGAATAAATATAGAATGAAACCATGCCGGATTGAAAATGCCCGACATGGTTTTTTGGTGTATGTAAATGGAAAAGGGTGTTAGTCAGCAAGTCCTGTGATCATATACTGATCCTTAAGACTGTTCAGCATACTGTTATACTTTATTAATCTTTCATGCTGCAGTCTTCCGACAACTATTCCGGGAGCGATTCCCTGGTTCTTTGAGAATTCAACTACGGTCTGTTCTGAGTAATCTCCGATATTACAAAACTCGGCAAAACTCTGAGGATCGATAAGCATATCGGCTGACCAGGTATCTGCTTTTTCTTCATCCTGTTCAGAAAGCCCGTCATTCTTATCTACATGACCCAGTATAATATGTGCAAGCTCATGGAACAGACTGAACCAGAAAATATCTGCGTCTCTGCCACGTACTGTAAGACCGATAACGATTCGGTTGCCCTCTTCAAATGTTGCACCTTGGAGGAAAGATCCTTTGAGATGCGGAAGAAAGATCAGGACTACACCGCAATCACCAAGTGTTTCTTTCAACTTCGGACAAAATACGGCAGGGGTTACGTTCGTCATCTTGCGAATATCGGGTATGGCCGTTCTTAATCGCTTAATGTTGATAGGTGATGTATGGATACCGCGGGAAAGAATACGTGCTTCCTGGGCCCAGGAAATCAGAGCAATATCAGATTTCTCCGTGATAGCCAGTTTGCGGCAGGCGATCTTTGTGATCTGTTCATCGGCAAGAAGAGATAGTTTAACTACACCAAAGAATTGTCTGAGATTGATCACTTTTTCTTTGATGTTTCTCGTATCCTTGACCCACCCAAGTTTAGCCATTTCACTGTATGGGATCCGCCTGGCCAGATCTTCATCATCTTCCATAGAGTTCTCGGCTTCGATTTTGATCAGTTTTTCGCGATAGATCGCTTCAAGATTATTCCAAAAAGATGCTGGTACTCCCAGAACAGTTTCCAATCTGACCGAAACATCTGCTGTAAGCTGAACATCTCCATTGATGAGCTTACTGATATGCTTCTCCGACATATCCATCCTAGCGGCAAATTCTTTCTGACTCATGCCTCTGTCGATCAACTGCTCTTTTATGGTTGCCCCCGGAGGAGTGGCAATATATGTACTGCTTCTGGTCATGGTGTCACCTCCTTGTTTCAGTGATAATC
This sequence comes from Oscillospiraceae bacterium, assembly GCA_017548485.1. Classification (GTDB taxonomy): domain Bacteria; phylum Bacillota; class Clostridia; order Oscillospirales; family Ruminococcaceae; genus RUG11783. Next base: position 780 of record JAFYZY010000159.1, on the reverse strand, counting down.
AACTATTTCAATGATCTGCACGGCTTGGATTTCTTCTCCAATCTTTTCAAAAACCAATCTATATGGGTGGATCAAGTCTACGGCAAACTGTCCTTTTCTGTTCTGGGATAATTGGTGACAGCGACCGATGTGAAAACGCAGCATCATTTCGATGGAATCAGCTGCACTTATCTCGTCTATTCGCTGATGGATTTTATTTGCCATTTCACGGCCATAAACCTTTATTGCTGTCTTCGCATCCGTACAGATTCTTTCAAGTTTTTTGGTTTTATATATGATTTTCACTGAGATGCTCCGCATTCAAAATTAACCTCTAAGGTAAATTAATACTAACATAACGGTAGTGGGCAGTCAAGTATATAATTTACCTCAGAGGTTAACTGGACGTGCGATAATCCTTTTGGCTGCAGCCTGTGGCATGTGTTAGAAGTCAAGAATTCGAAAAAATCATAATGGGATCTCATATTCATTAGTAGTTGCCTCTTCAGAAAAAACAGACTCCAACAGTTCGGCGGCAGCACCACCACTGACTATTCGCATCATGCTGTCTTCTACATCGGGTTTAGATAATAACGAAGCGCTTCCGTACCATACGATTTTTCTGTCGATGACAGCAAATCTGTCACAGTACTCTTTAACCAACTCAATATGACATCCAATATCGCGCAATGCTTCAAGTAGATCGATTCTGCTCTGAAAGGATCCATATTTATATACATCCGGATGACATGTAACAATACTGACTATAATACCTTTCTCGACCAGTGAAGCAAATACAGG
>JAFYZY010000158.1 GCA_017548485.1 Oscillospiraceae bacterium | reverse complement strand
TTCTTCATAAGCTCGATCATATCAAATCTGAGGTTCCGGTACACCGGGCGGACTTTCTCGTACAGGAAGAACCAGAATGGTCTCGTGACAAGGTCGAATTCGCCGATGAACTCAACAAGGCGTCCGCCCCACTGTTTCTTGAACTCGTGGACGGTGCGGAACCTTTCATCGATTTCGGTGCCGAACATGTCCAGAAATACGCAGCCCGCGTCCTTCTGCGCCATGAGTTTCTCATAGTAGACACGGTTGTTGCAGAAGGTCTCATTCATCTCGCCCAGACTTCCGGCGTGAACGGCCCAGGCTTTATCGCCGTAACGTACGACAAGATGCGCGCTTACGGGAATTTCCCCGGGGTATTTTTCCGCATATCCCTCAAACAGCTCGATCTCTCTAAGGAGTCTTGCTTCCGATTCCGCGGATTCCCTGAGAGGACCTTCCTTCCTGAGTTTTGTCCGCTTCTCGAGGAGTTCGGCAAGCTCCTGCCTGAGCATGGTCACTGTGGCGGATGGATCCACATATCCCAGATAGAGATGAGACATGCCGTCTTTTGCGAGGCTGTCGTAAAAGCTTTGATAATAGGATTCCCTGTATGCGACGAAGTCGTCTCTGTCGGCGGTCTTGGTGAGGAGCCTGTACAGGGTGGGGATGTCAGCAGAAGAGCCTTCACAGAAGCGGACCGCGTAATGGTGGGATTTCCTGACGTTCTTCATGATGTTGCCGGTAAACGACTTCTCGATGTCCTTTTTGTCTCTTGTCAGATCGATCCTGAAAGTGAAACGGGGAGATCTGCCGAAGTTCGTGGTCCAGCCTTTGTGCCGGTAACCGAGAGAGAGCAGATGATCCACTATCCCGGAGTTGTCGAACCCGCCGGGGACAGGATCTCCGTCGGAGGACAGCTCGCGCCTTTCGACGTCGGGATCTATGGCAACGAACATCGCACCGAGAGAAGAGGCATAATTCCGGACAGCATCCGTCATCTCGCTTACGAGAGTTTTGTCGCTGAAATCACACACATATCCTCTCGGGCAGTAGAGATAGAGAGGAAAGAAGCGTGCGGGCTTTCTTTCCAGCAGAAGGGCAGCTGCTCTGATCGCACCGGAGTCGTCGATCAGAGCCGTCCTGTGGACCTTGTCGCCGTGTTCCGAGGCATTGTGCTCACCCCATGCAGGACTCTGCATGAAGTGACTTTTGGTCTTATGGTTCCGCACGAAATCGTCGAACTTTTCATAGTCTACGTTTTGTATAAATGTCATCTCAAGGCTCCGGATTTCGAAACAGTTTTAAACACAGAACGGGAACAGACGCAGATCGCGTACATCGAACAGCTGTATCAGCAAGACGTAGATTTATACCGCGGAAAACTATTAATTTTGTGCAAACATGCACGACAAACCGATCAAAAAGGAAGAGGGTTGTTCGGATAAAAATACAACTCTGTTCGCGGCGGGCGGACACGTTATCAACAATTTCAACAGGGTTTTCAACAGACACAAAAACAGACGGTATAAAGACCTTTACATTTTTGGGAAATGACCTGAATAAACACTCAGGAATAGTATCTTTCTCTGAGTATCACCCAGATCTGGACGAACTTCATCATGTCTCTGGAGTCCTCCGGGTCGAACGCGAAATCGCGGTCTTCCTTGGTGTTCCCGGGAATATCGAATGCCCAGAGATCGGCGTTGTGCGTCAGATTGAAGGTGATGCCGGGAGACACTTTGTATGTGAACGGTTCTCCGTCTCTGGTGACGTCCAGAGTGAGTCCGTCTTTGTCCAGAGTGACCGTCCCTTCGCCGTGGCAGCCGTATCCGTACTCGGAGAAATCACCTGTTGCAGATTCGAGGAACCTTCCCCTGAGTGTCAGAGGAAGCAGATCACCTGCATCAAGACGGGCTTCAAGCTGCTTCTTCTGCCAGTTGAACCACTTCGGCGGAGTGTCGAATTCAGCAGGGGTCCCGTCCGTGTTCTTAAGGAATCCGTAGTCATCTGTCCTGACACGGTAACCGCATTCGGAGCAGAACAGATCAGTTCCGTCAGTCTGCATGGTATGCTCTTTCCCGCATTTAGGGCACAGCCACAGGATGTTCTCGATGCCTGTGAGAGTCCTGGGACGGCGGCTGCGGTGCATCTCCGAACGCTGCCATTCGTATTCATCGTACGCGAGGCCTTCGGTGATCCTTGCGGCTATCTCCGAATCCGACAGAGATTCCACTTCTTCCTTGGTAAGAAGCAGGGAGCCCGAAGCAATGGAATAAGAGGGGAATACAGCGCCGCCTGCATATTTAGGCGCAGTAAGGAAATTGCCTCTGATCCGGACGTTCACAACGGGAACGCCCATGGCTTTTACGAGTTTCCCCACAGCGGGATCGATATCATTGCACTGACCGCTGTAGCACGTCTGTCCCTCAGGGAACAGACCGACGCTCTGACCGGCTCTGATCGCGCGCAGCATCTTTCTCACTGCTGCGAGGTCAGGGAAGAACTGCCTTTTGGGGATACAGCCTCCGTACTTCAGGCCTATGCGGAGAACAGGGTCTCTGAAAAAATGTGTGGAAACGACAAAGGAGACGACATCGCGCCGGCAGACCATTGCTGCAGCAACGAAATCGACCATCGACTGATGGTTGGAGATCAGGAAATACGGAGGTTTGATGTCTTTCATGCCTGATCTGTCGATATGAAGGCGGCGGAACAGCCTCAGATATACCCCATACAGGAATATATAGATCCTGTACAGGACGGAGACCGGCTTTATCGCCGTATCTTTCACTTTTTGATCGGTCTTCTTAGCCATTGTTGCTTCCTTTAAAAACAGCGCAAAGCGCCGATACAGACACTTTGCGCTTGCTTATTCAGAACAGGTCAGACTGATTACTTGGTGCCGAAGATCCTGTCGCCGGCATCGCCCAGGCCGGGAACGATATAGGCGTTCTCGTTGAGTCGCTCATCAAGAGCGGCGCAGTAGACGGGAACGTCCGGATGCTCCTTGGCGATGCGCTCTATTGCAGGAGGAGCGGCGACCATGCATACCATGCGGAGATCTTTGCAGCCGCGGGCCTTGAGGAGGTCCAGAGCGGCGCAGGCGCTTCCGCCCGTCGCAAACATAGGATCAAGGACGAAAACGATGCTGTCGGCGACATCATCGGGCATCTTGCAGTAGTATTCGATCGGCTCATGTGTATCGGGATCGCGGTAGACACCGATGTGGCCGACTCTGGCATTGGGGAGGAGTCTGAGCACGCCGTCAACCATTCCGAGACCGGCTCTGAGGATGGGGACCAGGGTGATGTGCTTGTCCGAAAGAACTTTGAATGTGGCTTTGCATATGGGGGTCTCGATCTCAGCATCCACCAGAGGCAGATCCTTGGTGATTTCATAGACCATGAGTTCTGCAAGCTCATTGGTAAGCGTGCGGAAATCTTTGGTGTTGGTGTTCTTGTCGCGCATAAGGGCAAGTTTGTGCTGGATCAGAGGATGTTCGAAGATAAAGGCGTTTCCAACCTGCATGGTATTATTCTCCTTTTGATATCTAGACTTGAGTTAATTCTAACACTATGAGGGGAGTATAACAACGAGAAAAAAAGAAGTGAACCGCTTGTGTCTGAAAGTACGGGAGCTCATATCTAATTTGTAAAGAATAGAATAGTGTGCTATTCTTCTTTCCGAACATACTTATAAGCGCCCGTAGCTCAGTTGGATAGAGCGTCTGCCTCCGGAGCAGAAGGCCAGAGGTTCAAGTCCATCAGAAAACAGGCTCTTTTAGTTCATGTTCTATGTCTTTTAATTACATCTTTTAAACATCTTTTAAGAAAAAGACAACAAAAAGACAACAAGTACGAAGAACTAATTAACTCTTTTCCACGATTTATCAAGGAAAGGAGTTTTTTTAAT
>JAFYZY010000157.1 GCA_017548485.1 Oscillospiraceae bacterium | reverse complement strand
TCGCCTGGGACCACCAGCTGCTCAGGGAAGTTATTGAATACGGCCACTTCTGGATCAAACCCATGCTATACGACACCGGGGAGGGCGGATTCGTACAGGAGGTCCACAAGCAGTGGGCCGTCATGAAGGACGCGCTCGTCAGGCTGACTGAGGAGGGCGGCATACTGGACGGGTACCTGGAGGAGACCAGGGCGTCGGCGCAGATGAACATTGAGAAGTACATGCCCGACGAGGAGTTCAGCTACGACGACGAGGTGGAAGAACTGAGGCAGTGGATCATCGGCAGGATGAACTGGGTGGACGCCAATATCGGCACGATCGACAACATGATCCACAAGGTCACCTTCCAGAAGGACGGTGAGGTCTGGAAGACCGATTTCATCTCCGCTGACGAACCGATGGAGATCGGCGGGCTCATCCCGGAAAAGGAAGGCTGCGTGTTCCTGGGCTGGACAGACGAATCCGGAAATATCGTGGAGAATACGCTGAGGAGCGACCGCGACATCACGCTGACCGCCAGCTATATCTCCGATGAGGAAGCCGTCCACGGAAAGGACATAGCGTTCCGCAAGAACAGCGACGTGAGGAAGCGCAACGTGCATATCTTCATGTACCAGATAGACTACACCGTCATCCCCGCGGACGCGGTGGACAAAAAGGTCGAATGGTCTTCTTCCGACGAGGAATGGGCCACCGTCGACGCCGACGGAATGGTCACCTACAACGGACCCGGAAGCGCGACATTCACCGCGAAGCTGCCGTTCGGGGAGACCAGGCAGTTTACCCTCACTGTTACAGAGGAAGATCCCGCGATACCGGTCTCTGTACGCACCGAAGAGAAAAAGATAAAGATAAAAAGAGGCGATCAGTACGTCCTCACTGTTGAGACAGACCCCGATCCGTCGCATATAGACGAGTACTATTATGAGTCTGAAAAAGAATCTGTCGTCACAGTGGATGAATACGGTGTTCTGACAGCTGTTTCGCCGGGCTCGACAAATGTAAAGGTAAGGACCGTTACATATAACGACGAGGGAGAAGAAGTCGTTAATGAGACCTCAGTGAAGGTGAATGTCAGCGGCGGACCGAAGCTCTCGTGTGCGAATTGGGCGATCTATGCTGTGACGGGAGTTCTGGCAGCAGCTGCGATCCTTGTGTTCTTTATAGTGCGTGCAAAGAGAAAGAAAAACTGATGTACACATACGACGATATCGATACGGAAGAACTCAGAGAGAAGCTGACCGATTATTACGGCACGGCCATGGTGAACGGTTTTCCCATGGCTATGGCGGACCTGAACGGGCTCGATCGCATGGATGACGAAGAGATCAGGGAACTGGCAGAGGAACTTGGTATCAGTGAATAACACGATAAAGGCAGGATAAAAATGAGCTGGATATGCATAGAAAAGGCAGGGATCACTGACAAAAGCGTTGACGCAATAGTCAACGCCGCGAACGAAGGACTGCAGGCCGGGAGCGGCGTCTGCGGAGCGATCTTCCGCGCGGCCGGATATGAGGAACTGCAGCAGGCCTGCGACGCCATAGGACACTGCGACACCGGGTCCGCGGTCATCACTCCCGGATTCAGGAGCAAGGCGACATATATCATCCATGCCGTAGGTCCCATATGGTACGGCGGAAAGAACGGCGAGGCTGAGAAACTATACGGAGCCTATTACACTTCACTGAAGCTCGCAAAAGAGAATGATGTGCATTCCATATGTTTCCCGCTGATATCCACCGGAGTCTACAGGTATCCGGCTGATGAGGCATGGAAGGTCTCACTGAGAGCCTGTATCGATTTCATCACCGAAGAGAAGAACTATGATATCAGGATCTTTTTTGCGGTCCCCGATGATGATAAGTATGAGACCGGTATAAAGACGCTGAATGAGCTTACGAAGAAAACAGCTGTCAGGACGGACTGGAAAGCTCTCGATATGCCGGAAAAGAATGAAACGTTCATTCTGAGAAGGCATTTCAAAGAAGGAGAGATGGATGTCCTCAGGAAGGGCAACGTCCCTCAGGAGATGGAGGACAAGTGGTTCTGGTATATGGAGGGCGATACGCTGTATGCCCACAGGAGCTGGACGGGATACTGCATCTATGTCATCAGGTTCAGAGATGACGATGAGCATCTTGTCACGGTCAACAGGGATCCGGATCAGTACGGTTCCGTCAGCGCCGATGAGGACAGAGTATCTTTGAACAAGCTTCTGGACTGGTGGTGCCAGCCTCAGTACGACTACTACCACGAGTGGTTATCAGAGACACTGGATACGCTGAAAAAGAAAAAAAATAAACGGGGATAAATAAAAGCGCCGCCGGAGATGATCCGACGGCTGCTTTGGAGGGGACCTGAACATGTCTGACCGGTTCCCGATCCGGAGCCGGTCATAAGCATCGTACAGTGTACCGAAACTGTCTGAGATGGAAGGGGGATGGTGATACGTGAACGTATCGAAGTACAGAAAGTGCTGGCTGCTTTGTTTGGCAGCAGCAGCTGCCGCTTCTGCCTATCCGCTGTATATGGGTATCCGCGTCATCATCAGAATGGTGCAGAACGGTGCTGTTCCATTGGAAGAGTATCCCAAATATGTTATCCCATATACCCCGATCGCTATTGCAGTCATCATCGGTGTCATCCTGATCCCTTTGCTTCAAAGGAAAGCTCAAAAACCTGACCTGCTTTACGGATCAGTTATTTCTGTTGCGGTATTCTTTATCGCTGAAAGGTTAATGGAGACAAAGATCCTGGTCCAGGCCCAGGGGTGGGTGGTATTGGAGAGCTGGCAGATGGCTCTTTGTTATGTCCCCCCGGAGCAGTTCGAGACCAGGACCTGGGAAGCCGTCGATGTTCTGCTGGGCGGCTACAGCCCGGCCTTTAAGATCCATTTTTATCTGATCTCAGTGGTGATCATAGTATCGCTCCTGAACTGCTTCTACGGCTTTGCAAAGATGGCACGCACGGGAGATGAGCACAGAAAAAAGGCACTTACAGTGCAGACGATAACTGCAGCAGCATTCCTGGGCATGTGCATCTGGGCCTGCTTCACCGCCTTTTACTGCACCGGCGAGCTGACGGTGTCCCCCCTGTCCGCCGCGCTGATGGCGCTGTTCTTCGTG
>JAFYZY010000156.1 GCA_017548485.1 Oscillospiraceae bacterium | reverse complement strand
TCGTAGGCTCCTCGGTTTTGCTACTCCACTTCCTCCCCCGTTGCCATTGCTGGCACCGGCTTGTGGTTCGCTACACTTGGCGGTAACTACCTGTGGCTGGACTTTCACCAGCTAGAATCGGAACATGCCCGGCACACAGCAAAAGGGAGAAGGCCATATGCCTTCTCCCTTTGTCTATAGGTATCAGTCTCAGTTGATCTTTATCTTCTCCCAGAGCGCGTTGATGTAGTCCAGCATCTCGGCGGACAGGTTCCTGTACGCATATTTGTTGTACTGTTCCGCGAAGTTTCCGATGGGAGGATAAAGTATCTCGATGGTCTCCTCGCCGAGTTCCTCCAGATACTCCTCGTCGGTGTAGACGACCTTGTTGGGGGATGCGTAGTAGGTATACTCCGCATTGGCCACCGCCGCGTCTCTATCGAGCATGAAGTTGATGAATCGCTCAGCCAGTTCCTTGTTCTGTGTCCCCTTGAGGATAACCATGGCGTCCACGTAGTAGTTGGTCGGATCCGGATAGTAGAAGCGGAGATCCACGTCTTCCGCCTGGGCATCCAGCATGGTGAAGTAGTCGCCGGCATAATACGCGCCTACGGCGGCCTCTCCGGACTCCATGATGTTGTAGATCTCATCCATAACATAGCTGTAGACCAGAGGATACTGGGTCTTGAGCTCTTCCGCAGCCCTGTCCCAGTCCGCCTTGTCGGTGCTGTTCACATCCAGCCCGAGTTTGTACATGGCGGTGCCGAAAGCGTCTCTGGAGTTGTTGAACTGCAGGACGTTCCCGGAATATTTCGGATTCCACAGGATATCCCATCCGTCGGCATCCGCCTCGTCCACGGCGTTGGCATTATAGATGATACCGACGATGCCGTAAGTATAGGGAACCGAATACTGATCCTGGGGATCGTAATACAGTCCTCTGAAACTGCTGTCGATGTTGGAGTAGTTGGGTATGTTGGAGAAGTCTATCTTCTCGAGCATGCCCTCTTTTATCATCCTCTCGATCATGTAGTCCGACGGGATGGCTATGTCGTAGCTGACTGCGCCGGCGGAAAGCTTCGAATACATGTCCTCGTTTGAAGTATATGTGTCATAGATGACACGGACCTTCTGGCCGTATTCCTGCTTGTACCACTTCTCGAACTCCCTGATGGTGTAATAGCTGCCTTCCGCGCCTTCCGAGATATACTCGCCCCAGTTGTAGATCTTGAGGGTGAGCGTATCCCCGCCGCAGCCGGTCAGCATGAGAGCAAGAAACGTGCAGAGGAGAACGATGGATACTAACTTCTTCATTTTTTTATTGCCTTTCTGTTGTTGCGTTTTGTTTTTCTCTTTTCGCTGGCACTCTCATCGGAGAAGTTGCTTATGATGAGCATCGTCAGGATCACGAAGAAGATGATGGTCGCCAGCGCGTACATCTTGGGCGTGACCGTCTTCTTGGTCATGTTGTAGATCCTTACGGGAAGTGTCTGGAATCCGGCGCCGGAAGTGAAATAGCTTATGACGAAGTCGTCGAGACTCATGGTGAACGCCATGATGGCTCCAGTGATCACTCCGGGCATTATCTCCGGGATGGTCGCCTTGAAGAATGCCCTAACCGGAGTGCACCCGAGATCCTGAGCGGCCTCCGGGAGGCTGGGATCCATCTGCCTGAGTTTGGGCAGGACCTGCAGTATCACGTACGGCAGGCAGAAAGTGACGTGCGACAGCAGCATCGTGGTGAAGCTCAGCGAATCCGACCTGCCGAACATCCTTCCGAAGAAGACAAACATCAGCATCAGCGAGATGCCTGTGATTATATCCGGGTTCGTCATCGGTATGTCTGTCACCGTATTGATAGCGCTCTTTATCCACTTGCTGCGAAGCCTGTTGATGCCCACGGCAGCGGCAGTTCCCATAATAGTGCTTATCACTGTAGCCGACAGAGCCAGGATCAGAGTGTTGCGCACGCTCTCCAGCGTCGCGTCATCATATACCAGCTCCCTGTACCATCTGAAGGAGAATCCTGAGAACACCGAAAGGCTCTTGGCATCGTTGAAGGAGAACACGATCAGTATGGCTATAGGGGCAAAAAGGAAGATGAACACCAGCGCGGTGAAGATCCTTGATGCAGTCTTCATATCTCTTCACCTCCGTATGCCATGTTGTTGGTGAACTTCTTGATGAAAGCCATCATCACCAGAAGGATGATCATGAGTATGAACGCCATCGCCGCAGCGAAATGCAGGTTGTTGGCCACATACTGTCCTTCAATGGCGTCGCCTATCAGGAAGAACTTTCCGTTTCCCAGCTTCTGGGAGATGTAGAAGGTGCTCACCGACGGGATCAGCACCATGTTTATGCCGCTCAGCACGCCGGGCATGCTCAGCGGGAAAATCACTCTCTTGAGAACGCCGTAGTTGTTGCAGCCGAGGTCTCTCGCCGCCTCGATGAGTCTGATGTCCAGCTTGGCCATGACCGAATAGATCGGAAGGACCATGTACGGCAGATAGTCGTACACCATTCCGATGACGACGGCGCCTTCAGTTCCTATGATATGCACGCTTCCCAGTCCCAGCTTCGAGAGCAGGCCGTTGAGGAGGCCCGTATCCTGCAGTATGGTCATCCAGGCGTAGGTCCTGATCAGGAAGTTCATCCACATCGGGATCATCAGCATGGTCATCATTATCTTCTGATTTCTGTCGCTGGCTCTGGACATGATGTACGCAAGAGGATATCCGAGCAATAGGCATATGACGGTGCTTATCAGCGCAAGTTTGAGGCTGCGCCAGAAGATCAGCATGTATGTGCGGACCTCGGTGTCCCCCATCTGGCTCCTGTCGTTGAAGAATCTGATCAGGTTGTCGAGAGTGAATGTGAAATTGTTGTCGGTGAACGCGTAGTAGGCTACGAACACCAGCGGCACGACTATGAACACGGCCGCCCACAGCGCGTACGGGCCCAGGAGGCCCCACACGGGCTTTCCCTTAGTCTTCATAATCTACCTCCGCGCTCTCAAACTCCTCCAGTTCTCCGAGTTCGATCTCGCTGAGTTCCTCAGCCTCGTCGGAATATGTGGAGTAGTCTCCGAACATGCCGGAGTATTCGCTCTTCTTCATTATCTGAATGGCATCGGGATCGATGCTCAGTCCGATATGCTCATCCACGTCGACGAAATCCGTCGTCTGGATCATCCATTTGAAGCCGCCGATGTCGACGATGATCTCATAGTGGACTCCCATGAATGTGACGGAGGTGACGACGCCCCTGAGCATGCCGTCCTCTTCCCTGACGATATCCACGTCTTCCGGTCTGACGACTACGTCCACGGCTTCGCCGCGCTCGAACCCTTTGTCCACGCACTCGAAGGTGTGTCCTGAGAACCTCACTTTGAAGTCCTCCAGCATCACTCCGTCGACAATGTTGCTCTCGCCGATGAAGTCCGCCACGAAGGCGTTCTGAGGCTCGTTGTAAACGTCTGTGGGAGTTCCGATCTGCTGGATGCGGCCGTCGCTCATAACGACGACTGTATCAGACATGGTCAGGGCCTCCTCCTGGTCGTGGGTCACGAAGATGAATGTGATCCCAGTGGCCTTCTGGATCTTCTTTAGCTCCTGCTGCATGTCCTTGCGCAGCTTGAGGTCAAGAGCTCCGAGAGGCTCATCGAGAAGCAGGACCTTGGGCCTGGCGATCAGCGCCCTCGCGATGGCAACGCGCTGCTGCTGTCCGCCGGAAAGGCTCGTCACCTTGCGGTGAGCGAAATTGGACAGCATGACCAGCGAGAGCATCTCGGTGACCTGCCTGTCTATCTCATCCTTGGGTACCTTGCGCTCCCTGAGAGCAAACGCCACATTCTCATAAACATCGAGATGCGGGAACAGAGCGTATCTCTGGAAAACGGTGTTGACGTTCCTCTTGTGGGCGGGAACGTCATTGATCCTCTCCCCCATGAACAGCACGTCGCCTTCATCGGGCTGCTCGAATCCGCCTATGATCCTCAGCGTCGTGGTCTTTCCGCATCCGGAAGGGCCCAGCAGGGTCAGAAACTCGTTGTCATAGATGTCCAGACTGATGTTGTCCAGGACCTTTTCCCCGTCAAACGACTTGCTGATGTTTTTGAGCTCAATGATCTTCTTCATGGCACCTACTCCAGACTTTTTCTGTATATTTTAAATTACATATATAAAAAAACGGTGATATGCCTGCTGCATATCACCTGTGCCGGTCGTCAGATCATGTACTCCCTTTTGGGACCGGGAGTACTGTGTCCGTATTGGTTTCAAGAGTCTTATAGCAAAGATGAACTTTAACTACTCTTATTGACCATTTCACAAGTTTTATGCCCTGCCAGGCACCGGTTATAAAGTAACCAACTCTGAAACTGAGCTTTTAACTCAATCAATAAGGCAACAAAAGTTGCCGACCGCTGCGCGGTTACGATTCGGCATTCGACCCGGCTGTCCGTATGGCCTTGGCCTTCTGCAAGAAGGCGGTCAAATTATCCTGCTTCGGAAAATGCCCTGCATGGCATATAGACTCTTCCCAAGTCAGACGCCCTTATTCTAACCCTTATCCGATAGACGTGTCAATCTGACGATCCCTGAAATAAGGGTATTTTCACCAAAAAAGCCTGTTTATTTTCTGCATCTGACACAAACCGTTTCTTCTGTTCGCGCAGGTCTGCGGGCGTTAAAATTAAGGAAAAGCAAGGAGGATAAACAATACATGGCAACTCTTCAGATGAATATCCTGTCCATGAAGCTTGGCATGCAGAGCAACTTCACAGTGATCCTGCCCAGTTTCAGACCCGGTGTGGATGCCGGCAAGGATCTGAACGAGCTCTATCCCAGAGACGTCAGATTCAGGACCCTCTGGCTGCTCCCGTCGGAATACGGCGACGATATCGAGGAGCTTCACTACACTTCCATCCAGCGCTATGCCGACGAGACCGGTATCGCCGTAGTGATGCCCGCACCTCTCAACAGGATGTACTCCAACGATCCCACGAACCAGAAGTTCATCGACTACATCACGGAGGAGCTCTGGAGCCTCGGTCACGGGACATTCGCCCTGTCATACAGGAAAGAGGACAACTACATAGGCGGATTCTCGCTTGGCGCTTACGGCGCTCTCAAAGCAGCGCTCCGCAACACCGACAAATACAGCAAAGTGTTCATGATCGGCGGCGTCTTCGAAGAAGGCATCAAAGACGGCTACTTCAAAGACATAAACGCCCGCATCGCCGAGCAGGGTCTTATCCCCCACCTTCCGCTGGATGACGCACTGCCGGGAGACGAGGAACTTGTCGTTCCGGAAGACGTGGAACTGCCCGAAGTCGCTGTATACTTCGCAGCTGAGGATTCTCTCTCGGATTACGCAAGGCGCGCAGTGACCAACCTCAAGGCTGCCGGCTTCGAGGTGACAAGCAAGGAATACCCCGGAAAAGACGACTGGGATTTCCGCGACAGCGCCCTCAAGGCTGCGGTCACGGAATTCATAGGCTGAGGAGGTAACGATCATGCCGGTAATGAGACTGAATTTCATTTCAAAAGAACTCGGGATGGCCACGAACGTGACCGCCATCATGCCTGGTTTCGACCAGAATTTCGACGTGGGCAGATCGGTGAGCGAGATATACGAGCCTGACCGCAAATTCCCGGTGCTTTGGCTGCTTCACGGCGGAAGCGGAGACGACGCCGACTATCTCAACTGGACCAATATCGCGAGATATGCGGTGGAATATGACTGCGCGATAATCTGTCCCGCCAACTACAACGCAGCCTACTCGGATTTCCCCAGAGGCGCCAAATACTATAAATACATCACGGAGGAACTCAGGGAATTCATCTTCTCAAGATTCCCGCACCTCTCCGATAAACGCGAGGACAACTTCATCGGCGGTCTTTCCATGGGAAGCGGCGGAGCAATGAAGATAGCTATGGACAAGTGCGAGCAGTATTCCTACGCGCTGATAATGTCCGGCGGTATCGCCCCGAAGGGCGTGATGCCTTCCGGCCACAGCGCTTTCCGCGAGAGGATCATAGCCGCCGGCTGGCCGATGCCCAAACAGCCCAGGGACATTGAGAGGCCGGATGTCGAGGAGATCGCCAAGCGCAACATAGCGGAAGGCAAAAAGGTGCCGACATTCATCCTGTGCTGCGGCGAGAGCGATGCCATCGCGTACACCTCCCACATGAACGCCAGGAAGGTACTGCCCGAGTGGGGATATCAGACCATCAACTTCTCTCTGCCCGGTTACAACCACGAGTGGGACTTCTGGGAGATATGCTTCAGGCATGTGTTCGCCGAGTGGCTTCCCACCAAGCAGAAAACAAAGACGGAAGGCACTGCGGCTGCATGGGCCCCCAGAGATCCATCAAAAGACGAATAACGGCAAAAAAACAGGGGACAGACCTTCAAGGCCTGCCCCTGTTTTAAGTTATGCAGTCTGATCAGCTGAGTTCGATGCGCTTTGCAGCGGGAGCCTCCGCTTCCTTTCTGGGCAGATGCAGAGTCAGCACACCGTTGGTGTAATCGCCCGCGATGGCATCCTGATCGATCTCGCTCACGTCGAAGCTCCTCTTATAGCTTCCGAACCTGCGCTCGCGCCTTACGTATCCGTCACGGTTCTCCTCGTTCTCTTCCCTGCGCTCCGCGGAGATGGTGAGCAGATCTCCCTCCACGTCCACGTGGATGTCCTCCTTGTCGAATCCCGGGAGATCGGCCTGGAGCTTATATCCGCCGTCCTCCTCGAGGATGTCGGTCCTGAAACCGAAAGCCGGTGCGGAAGGAGCGAAGAACCTGCGCTCCATCTCTTCCATGTCCCTGAAGGGATCGAAGCCGAGCATATTGTTGTAGCGTCTTGTAGAAAGTCCAAACATTTTTATATCCTCCATATGTTTTTCTGTTTCTTTAGGTTTTGTTTCTTATCGCTATTTTCGGGCCGTTATTATCGGCCGCATTGTTATTATCTCCCGTATCTGTGAACAGAAAACGCCCAAACTGTGAACCAGACGTAAATAATTAGCACTCTCATGTTATGAGTGCTAATATCGTGCCTCTTCCACACCGCAGATTCTTCTACACAAACCTGCCCGGCGGTGATAGAATTGTTAGGCAATGGAGGTCATTAAACATGTTTACCAAAGAAGTACTGATACTTTGTCTCAAGATATTCTTCTCAAGGATCCTGGACGTTTCGCTCGGCACTCTGTGCACCATATTCACCGTAAAGGGCAAAAACAAGACCGCTTCTCTGATCGGGTTCGTCCAGATAATGATCTGGTTCCTGGCTGTACGCACCGCTTTCAACTCCAGCGAAGGAGGCCTGCTGCTCGCCATATTCTATGCGGGCGGCTACGCGGTAGGCACATATGTCGGAGGCATTCTCGCCAACAAACTCATCAAAGGCACAGCGACCGTACAGATCGTCAGCAGCACCAAAGACGATGACCTGCTGGATGCCATCAGAAACGCCGGCTTCGGCATCTCCGTGGTCAACGTTAATCCCTCCCAGTTCGGCGGTGAGAAATACATGATCTTCGCGGAAGTGGACACCAAGCGCATCGATGAGCTCAGAAGCCTTGTTTACTCGATAGACAGCAAAGCGTTCATTACCGTGCAGGAGACAAAGATCGTTTACAACGGCTTCATTAAATAGTAATCACATAACATACAAGGCTCCCGGCCTGTCGGCCGGGAGCCTTGCTGTATTCAGGATCGGTATCCTTTGTGCTGTTATCAGCCTACCATGCTCACCACGGAGCCTTCATACTTCTCCTCGATGAACTTCTTGACCTCATCGCTGGTGAGAGCCTTGACCAGAGCCTGGACCAGCTCATTGTTCTCATTGCCCTTCTTGACGACAAGGACATTGGCGTATGTGACTGCGGCAACGGAGTCGCTGGTCTCAAGGACCAGCGCGTCCGTAGCGGCGGTGAGTCCAGCGTTGATGGC
>JAFYZY010000155.1 GCA_017548485.1 Oscillospiraceae bacterium | reverse complement strand
TCGACCTCCTCTTCAAGAAGATCGCTCTCGGACAGGATCCGCCCTCTGACTTCGTCGAGACCCCGACATTCTATGTCACCATCGACAACGTCTATGATGACGACATGTATCCCACAAGGCAGTAATTTCTGAAAAGAAACGGGCTGACCTCATAAGGTACAAAATCAGCGCACCGCTCAAAAAGCGGTGCGCTTTTCCTGTATAAGGAATTCCGGATGTCAGATGAAGATCTCCGCTGTATAGAAAGTGCGTCCCTTCCGGCTCTGACCTCCTTCTGATGACAGCACGCCTTTTCCTTTGCCCCGCACCGAGATGGTGTCACCGGGCAGGACCTGAGCATCGGTGTCGGTACATTCCGCGTAGTTGAGAGATACCAGGCCTTCCGATATGAACCGTGCTGCCGCTGTCCTCGAGATGCCGAACATTGCGCCGGTAACAGTATCAAGCCTCGGAGACTGAGCCGTAAATGTCACCTCTTTCTTCCTTATCACCGGCGCCGGAACATCTGAAAGGGGGACCTCCTCGCGCCTGACTCCGAATCTGCCTACATGATCGAGATCGAGAACTATGGAATCAAGAACTGAATCCATGCAAAGGACATAAGCGGTCTGTCCGTCAATGATGATGTCTCCTATCCACTCGCGTTTTATCCCGACTGCCAGAACGGCGCCGAGATAATCCCTGTGCCCCGGCTGACCGAAACCGGCGGTCACTCTTACGGCTTTGATGCACTCCGCGGCAGGATCTTCATCCGGATACCATTCCGGAAGGAAAAATGCGGCACATCTGTCAGTGCCGGGGACTCCTCCGGAAAACACGAGCCTCGCATCCGCACGGCCTGAGAATGCCTTCTTGAGGGCATACTGTTCAGCGGGTGTAAGAAAGAGAGAGTGCGTCAGCACGGATCTGCGTTCACAGCGGTCTCTCAGATCTTCCGCTCTTTTTATAAGTTCAGGATCTGCCGCCATTTTTCTATGACCTCGTCATCAAGGAAATCACCCAGACGTGACGGACTGCTGCCGTCATGCTGCTTTATGAGCGATGAGATACGGTCGCTCACGCGGTCGACCTCCTCCCGCAGAGAGCGCGATGACATGTGCATCACACCGGAACGGGACGCTCCGGTCCTGACCAGGGTATCCGATGATACGACCTTGACGCTCTCGTCCTTTCCTATCTCATTCGAAAGTTTCTCTATATACGCGTCGGCTGACTGCCCGGAATCCGTAAAGACGACATCCACTCCGTGATGGTTGAACCTTTTGCCCAAATTGTCAGCGCTGCGGTAGGCGTCGAATACGATCACCGTACCGGTCCCGGTGAAACCGCTGTAGTCGGACATAATATCCATGAGCCTGGTCCTGGCGAGGTCGAGGCTCCTTTTTGAAAGCTCGTTTAAGTCGTCCCATGCAAATATCACATTATAACCGTCGAGTATGAGCCTGCTTTTTCTGGAATAACTGTCATCTGCCCCGGATGCCTCCCTGACTACGCTAGCTTCGCCGTACTGTCTGCGGCGTATCGGGCCGAATTCTCTCTCCATAAGAGATTCCAGCGCTTTCTCGTCGAGGTTCATGCTTCCGGAGCGGGGATGATCTGCAGATCCCTTCTCCCGTTTCATGGCCGCATCCAGATGCATGTATTCCGGCACTTCATTCCACTTAACGATGAAACCTGCACCGTGACGGCAGAAGACGGAATCGGGAGTGTTGCGGACGTCGCGTTCAGGGTCGTATCCGGCCTCGGCCAGGACCCGCTCAGCATCGTGGCAGGGTCTGTAGCCGGCCGAAACACATGACAGGCTGCCTCTGCCGGCGGTATATGATGCGACGGATGATGCGTAGCCCTGCATCTCGCTGACGGGAACGCTTCCCGTCAGTATGGTGTTCCCGTCAGGCATCTGCTCGGTGATGAAGTCGCCGCTCATCGCCCTGATATCGTTTATGGCTCTTCCTGTCAGTTCCGACGGAACTATAAGGCGATAGTTGTAGAAAGGTTCAAGAAGGACGTTTTCTGCGTTCATGAGTCCCTGACGCACTGCGCGCCATGAGGCCTCCCTGAAGTCTCCGCCTTCCGTGTGCTTGAGGTGGGCTCTTCCGGAGGCGAGCAGTATCCTCACATCGGTGAGAGGGAAGCCTCCCAGTACTCCGACATGCTGTTTTTCCTCCAGGGAGCTGAGTATCAGGCGCTGCCAGTTTATGGCCAGATCGTCTGTATGGCATATGCTGCCGTATTCAACGCCGCTTCCGGGCTCGTTTGGCTGGATGATCAGGTGCACTTCGGCGTAGTGCCTGAGAGGTTCGAAATGACCGATCCCTTCTACGGGAGAGGCTACAGTTTCCTTGTAGAGCACGTGACCCTCGTCGATACCGACGTTCAGTCCGAATCTGGATTCTATAAGGCTCTTCAGTACCTCGCCCTGCAGGTCGCCCATGATGTTGGCGTGTATCTCGCCGAGCCGCTCGTCCCATACTATCCTCAGAAGAGGATCTTCCTCCTCGAGGACGGACAGCTTGGGAAGTACCGTCCTGGGATCCGAACCGGCGGGAAGCGCTATCCTGTAGACCATTACCGGTTCGAGCACCGGCATGAACACGTCTGTCTCCGCTCCGATGCCGCCTCCTGCGAAGGTGTGGTCAAGACCTGAGACTGCCGCGACGTCGCCGGAAGATACCGAATCTACTGACGTATATTTTTCTCCGCTGTATATGCGGATGCCGGTTATCTTTTCACTGTACTGCGTCCCGTCGGCTGCCCGGTAGGACACGGTGTCCCTGACATGAAGACTTCCTCCGGTGACTTTGAGGTTCGTCAGCCGGCTGTCGTTCCTGTCCCTTGTTATCTTGAAGACTTTGGCGGCGGGAACATCGCCGTAGCTGCGTGAAGGCGCGAGAGCCAGCAGGGAAGAGATGAGATCGTCGACCCCGTCCAGGCGCAGTCCGGAACCGAAAACGCACGGGAACAGCCTGTTCTGCTCGAAAAGAGCCGCGGCATCTTCCGAGGTGATCGCGCTGCCGTCCAGATAAGAGTTCATAAGACCTTCATCCAGAGCGGCGATCTCTTCCTGCAGAGATCCGGAGAGAACGCCGTCGGAGATGCCTCCCGTGAAGTCGACGGCGTTGGGAGAGAGGAGCATCCTAATGGACCTGAGTATCTCGGCGCTGCCGGGTGTATACATGTCCATCTTTGTAATGAACAGCAGAGTGGGGATGCGGTATCTTCTCAGCAGTTTCCAGAGAGTGGCGGTATGCGACTGGACTCCGGCAGTCCCGCTGATCACCATGACCGCCATGTCTGTGACGGGCATGGTGCGTTCTGCCTCCGCGGCAAAATCGACGTGACCCGGAGTGTCGAGAAGCGTGAATCCTGTGTCGCCGAGCGTGAAGGAAGCCTGTTTGGAAAAGATGGTGACGCCCCTTGAACGCTCCAGGGCATGGGTGTCGAACCAGCTGTCGCGGTGGTCGACCCTTCCCAGACGCCTGATCACTCCTGCGCGGAACAGCAATGCCTCGCAGAGAGTCGTTTTCCCTGCGTCGACATGTGCGAATATCCCGACAGTTGTTTTCTTCATGGCGATCTGTTCCTCCGCGTCCACAGTCAAGTATAGCACAACGGATATCACCGTTTGTTCACATGGTATTGTTGAAAAAAACACTTTGCGATGCGACAATATAGGCGGAAAAAGACACTGTATCTTTGAGGTGAGGAATAGATGCCAGTATTATCTGAAAAAGCGGAAAAGGGAAACATCAAGGCCCTTGAGAACATATATCTGAGCGGAAAAGGACTCGTCGGATGGGTCTGGTCCATGCTGAGCGGCGACAGGATCGGGACGCAGGAAGAGAGAAAGATCTGGAAGGCGTTCTATGACGCGGTGGGCGACGGTTCGCTTGCGGCAGGAGACCAGATCGAGACATATCTGACCGCGGCAGCGGCGGCTGTTTTTGCCGGCAAAGATCCGAAGATACCGGCCGGGACAAAAGGAGAGCCGTCCCTGAGCCTGATCAAGTTTCCGGGCGATGTGGACGCAGGGAAAAAGTACATGGAGAAGCTCGTGTCGGCGCTGGATCCCGGTGCCAGAGCTTCTGCGCTGCTCAGCGCCTGCGGATTCTCCGCAGATGAAACGGGAGACCTGCTCGGGATGTCTGCAGAAGATGTGAAGGCAGCGCTCTCGTCCTCTGCCGCATCTCTTAAAGATACCGCAAAGGAACTTGCGGGAGGAAAGTACAACATTAATATCCCCGGCCTTGAGATGTTCGCGGATCTGCTGGGAAGAGCATCTGTGGACGCCGGAGGCGAACCGGACAGCGAGATCCTGGGATATGCAAAAGAAGCCGGGACCGCAAAGAGCTCAGCGCCGAAGAAAAACGAAGCGGAGAACACGGG
>JAFYZY010000154.1 GCA_017548485.1 Oscillospiraceae bacterium | reverse complement strand
GCTCTCTCCATATTTGTTCCACGTTGCTTTCCTCCTTAAGTTACGATTTGTCTTTTACATCAAATTCTAGTCTGCATTCTTCGGCTCATACGGCACTGAAATGAAATCTTTCTTTTGGTGGTACAAGCAGCATACAGTCTCGACGTGCTTGGTCCTTGGAAACAGATCGAAAGGTCTGATCTTCTCTGTTACAAATCCTCTTTCACAAAGGAACTTCAGGTCGCGGGCAAGAGTAGAAGGATTGCACGAGACCATGACTATCCTTTCGGTACCGCTGTCAGCCATGGCTTCAAGGACCTCTTCCGAACAGCCTTTTCTCGGTGGATCAGTGATTATCACATCTGCTGTGATCCCCTGATCAACAAGCTCCCGTATCTTGCCGGCGTCGCCGCAGATGAATTCCGCATTATCGTAATCCATGAGCCTGGCGGCTTTTTTTGCGCTCTCTATAGATCTTTCTGTAGTCTCTATCCCGTACAGTTTTGTGTCTTTATTACAGCATGAAAGTCCTATCGTCCCGGTCCCGCAATAAAGATCGATCACTGTCTGATGATCACCGATACCGCTGAATTCTCTCACGCAGTTATACAGATTCTCCGTAGAGTCATGGTTGATCTGGAAGAATGTGTCGTATGTGATCTCTGCCGGTACACCGCAGAGAACGTCATCGATATGACCGCTTCCGTATACGATCCTGTGATCTCCGGTCAGAATACCGTTTCCCGGTTTTTTATTTCTGTTTATTACTATAGTTTTGAGATCAGGATAAACTGATGTGAGCTTCTCGACAAATACGGCTTCATTCCTGACCTTTCCGTCAAAACATATGACGCAGAGAAGTATCGATCCGTCCACACTGCTCCTTCTGAGCAGCAGGTGACGGATATTCCCCGTTTGTGTTTTCTCATCGTAGGCGGATTCACCAAGTCCTGTCAGTACCTCACAAACGGCAACTGCGATCCGGTTCATTACGGAAGGCTGCAGAAGGCATGAGTCAGATATATCTATGCTCCTGTGAGATCTCTGATAGTAGAAACACGGTACCAGCCTGCCGTCGATCTCTGCCACAGGAAACTGCACTTTATTCCTGTATCCGTCGGCATCAGGGGAAGGCACGATTGCGTCTACGCTGACGTTCAGACCTCCGATCCTTTTCAGAGCATCTTCGACGAATGACTGTTTCGCTCTCAGTTCGGCTTCATAAGTGATATGACGGAAACAACATCCGCCGCATTTGCCGAAATACGGACAATCAGCCTCCGCCCTGTCAGAGGAAGGCTCGATGATACTGTCTATGATGCCGTAGGCAAATGATCTCATCACCTTTACGATGCGGACATCGAGAATGTCACCGACAGCTGTAAAAGGTACGAAGACCGCCTGACCTTCATACCTCCCTACTCCGTTACCGTCATTCGAGATGCCGGTGACGGTAAGCCTGATTATTTCATTCTTCTTCAGCATATTTTACGTTCGATAATTTCTGTAAAGGCCTCTCGCTGATTCGGAGAGGCCTTTCGGTTTCATTGATTTTTCTGTATCTCGCTGATCACCTGGACAAAGGAATCGATATCGCGAAAGTCTTTATAGACGGAGGCGAATCTGACATATGCCACCTTATCCAGATTCCTCAGTTCCTCCATGACCAGTTCCCCGACCACCTGAGATGATACTTCCGTGTCCAGTCTGTTCTGCAGCGACTTTTCTATCCTGTCGCAGACTTCGTTCAGCTGTTCATTCGACACCGGACGTTTCTCGCATGCCTTCAGCATGCTCCTGAGGACTTTCTCCCTGTCGTATAATTCCCTGAATCCGTTCTTCTTTATTACGACTACGGGAGATGACTCTATGGCTTCATATGTCGTGAAGCGTTTTCCGCATTCGATGCACTCGCGCCTCCTTCTGATCCTCATGTCATCCAGAGAGGGGCGTGAGTCTATGACCTTTGTATCGGCAGCGCCGCAGTACGGACACTTCATCTTATTCTCCTATCTTCCAGTCAGAACAGGACCGGAACCAGGGCAGCGGATACAGCCAGAGACGGGATCACCGCCGCAGCGGCTGTGAGAACTGTATTCAGGCAGTCCGGCAGTCCCGCCAGATATCCGGCTCCGATGCACACGGCCAGAACGACCGCTGAATAGATCAGAGCGCTGACGGCAAACTTTCTGTTTGATTCAGACAGCCCTGCGTTACCGCTGTTCTGCACCGCATTGATCACAATAGATGTGGACGCTGCAAGGCTCAGCACTGTGAAAAGCACCACAGCACTTCCCTCTTTGCAGCCGACTATCTTCTCGAAGAGAAGGCTGGAAAGGAGCGACAGAACAGCTGCAGCAAACCACTTAAGGGAATATCCCGGACGTCTGGTGATGACGAAATGCAGAGTTACTGCCACGAACACTGCTGCAGTCAGCAGCAGAGCAGTTACATAGTATGTGCTCTTGGAGCGTGTTGAGATATAGTTGAAATGATCCACAGCCTCTATTCCGAGATCGGGATATGTCTCGTTGAGTACCGCTTTGACCTCATCAGTCGATACTGTGAAATGGTCCGGTGAGATTATCAGTATCTCGGGATATCCGTGCGAATAGTTTCTTGTGACTCCTACGGTAAAGGATGATCCGATCAGCGGAGAGAGCTTCTCATGGATGAGATCTCTGTCGATGGAATCAATATCATAATCATACGGAACCGTGGCAACGAGGACTGTCTCTCCGTCAGTCTCCGCGGAAGGCCTGAGACCTCCGGTCAGTACGACTGAAAGGAGACCCGCTATGCTCAGAACTGCCGCAACCGCAAGGCAGATGATCTTGACGTTTTTCTTCATGCGGATGCACCTCCGTAGAGTTTTTCATCGTTTAGTTTCCTGGTGGAAGCCATGGATTTTATGATGCACGCGCTACCCAATATCACGCAGACGAAACCGGCAGCTGCGAATAATGAGACAGCCAGCAGCGCTTCATACATTGGGAGCAGACCTGTAACGGCGTAAGACAGCAGGTCGGCTGCAATCGTAACAATTATCAGCGCCGCAAGCAGCAGCGCTCCGCGCTTTTCGGCGGAGGAGAAAACATCTTTCGCCGCTCTATACGCTGTGGAACTGCCCAGCGACTGCGTGAATCTCTCCAGCAGAGACAGCATGACGAAAGCGAACACCGCAGTGACCGCCGCCAGTACATAGAGCTTAGTTCTGGTGACATAGAGTCCGAGATCGGCGCTCAGACCGCCGGAGAGGATGATGCAAACGGCGCCGAGGTATCCCGCCATACCTATGGCGGCTCCGAGGCCTGCAAGCCTGTACCTGACGATCGCTATCACAGCGAACACCGCTGCTTCCACCAGCAGAAGGATCAGTGCGCCGTTGAATCTCACGGCGTTGTCCGGATCAGACAGGTTGTAGACATAAGCTCCGGTCAGTTCGAAAGGCAGTTCTCCGGTTCCGGCTATGACTCTAAGCCCGATATAGTCGTCGACCAGTTCGTCTGTGTAAACGACTGAACCGCCCGGAACGACTCCGTTCTTGATCACGGAAGTGAACGTCCTTCCGGTTATATAGGAATCATCCATCCACACCGAATAGTACTTGGCAGTATTGGTGTCGGCCTGCATGACCTCTTCCGTGTGATCTTTGATTTTTTCTTTTGAATCCCCGCCGAACTTGATGTCGCAGATGTACCTGGTGGTGGAACTGGATTCATCCACGGAGAAAGAGACCTTCTTTATGTCCTTCCCTTCTCCCAGAACTGTTTCGGCAGTGGTCCCCGAGGGTTTTCCGTCATCGTCCCTTTCGTTGCCGGCGCGGACCGTTATCCTTCCGATCCTGCCGAGATACTTGTAGAGTATATTCGGATCATATCCGGAACGGCCGGTGTAAGCGGCCTCAACGGCGAACACCGACATGTTGGTGTCATAATAGACGTTGGCGTCCTTGATGCCGTACGTCTGCAGCCTCTTTTCCATAATGCTGCAGACAGAAGATATCTCTTCCGAAGACGGCTCTGTCCCTTCCGGGCACAGGAACGTGATCAGGATCCCGCTTCCGAGTCCGGTGCCGACCGAGGAGTCCTTGACACTGTATGCGATCGCTGTGCGCACATCTCCGTACTCTGTGTAGATGCCTGTGATGCCCAGCACCAGGGTGCATATGAACACCACTGCAGCTATCACGGCCAAAAACCTTGGGTATCTGTTCATAGATATTTTCAAACCTCCAAAGGAGTATTGTTTTCCAGTGCAACAAGCAGCGAGCAGATGCAGAGCAGCTCGGCTGCCTTTTTCAGATCATCGACGGAGGGAAATGTCGGAGCGATCCTGATATAGCTGTCGGTCGGATCCACACCGTACGGGAAGCCGGCGCCGGCAGGCGTCAGTTTCACCCCCGCCTGCGCGCACATAGCGACCACGCGCTTTGCGCCTCCGTGCCTGAGTCTGAAGCAGATGAAATATCCGCCTCTCGGCTTGCTCCACTCGGCTGCATCGAATCCTCCGAGCTGCTCCTCGAACGTGTTCTCCACAGTCTCGAACTTCGGAAGGAGCATGCTTCCGAACCGGTCCATCCTCTCCCTCACGGTCCTCATGTCCTTAAGGACCCTGACATGCCTGAGCTGATTGATCTTGTCGTGGGTGATGAACTGGACCGACATCGCGTTTTTCGCTAGTTCCAGATTCCTGCCCCCGAACGAAACACAGCAGATGCCGCCTCCGGCGAATGTCATCTTGCTGGTGGATGCAAAGATCACAGGTCTTTCAGGATGTCCCGCTTTGACGCACTCGTCGAAGAACGAAGGTATCACCGCAGGTTCCCCGTACAGATCATGGACCACATATGCGTCATCGTACAGCACGATGAAATCGGGAGCCTTGGCCTGCATGCCGGCAAGTCTGACGATCGTCTCGGGAGAATAAACATCCCCTGTGTAATTGGAATACACCGGGACACAGATGATTCCCTTCACGGACGGATCTTCCGACACTATCCTCTCGACCTCATCCATATCGGGTCCGTGCCCTGTAAACTCAACGGGTATCATTCCGATGCCGAAATACTCCAGGATCTTGTAATGCCTGTCATACCCCGGTACAGGGCAGATGAAACTGACATGTTCCTCTTTTCCCCACGGACGCGGACTTCCCGCGAGGCCGTGAGTCACGGCACGTGAGATCGTGTCAAACATCAGGTTGAGCGAAGATGACCCGCCGATGATTATATTGTCCGCAGGAACCTGGATCAGCTGGGAGAACAGTTCCCTTGCCTCTCTGATCCCGTAGGGAATGCCGTAGTTCCTGCAGTCTGTACCGTCTTCCGAGATGCAGTCATCGGGATCGCTTACTGCATTCAGGATATCTGAGTTCAGCGACAGCTGTGATCTGGGAGGATTTCCGCGCGACATGTCAAGACTTATCCCGGATGAGCGGAATGAGTCGTATCTCTCCTGCAGCTCGGAAACAAGTTCCGCTCTGCGTTGCGGTGTCATTTCAGATATCTTTTCCATAGACTGCCGAATAGTTATCAAAGCGTACCGAAAGTACGGGGATAGAGCTGAACGTCTCTGATGTTGTTGATGCCGGTCACATACATAAGGAATCTCTCGAATCCCAGTCCGAACCCAGCGTGCTTCGTTGACCCGAAACGTCTCAGGTCAAGATACTGCTGGTAGCTGCTGAGATCCATGCCGAGTTCCTGCATTCTTGCGATAAGGACGTCGGTGCGTTCCTCACGCTGGCTGCCTCCTACGAGCTCTCCTATGCCGGGTACCAGGAGGTCTGCGGCTGCGACGGTCTTTCCGTCCTCGTTGAGGCGCATGTAGAAAGCCTTGATCTCCTTGGGATAATCTGTCACGAATACCGGGCAGTCATAGATCTTTTCAGTGAGATATCTCTCGTGCTCCGACTGCAGATCGCAGCCCCAGAACACTTTGTACTCGAACTCATCGTTGTGCGGTTCGAGAAGTTCTATAGCCTTGGTATAAGGAAGCCTCACGAAATCGCTGGCGACTACCTTGCTCAGTTTCTCGATCAGGTTCTTGTCGAAGAAGCGGTTGAAGAACTGAAGCTCGTCCGGGCAGTTCTCGAGCAGATATGAAACGCAGTACTTGACCATGGCTTCCGCTGTGTTCATATAGTCGTTGAGATCCGAGAATGCCATTTCGGGCTCGATCATCCAGAACTCAGCGGCATGGCGCGTGGTGTTGGATCTCTCCGCACGGAACGTGGGACCGAAAGTGTATATCTTGCCGAATGCCTGTGCCATGCTCTCGCCTTCCAGCTGTCCGGAAACGGTGAGGTGCGTCTCGCATCCGAAGAAGTCCTGTGCATAGTCTATCTTTCCCTGCTCGTCCCTGGGAAGATCGTCAAGATCGAGGGCTGTGACCTGGAACATGGCTCCGGCTCCCTCCGCGTCGCTTCCCGTGATCAGCGGGGTATGGACATATACGAACCCATTGTCATGGAAGAACTTGTGTATGGCATATGACGTCTCGCTCCTTACTCTGAACGCGGCGCCGAATGTATTCGTCCTGGCACGGAGGTGAGGATACTGCCTCAGATACTCTGTGCTCATCTTGTTCTTCTGCAGAGGATACCCCTCTTCCACTCCTCCGATGATCTCGGCTTCGTCGGCATTGACCTCAAAGGGCTGCTTCGCGCCGGGCGTCACAAGGAGCTGGCCGCTCACAAGGACCGACGCTCCGATCGGAGCATTGGCGAGGGCTTTGTAATTGTCTCCGGAGAACTTATTTGCCTCGATAATGACCTGTAGGTTCTTGAAGCAGCTGCCGTCATTGATCTCTATGAAAGCAAGGTTCTTGCTCTCACGTGAGGTTTTTACCCAGCCTGCGACCTGTACCGGAAAGTCTTCCTTGGGGTCGAGTCTGAACAGTTCAGCGATCTCAGTTCTCTTCATTTGGACATACTCCTCTTTATAAGCATATAGATGAATTTTACTACTAAAAGGATTATCTTACAATAAGACTTTTCTTCGATTGACAAGAGAAAAGAGCGTTGATATAATAGTCAACGCTTAACCAAAACAGGTATGGAGAAGTCGCCTAGTTTGGTCGAGGGCGCACGACTGGAAATCGTGTAAACCCCAAAAGGGTTTCGAGGGTTCGAATCCCTCCTTCTCCGCCACAACAGGACGGCCGGATGATATTCCGGCCGTCTTTTTTGTTTGTGCATCCGCAAAGGTGATCAGCTTTACACCAAAACAGCCTGCCTTCCGCAAGGAAGACAGGCTTGTATTTTAATGCTTATGATCCGTCAGGCTCTGAAAAGCTCGGATCCGATCTCATTGGGACCGCAGATCGATTCCCTGACCGCCTTGAACCTGAGTGCTCCGTATAATTCAGCTTTAGCAGCAAAGTGGTAAGGAAGAACGAAGAACACGCCCACACCGAAGCAGAGCGCTCCGAGCAGATACCACCCGATAAAGGACAGGTCAAAGACAAACATCCTCCACTTCTCTCCTGAAGTGGCTTTCTTGCTGATCTCGAATGCCCTATCTCTGGAGATGTTCGGATTCTCCGCCAGGATATACGGAACCATGAAATATGAAAATCCCTTGATGATGCCGGGGATAACGAACAGAAGAGACCACAGCAGGATATAGATGTCTCTGAGCAGCAGCGTCACAACGGATTTTATGTATCTCCCTTCCGAGAACGGGAAAAAGATGTTCTGGAACTCATACTTCTTGTAGGAAGCGAGAGTTCTGTACCTGCAGTTTCCGATCTCCAGAGGATTTGCTATGAATATCTCCCAAAGTGTTTTCGCAACGCCGGATGCTGCAAAAGACGTGACTATGGACGGATAGTGCGCATAGAACCAGTTCAGCAGATACCGGAAGAATTCATCCAGATTCCTGAAATTCTGGTGATTGACCGATATCTTAAGGTTAAAGTGGGTCACCGTACCGCCGATCACTCCGCAGACCAGCATAACGAGAAAATAATGCCAGTAGTGACCTGACAGCACGTCTTTCGCGCGGCGCTTAAGCGTCTTCGAATCCCAGTACACCATATTTATTGACCTCCATGTTTGTTTACGGTACAGGACACCAGATTGATGCCCTTCTCTTTTTTTATTATCTCGGTCTCACACAATTCGCTTAGATGAGCGATCATCGACGCCGCCCCGTGTTTCTTTCTTATCACTATATACAGCGCACCGCTGCCAGTCAGATGCTGCAGCGACTCTTCCGCGAGCCTGTATGTGACATCTTTCCCCGCGTGTATCGGCGGATTTAGGAGAATGGCGTCGAACTTCCCTTCCACGGAACTGAATCCGTCAGAGACCAGGACCTCAGAGATCACGCCGTTTGCTTCGCAGTTGATCCTGCAAAGCTCCGCAGCTCTCTCGTTCACATCGCTCTGTACGAGCTCTATCCCCGGATTCCTGACCGCGGTGTATATGCCAATGAACCCGTACCCGCATCCTAGATCAAGAACTCTTCCGTCAAGTTCCGGTATGCCTCTCACCAGAAACAATGATGCGTCATCGATCTCGGTCCTGGAAAAGACCCCGCTGTCCGTAAGAAATGTCAGTTCGTGTGTGCCGCACCAGCATTTCAGTTCCCGCAGATCTTCCTTGAGAGACGGATCGTTTACAAAATACTGACTCAATGGGCTGTCTCCTTAACAAAAAAACCCGAACAGTGTTCGGGTTTGGTGCGCCTGGAGGGACTCGAACCCCCGACCCACTGCTTAGAAGGCAGTTGCTCTATCCACCTGAGCTACAGACGCTCAACGGTAAGATTATATGTTTGAGGGATACAAAAGTCAATAATCGGAGATCCGATCACAGACTGTGTTCGGAAGCATACTGCTGCCATCTCCATGAATCCCTGCACATGTCGTCGATGTTCCTCTCCGCCTTCCATCCGAGTTCCCTCTCGGCCTTGGAGGGATCGGAGAAACATGTGGCGATATCCCCGCTCCTGCGCGGGCCGATCTCATATCTGATCTCGACGCCGTTCTGCCTCTCGAACGCGTTTATGACTTCAAGGACAGAATAGCCTCTTCCGCATCCAAGATTGTAGGTAAAGACACCGTTTTCATTCTCGATCTTTTTGAGTACTGCCGTATGCCCGTCCGCAAGATCGACTACATGTATGTAGTCCCTCACTCCGGTGCCATCCGGGGTATCGTAGTCGTTGCCGAAGACGGTGAGATGATCTCTTATGCCGCTGGCTACCTGCGTTATATACGGCATGAGGTTGTTCGGGATACCGTTGGGCAGTTCGCCGATGATGCCGCTCTCATGCGCTCCTACGGGGTTAAAATAACGGAGGATGGCGAACGACGCCTCGCTGTCTGTCGCGGCGCAGTCGCGGATGATATCCTCACACATCAGCTTTGTTTTCCCGTAAACGCTCTCCGCTTTCAGCGGGGCAGTCTCCGGGATCGGGCTCTCAGTCAGATCTCCGTAAACAGTCGCGCTGGAACTGAACACAAGGCGGTGCACACCTTTCTCCTTCATCACTTCCAGCAGGGTTATCATACCGGTGAGATTGTTCCTGTAGTACATGAGAGGTTTGGCCTGAGACTCTCCCACGGCCTTGTAAGCTGCGAAATGGATCACGGCATCGATGCTGTGCTCATCGAATATCTTCGACAGGCTGTCGCGGTCGGTGATATCGATCCTGTAGAACGGGATCGTCTTTCCTGTCAGCATCTCAAGTCTGGAAAGGACGCTCTCGCTGCTGTTGTATAGAGCATCAGCGATCACGACATCGTGGCCCGCCTCTATAAGAGAAACGACGGTGTGTGATCCGATATACCCCAGTCCTCCGGTGACGAATACCTTCATGATCTGCTCCTGTGCCGCGGCGCGGCGGTTATAAAATGGCAGGGCTGGCTGGATTTGAACCAGCGAGTGACGGAGTCAAAGTCCGTTGCCTTGCCGCTTGGCTACAGCCCCTCAACAACTAAAGAATATAACAGAAACAGCCTGTTATGTCCATAAAAACGATTCCCCGCGGGCGGATATTGAAATTGCCACAAGCCTGTTATATAATCTTCTAGACTCGTCTGGTGGATGTAGCTCAGTCGGCTAGAGTACCAGGTTGTGGCCCTGGGGGTCGTGGGTTCGAGCCCCACTATCCACCCCATATGAAGAAGCTGTGATCTATGCAGGTCACAGCTTTTTTCATGCCTATGTCTCTTCTTCCGTTCTGCCGGCCTTAAGCAGTTCGGGATGCTTCTCTTCGTACGACTTCACCACTCTGGTCCAGCCGCCGCAGAAGTAGTATATCGCTATCGCAGTGTTCCTGAGGAACGCAGCGATCAGCATCGCCCAGAATATCCCGTGCCAGTCCCCGGTCTTTACACCGAGGTAGTAGGACAGCGGGATCCTGGAAAACGCGCCGAACTGCGCGGTGATCATCGGAACCACGGACTTGCCCGCACCGCGCATCGCGTTCACGAGGCAGCGGTCGATGCCGTAGAAGAGACACTGGAACGCCATTATCAGAAGTCCTTCCGAAGCGATATCCAGTACTGCCCGGTCTTTAGTGAATATAGTGGGGAGCACATGCCTGAAAGCTATCTGCGTGCCGCACAGTCCTACTCCCAGTATGGTGAGCGTCAGGATGGCTGAGTTTATCCCCTTCCTGATCCTGTCAAGCTGCAGGCGTCCCATATTCTGTCCGACGAACGTACACAGCGCCGTGCTCAGCGCGTCCACCGGAATATAGAGCAGCATATCCACCTTGGTCACGATGCTGTTGGCCGCGATGAATGTGGAGCCGAAGGTGTTGACCGATGACTGCACGAACATGCTGGCGAGAGTGTTGCCGATATTCTGAATGGCAGCGGGAAGTCCTATGCGGACGATCTCCCCCAGTTCATATCTGTCAGGTCTCATCTCGGAAAAACCGACTTTGATCCCGTAAGGTCCGCTGTTGAGACGCCTGATGATACCGATTCCGGATATGATCTGGGATATCGCGGTGGCTGCTGCGACCCCTTCAACACCCAGCTTGAAGATCAGGACCGCCGCCAGGTCAAAGACAATATTGAGGACGCTGCAGATTATAAGGAATATAAGCGGCCATGTTACGTCCCCCATTCCCCTGAGAGCACCCGTGCCCATCTGGTAGACCAGGTTGCCTGTGGTTCCCAGAAACACGATGATGAGATACAGCGCCGATGCATCAATGATGTCGTCAGGCGTTTTGAGCACTGCGAGCATGGGCCGGCTGACTACAAGTCCTATGACCGTTATGAACAGAGAACAGGTCAGCGTCAGGAACGACACGGTGGAGACCGCTTTCTGAAGCGCATTGCGGTCGCCCGAGCCGACTCTCTGGGCTATGACGACATTCGAGCCGGATGAAAGACCGATGGCAAACAGGTTGATAATGCTGACGATCGGTGTGCTGGCTGATACTGCTGCAAGCGCTTCGGAACTTATGAAGCGGCCGACTATCATGGAGTCAGCCACATTGTAGAACTGGGTCACGATACTTCCGAAAAGGATCGGGATCGCAAAACGTATCAGACTCGAGAATATCGGTCCGCTCACCAGGTCTATCGTATTGTTTCTTCCTTCTTTAGCCATTCACTGCACCCGTTCAGAATATAAACACAGCCGGATACCTGTATGATATCCGGCTTTATTTCATGTAATCTCTTCAGTATCGTCCTGTGCGGAAACATCTTCTGCCGGAGCTTCCTCTGCCGGAAAGTCCGCCACTGCTTCTGCCGCCTCAGATACCGGCTCGGCATCAGCAGCTTCTGCTGCCTCTTCCGGAAGTTCCTGCGGTACGTCGGCGGGTTCTTCCGTTATCTGGCCGGTCGCCAGGAGATATTCCCTGGTCATCGCATAAGGCTTGAGGTAATCCGGGTCGTTCGAGTTCTTTATCTTACTCTTGATAATTACAAGTGCTATCGCGGCGACAGTGGCATAAGTGATGCAGATCGCCTGGGATATCCTCACGTTTCCGACAAAAAGCGCGTCTGTGCGAAGCGACTCGCAGAATGCTCTTCCGATGCCGTTCCACAGCAGATAGCGAAGGCCTATCTCCCCGTCGAACTGTCTGCGTCTGATGAAGTAACTGATGACGAATATCCCGATCACGCACCATATGCTCTCATACAGGAACGTGGGGTGAACCGGGCCGTCCGTCAGGACGATGCCGTGTTCGTTGAAGAGCCTCTCTCCCTCTCTGCTGATATACCTTGCGATGGTGTCGCTATACATTCCCCATGGCAGATCCGTGTTCGTTCCGAACAACTCCTGATTGAAGAAGTTGCCCCACCTGCCGAGACCCTGTCCTACGAGAAATCCCAGCGCGAGGTTGTCGAGCAGGCAGAGGTAGCGCGTCTTGTTGATCCTGCAGACGATGAACGATGTCAGCAGAGCGCCGGTCAGGATACCGTAGAAAGCGGTGCCGCCTTCCCTGAGGTTCAGGAACTCCCATATGTTTCTGACCTCATAGTCGTCCGCGAACAGCACATAGAACGTTCTGCCTCCGAGAATCGCTCCGATAGCTCCCCAGATGATAACGTCGTAGAGTTTGTCCTCATCTATTCCGAAACGCTTCGCGTTCTTCTGCCCCAGGATCACTCCGATGAACATGCCGATAGCGATGAGGATGCCGTACCAGTATATCTCAAAGCCGCCTATGCTGAAGGCGACTCGGTTTATGTCAAACTCGAGGCCCAGGCCCGGAAAAGACACGTGGCTCATATTTATTGATCTCCTGAATCGGTTGGTCTGATGACTGAAAGCGAGCACTGTGAGGGTTCAAAACAGTCCCTCAGGATGCCGTTGGCGCCGTCGATGTCGGGATTGCCGACATGTTGGATTATATCGTATAGAGAGGTGTTTTTAAAGTGGCAGGAGATCAGGCTGCCCGCCACCGAGCCGGGACTGTCGAATATGCTGATGTAGGATCCTACCGAGGTCCTGGCGCGTTCCTCGAAGAGATCCGGGTCCAGCCCGCTCCTCTTGAGTTCGGCTATCCGGTCAAGGATCATATCTCTCACCTTTTCCGGCTGATGAGAGTCACCTTCGAAGTAGGTGCAGAGATATTCGTCACCGGAATAGAAGCCGGAACCGAAACTGTCGCTAAGAAGATTTGAATCATACATCTCCCTGAAGAACTCGGTGCTTTCCCCCGCTATCAGATCCAGCACCATATCCATCAGCAGCTCGTTCTTAACGTCGGCAAACTCCCGGAATGCCTTTTCCTTGAATCCCATATCGAACATCGGTATGGACAGGTTCATCCTATCAAGAGAACTGTCTTTTATTATATGTTCCGGTTCCTGCGCGGATGTCAGGGTGAATCTCGGGGATCCGGTACCGGCAGCAGTCAGCTTCTGAGCGATCTCAAAGACTCTCCCGTGCTCCACCGGTCCCGTGACAGCGAGGGCCATGTTGTCAGGTCTGTAGAATGATCTGAAGCAGTCGTTCAGCAGCATGTAGTCTATCTGCTGCAGGGACTCCAGACTGCCGGCTATGTCATCGTTGATGCCGATGTTCCGGTAGAGGCTCCTGAACAGATTGAACGATGTCCTCCAGCCCGGGTCATCCATGTACATCCTTATCTCATCGGCGATGATGGGCTTTTCCTTCTCCACGCCTTCCTTCGTGAACAGCGGTTCACGGAAGAAATCCAGCAGTATCTCCAGAGGTTCCTCGTACTCCGTGCTGCTGCGGAACACAAACGTCGTCCTGTTGAACGTTGTGTATGCATTTGACGAAGCGCCGAGATCGGCAAACAGCGTGAAGGAATCCACACCGTTGCGCTCGAACAGTTTGTGTTCGAGGAAATGAGCCGTCCCGGAGGGAAGCCTGCATCTTTTTCCTCTGTCCGTTACATGCACCATAGTCGACCCGAAGCCTACAGCCAGCTGTGCGGACACACTGCTCTTGCCCGGCATCTCATAGACATAGACCCTGAGCCCGCTGTCAGTGGTGCCGGTGAACAGTCTGTTGTTAAGAAGGAGCGCAGCTGTGCTCTCTATATCGATCTTACTCATCGTCGTGCAACCTGCAGATACCGCAGTATCTCATTTCCGAAAGAAGTGATTTGATGTCGGAAGACGTGACGCTCTCGATCAGAGCGATCTCATCCTCCGGTGACAGATATCTCCCTGTCCCGTTCATCGAGGAGAAGTAATGGGCCGACACGCCGGCTACAGTGTCTGATATCCCTTTCAGGGAATTGGTTATCCCCAGTTTAGCCTGCCTCAGTTCCTCCCCGGTCGGTCCGGAAGCAGCCAGCGCGGAGAACTCTTCCATAATGGAGTCCCTGTTGTCCTCGTACTTGTCCGCAGAGGTGGAGCTCTCGATTATAATCCCGCTGCCTCCGGATGTAATCCTGTTGGAGACACAGGTGTAACAGAGTCCCTTCTTTTCCCTGACGTTCATGAAGAGCCTGGAAGTTGCCATTCCTCCGAGTATGGAATTGGCGACCTTGAGGACCGCCAGTTCCCTGCTGTCCGATCTTCTGCCGCAATGGTAGATCATGGAAAAGATATCCTGTTCAGTCCCCGCTGCTTCAGTTCTGGAGAAAGGCATGTCGGGAAGCGATACGGCACTGTTGTCGAAGGTCACGGGCCGGACTCCAATGCCGTTGTCGATGATCGTTCTGCACACGAGCGCTTTGACCTCATCGAGATCGCTGCCGCAGTAGAACGCATTTATATTGCAGCTTTCCAGACACTTCCTGTATAGATCATAAAGATCTCTTCCGTTAATCGGATCTATGTCTTCCGTATAACCGAGATCCGGAAGACCTCTGACATTGCCGCGGAAGAACTCCTGCAGAAGCATCCTCGTGCAGTATGCTTCCTTGTTGTTTATCAGAAAGGAGATCTCCTCTCTCAGTTTCTCCTTCTCAACGCAGACGGTCTCCTCAGGGAAGCAGCCGTCCACAAGATAAGGTCTCGTGATCACATCGCAGAGAAGTTCGGCAGTCCTGATGCCGTTGTCCTTTTCGGTGAGAAAAAGGCCGGAAACATTGTCCACGTCAAAGTGTATTATCATCCTGTTTCCGGCTCTCGATGCGGATACATACAGAGAGGCGCCGTACAGGGTATCAAGATACCGGGACAGACTGACTATGTCCCTGTATCTGTCGGTAGCGGAACTGAGCACATAGGCAAGCAGCGAGATGCCCGTCATAGTCTCTTTCTCCAGAGGGCAGTGCAGTTCGACCACGAGTCGCTCCCTGTTGTAAACGTGATCGGCCCATGCAAAAGTGAAGTTGTTTCTGATCTGTTCGGTGTGCAGCATATTCTCTCCGTCAAGGAAATGGTCTATTTGTATGTTTTGTACAAAATCACATACAACTATATATGTTAATCATGAATTTTTCGTTAATTGGCTTAATAAGAGTTTACAAAACAGGGGCAATGTATTACAATGCAATTACAACAACTTTTGATTTTTCTTTTTCATTTTTTTCCTTCATCCTATTTCCCTATATGATCCTCATTGCAGGATCGAAAAAGAAAGCAGTCCGGTTCCGAAGCCAGCGGAACCGGCTTTTCTTTATGGTCATAAGACGCAAAACAAACCCCGGGAGGTCTTTATCACGAGTCCGCCCGGGGCTTCTTTTTTCTTGTGGTCAGTCCTCAGATACGGATGCGTGGGCAGGAAGAGCTCTCTTCCTGGTCACGATCTCGATGCGGTCGTTCTTGGCGGTGATGCGTATCGATGCCGGCATGCTCTCTGCATTCTCAACGAGTATCTCGGCTATGCGGTCCTCGCACTCTCTCCGAATAACGTTCCGAAGATCTCTCGCTCCGTACTTCCCTCCGTCCGCATGTCTGGCAAGCAGATCGAGAGCGGGTTCGGTATAAGTCAGTTTTATGCCTTTGTCAGCGAGAGGCTGGCGCATCTCATCTATCATCAGCGCGGCGATCTTTCTCATGGACTCATCGGACAGAGGTTTGAACACCACTATCTCGTCCACTCTTGAAAGGAACTCAGGCCTGAGGAAATCCCTGAGGGCGTTGAGCGATCTGTCGCTGGTAGATTCTTCCAGAGTTGCTCCGAATCCCGCGAACGTCGACTTTATATTGGATCCGGCATTGCTGGTCATGATGATGACCGTATGCTCGAAGTTGACGGTCCTGCCCTGTGCGTCCGTGACGCGTCCCTCGTCGAGGATCTGCAGCAGGATATTCATGACATCGGGATGAGCTTTCTCGATCTCGTCGAAGAGCACGACGCTGTAAGGACGGCGGCGCACCTTCTCGGTCAGCTGTCCCGCTTCATCGTAGCCGACATATCCAGGAGGCGATCCGATGAGCCTGCTGACGGTGTGGCGTTCCATATATTCAGTCATGTCTATCCTGATAAGAGGATCGACGCTGTCGAACAGTTCGGATGCCAGGACCTTGGCAAGTTCGGTCTTCCCCACTCCGGTGGGTCCCACGAAGATGAACGATGCCGGACGGATCCTGTCTGACAGTCCCACGCGGGTGCGCTTTATTGCCCTGACTATCTTGTCGACTGCCTCATCCTGGCCGATTATGTGGCTGCGGATGGCGTCGCCCAGACCTTCTATCCTCTTGTATTCGTCCTTCTCCACCGAGCTGGCGGGGATGCCTGTCCACAGTTCGATGACCTTGGCCACGTCTTCATTCGTGACTTCAAGACTGTTCACCGCTGGCAGCAGCTCCTGGATCCGGTCGTTGACCTTTATGCTCTCGCTTCTGATATTTGCGATCTTCTCGTAATCGGGCTGGTTCTTTCCTTCTTCCTCGGCTTCCAGATCGGCCAGTTTGTCCGCCCTGGCGGTGAGCTTCTGATATTCAGCCAGTTCGGTGCACGCGAGTGCCGCGCAGGCCGCCGCTTCGTCGAGCAGGTCTATTGCCTTGTCGGGAAGGAACCTGTCGGATATGTATCTCTCCGAGAGCCTGACTATGCTCTCGCAGATCTCGTCGCTTATGCGCAGACCGTGGAAGTTCTCGTAGTATCCCTTGATGCCCTTGATGATCTTTATGGAGTCTTCAAGAGAAGGCTCCTCTACGGTGACGGGCTGGAAGCGTCTTTCCAGAGCCTGATCCTTCTCTATGTACTTGCGGTATTCGGAGAAAGTCGTTGCCCCGATGACCTGTATCTCACCTCTGGACAGAGCGGGTTTGAGTATGTTTGCCGCGCTCATCGCGCCGTCCGCGTCTCCCGCTCCTGTGAGGTTGTGGACCTCATCGATGAACAGTATGACGTTGCCGTCTTCCGTGACCTCGTTGAGAAGTCCCTTCACACGGCTCTCGAACTGTCCGCGGAACTGAGTTCCGGCCACCAGCGCAGTCAGATCCAGAAGATATATCTGCTTGTTCTGAAGCTTTGAGGGAACGTCGCCGGCTACGATGTGCTGCGCGATCCCTTCCGCGATTGCAGTCTTTCCGACGCCTGCCTCGCCGATCAGGCAGGGATTGTTTTTCTGGCGTCTGGAGAGGATCTGGATGGTCCTGTAGACCTCCTTTTCTCTCCCGATGATATTGTCGAGTTTTCCCTCCCTGGCCTTCTGGGTCAGGTTATCGCAGTACGTGTCGAGGTATTTGTGCCTCTTGTCCCGCTCGCGCTGCTGACGGTTCTGCCCGGAATTGTCCTTCTCACGCTGTCTCTCGTTATTCTGCTGCGCCGGCGTGTTCTTGAACAGGTTTCCGAACAGGTTCGGGAACGTGGGAGTCCCGCCCTCTTCAAAGCCTCCCTCTTCCGGCTCGCTGCCGGCAGAAAGATGCTCCGAGAAGGCTTCCAGGTCGTCTTCCGTCACGCCGAAGCGCTTCATTATATCGTCGACAGGCATCACCCCGAGTTCCTTTGCGCACACGAGGCAGAGTCCCTCATTGGTGGTGTTGTTTCCCTCGATCTTTGTGATGAACATCACTGCTGTTCTTTTTTTGCATCTGGAGCAAAGCATTTTGCGAATTACCTACTTAATGGACTTGGAATAGATTGTTTATGTGTAAAACGGGTTCAGTTCGAACAGTTTGGAGAACAGGAAGGACTGTTCTATGACCTCCTTGTTCATCCACGGCGACTGCCACAGCCCAAGTATAAGGCTGATTAATGAACATAGGATGAACATGATAGTCAGGCCTATGATCAGGCCCATGGCGCCTCCGAGGAGCTGGTTCGGGAAGCCGACTATGGGCAGTCCGTTGATACCCTCGAGAGCTGTTCCGAGCAGTTTGAAGAGCAGGATCGCCAGTATAAATACCAGCAGAAACACCACTATCCTCACAAGGTTGATCATGTTGCTCTCCAGTGAGTTGCTCACGAAGCTCTTGGCAAGTTCCGAAGCGTCAGTGCTGGCTGTATGATCCTTGATGAAGGATCCGAACAGATCTCCCATAAATCCGTCGCTGAACGCATCGCTGACGCCGGACTGGAACTTGACTATCTGTTCCGCGATGTATTCGGTAAGCTTTTCCTTGATCAGGCTGTCATAGATCTTCGTGGCTGCAAGCCTGCTCACGTAGTTGCCTCCGAGGAAAGCGAGCACGCACCCGAAGACACCTACGAATGAGGATACGAACCCTTTCTTATAGAAGATTATGAAGAAAAGGATGAGGAAAGCGACCAGAAACAGGTCGTAATAAAGAGGGATCCCAAAGCTCATTTAATCAATGACCTCCCTGTTATCTCTCGACAGTTTTACTATGTATTGCGGCTCGAAGGTCAGTACGCCTCCGAAGTAAACGACAGAATATGTGGAGAAATCGCAGCTGTACTTCTCCTGAAGCACGCCGCTGTGAGAATACGCCGAGACCTTTCCCCTGTTGAGTATGAACACTCTGTCGCTGCTCACCCACAGATCGTCGATCTGTTCACGGAAATCTATCTCTCCGGCTGTGACCAGTTTCCGCGTCAGGACGGTCACGCTGTTGATCTCGCTTCTCTTGTTGTCTCCGAATGCGATCGCTATGTCCTTGCCGGGATCGCTTACTACATCCATCAGGATACGTCCGTCAAACGTATAAGTCGCCTCAACGCGGCCGTCATATCTGCACCTGACGCACCTGTCATCAAGGAAGATGACTGCCGAATCCGAATCAGGAAACGCGTTTACTCCCAGTCCCTCCAGTTCGAAGGAGCTTTTTTCGGTCTTGGAGTTGAGATCTATCCTCGTCACCGTCGTGTACAGTACGCCGTCCCTGCTGCTTACGGTCATGACCAGCACTTCGTTGCCGTAGGATGACGGATACACTCCCAGCGGAAATCCTTCCGAACCGTACCATGTGAACGTCTTCTCGCAGTTCCTGTTGTATACCGACATCTCGCAGGTGTAGACATCTCCCGCCGTAAGGACTGCAACTTTCCCCGACTGCGTCACTGCGGCGGATATGATGGCATTCTGCACGGAGCCGCTGTACAGCAGCATCGTGCGGTTGAATATCTTGAAGCTCTTTCCTCCCCTGGCGAACACGGCAGCGCGGTTCCCTGATACGGCAAGTCCCGGGTTGGAGATGCCGTGCGGATACTCGAACATTTCCGCTCCGTTGCCGGATACTACCTTAAGGGTAGAGTCACTGAGCAGAAACAGTGATTTGGCGCTGACTGCCTCCTCCGTGACGGTGCCGTTCTCAATATCCACCGGGAATGAGCCGAATGTGACGAGATTCCTGAAGAAGTCCCTGATATCGTAGCTCATGACGGTGGAATACATGGACACCCCGACAACTATGGCGAGGAACAGGAACACGGCGAGAAGGAACACGCCGGCGCGCCTGCGTATCACCCTGCGCCTTTTTGCCTTTCTGGCACGGGCTATTTCATTGTCATTCTCAATAGCCAAATCAGTACATGACCTCCGTTAGATATAGCCCGCAGGCAGGGACCGTGATCAGGAGATTGTCCCTTTTTTTACCGTTAAGATATAGGAGAATATCGTTTTTGTCCAGTTTCCCTCTGGACACCTGAAGAAGAGCGCCGGTCATTATCCGGACCATGTTGTACAGAAACCCGTCCGCCGCAAATCCGAAACGCACCAGATCTCCTTCTCTTGTGACTCCGGATTCGAATACGGTTCTGACCTTGTCCTCGACGCTGCTCTTTGATGAACAGAAAGAACTGAAATCATGGGTGCCGAGAAAGACCTTTGCGGTCTCATCCAGCATCTTCTCGTCCAGAGGATAACCGAAATGCAGCGCTCTGTCGGTGAGGAACGGGTCCATCACTGCGCCGTTCCAGACCAGATATTCGTATCTCTTGCCCTTGGCGGAGTATCTGGCATGGAATTCATCGGAGACCTCTTTCACACTGAGCACCCTGATGTCGAACGGCAGGTGCGCGTTGAGCGCCGCCGTCATCTTTACGCAGTCGCACGCAACATCGGAAGTGAAGCTGATATAGAAGTGTCTCGCGTGGACGCCGGTATCGGTCCGCGAGCAGCATTTGATGTCCGGCAGTTTTCCCAGAACGGCCTCAAGAGCATTCTGGAAAAGCCCCTGAACGGTAACGGCATTCTTCTGTATCTGGGACCCGTGATATGCAGTCCCCACGAAACTGAGGTCTGCAAGGTAGTTCCGCGTGCTCATACCGGTAACCTTCCGGCCATGAACAGCAGGACGCAGCACACCGCAAACACCGCGGATGCCACATAGTCCAGCCGTGTGATCCTGAGTGCGTTCAGCCGGGTCCTTCCCTCACCGCCGTTGTAGCACCTGCACTCCATGGCAAGCGCAAGCTCATCGGCTCTCCTGAAAGCTGACACGAACAGCGGTATAAGTATCGGGGTCAGAGCCTTCGCTCTCTGGATGAAATTGCCTGTATCGAGATTGGCTCCCCTGGATTTCTGAGCCGCCATTATCTTGTCGGTCTCCTCCAGCAGAGTCGGGATGAAACGAAGCGCGATGGTCATCATCATCGCAAGATCGTTCACGGGAAGTCCGATCCTGGACAGCGGCTTGAACAGAGATTCCAGCGCGCTGGTCAGCTGAATAGGCGTGGATGTGTATGTCAGCAGGGATGATCCTGCAAGCAGGCAGATCACTCGCAGCGACATCATCGCGGCATAGTAGAGACCCTGCCTGGTAACGGATATCTTCCAGACCGAGAAGATCACGTCTCCCTTGATGAAGAACATGTTCAGCACTGACGTGAAGAGGATGATGGGGATTATGGGCTTCAGGCTCTTAAGGAGCATCTTGACCGGGATCCTGACCAGTGCATACGCCAGAAGGATAAAGACGAGTGCGAGCACCAT
>JAFYZY010000153.1 GCA_017548485.1 Oscillospiraceae bacterium | reverse complement strand
TGCCTCTTATCCTTCCCGGATCTCTGATAGACGCCTGGGTGGATCCGAACAGAAGAGCAGAAGATCTTCTGGGCAATGCGGTCACCGCGCTAGTCGCTGACAGGATGGGAGGAACGGTTAACTGATGCGTCTGTTCATTGCCATTCCCCTGAGCAACGATATCAGGACATCCATCACAGACTGTCAGGAAATGCTCAGGGCCTCGGGCGTCAAGGGCAGCTGGTCCCCGACGGAGAACCTGCACCTGACGCTTGCCTTCATAGGTGAATACGGGGATCCGGACGATGTACTGGACGCCGTCGGCGCTGTATCCTTTGAGTTGTTCGATCTGCGTGTCCGCGGCCTCGGTTCTTTCTCGGACACGCTGTGGGCAGGCGTCGAAAAGAACGAAGTCCTGGAAAAACTGGTCAGAAGTATCAGAGGTGCTCTTGCTTCAGCTGATATCCCGTTCGACAGAAAAAAGTTCCGCCCTCACATCACACTTGCGAGAAGGTCATCTGTTCCGACGGATCTCTCCTCGCTTTCCGGCCCTTCCCTTTCCGTCATGACCGTTGACAGTTTCTCCCTGTTCAGATCGGACAGAGGAAAACACGGAATGATATACACGGAACTGGGCCGCATGCCCGCATCCTCCTCTGCAGAAAGGAATTGACATGCTTATCAGAGAACCTATCACAATGAACACACTTACCCTCAGGAACCGCATAGTGAAGGCTCCCTGCGATACCGCCGGCGCCGTTGACGGCGCACCGGATGAGAAGATGGCGGAACACTACAGGCAGAGATCCCGCGGCACCGGCCTGGTGATAGTGGAGCACGAATGGATCCTCCCGGAAGGAATGGCGCATGCAAAGCAGCTGTCCATGGGAGACGACCGCCTCATTGACGCCTACAGGGTCCTCACCGATGCTGTCCACGATGAAGGCGCCGCGGTCTTCGCACAGCTCAGTCACGCTGGAGCGAGATCCAGAGACTCGGGCCTTGACGCCATAGCTCCCAGTGCGGAGACCGTCTGGTCTCAGTGTCATCCCAGAGCAATGGACGATGAGGATATCGACCGTGTCATCAACGGTTTCGTTCAGGCTGCCGTCCGCGCTAAGGAAGCCGGTTTCGACGGTATCCAGATACACAGCGCTCACGGTTATCTTCTCAACCAGTTCTATTCGCCTCTGACCAACCGCCGCAGTGACGCCTATACCGGCAGCACCATGGAAGGGCGCACGAAACTTCACTGCGATATCCTTCGCGCGGTGAGGGAGGCAGTCGGTGACAGCTACCCTGTCGCCATCAGGTTTGGAGCCTGCGACTTCATGGACGGCGGCAGCGCCATAGATGAGATACCGCAGGCAGCAAAAGCCTTTGAGGATGCAGGAGCGGACCTCATCGACATCTCCGGAGGTCTCAGCGGCTTCATTATCCCCGGCAGGACAGAACCGGGTTACTTCAAGGATCTCAGCATGGCTGCGGGTTCTGCCGTATCCGTCCCCGTGGTCCTCACCGGAGGCGTCACCACGGGAGAGCAGCTGGAACAGCTGCTGGAAGAAGGTGCCGCGGACCTGATAGGCATCGGCCGTGCGCTCCTCAGCGATCCCGACTGGTCCGTCAAAGCTCTGGAAACAGTCTCCTGAACCGGCATCAGTGTCTGAGCACGATGATCCAGGGACGAACCAGAAAGAGCCTCTGCATAATGGCGTGATGCCCTGTTGTGCAGAGGTTTTTTCAATTATCCAACTCCCGTCGAAGAAAACAGCGTATTTTAATTACAGCAAAATGCCATACCTTTCCGTTAATATCACCAAAACGCTCCGACGTTCTGCAAAAACACGGTCCTGCGGATTATACTTATCTTAAGATTCTCCATATATCACTATTCAGTTTTAGGAGGAAAAACCATGCTGAAATACTGGAACAGGCAGGACAACCCTGCCACCTTCGAGACGCTCGAAGAGGTCCGTGAGCACGCCCCCGGCGTCACCTCAAAACTTTCCGGCGCCGCACGCTTCAAGCAGATCCTCAACCCCGTATTCGAAGACTTCCCCAATGACATCGCATATTTCTACCGCTCACCCAACATCTACGGCGCTGAGACCGGCGCAAGGAACAACACCACCTTCATAGTCTTTGCACCCCACAGGCTGGAGACGAAAGAAGAAGGCAAGGCGTATCTTGAAAAGCTGGGCCTGATCAAACTGATCGACGAAGCTATTGGCACGATCATTCTCCAGATGCCCGAGAAGGCGGAAGGCTATACCGAGAACGACCTTCAGTACAGCTACACCCTCTATAACGCGCTTCTCAGCCAGAAGGCCTTCATAGAGATCGACGGCGAGCGCTGCGTTCCCGCAGAGAGCGAGTACTGCGGCGGCTACGGCAAGACCTATATGTTCGGCGTTGACGAAGCCGCGACCTTCATGAACAACTTCGTTGCCGGTTCCCGTGAGGAGCTGATCGGACGCGTTGCCGGATACTTCACCTACGGCGGCGAGATGTCTGAGGAAGCTGCAGTCACGCTGTGCGTGCCCGCTTTCATAGTCAACGGCACGACGACCGAGATCCGCAAGTTCCGCGAAGCGAACGGAGCAAATGCCTATGCTCTCAGCGAAGGTGTCTCCCGCTTCTATGACCAGAACCTGCCGTTCCGCGAGGTGCGCACCGCTGAGGATAAGGACGGAAACGTCAGCTGCTGGATCGAAAAGGCTTTCCGCAGCATGTTCATATTCGTACAGCGCTCCGCGAACGTCCAGACGAAGTATCTCGAGCCGCGCGTTACCGGATGCTATAAGGGTTATGTCACTGCTCCGGAGATCACCCGCTTCGCGCTCTCGCGCCGCAACCCGATCTTCAACAACAGGACCGTCATCGGAGACCTCCAGGTCACCTTCATCAGTGATCCCGATACCTTCAGCGATATGAAGAGCCCCGGCGGCCTTATGTCCGAAGCCGGCGACTATCTCGACACCTGGTACGAGGTCCTTCCGCAGGAAGTCCTCAACAACACCGCACCTGAACACAGCGTTCCCCTGCTGCTCGCGAATCACGGCGGCGGAGACGACGTCCTGATGTTCCTCGATGAGACAGGCATACTCCTGACTGCAGGCGAACAGAACTTTGCCATCGCGGCGGCGATGCACAGCGGTCTCACCCTCATCGGCGGCGAACTCCTGCCCAGATTCACGAAGTACATCCTCGACAAATATCCCGCGCTCGACCCCGAACGCGTCTGGGTCACCGGTTATTCGATGGGTGGCTGGGCCACCTATCACTGCATCTCACACCATCCGGAACTCTTTGCGGCTGCCGCGCCGATGGCCATGCCTCTGCGTGACCTGCCGGATACCGCCGAGGAACTCTACAAGAATATCGACCTGCCGGCGATGCTCATCTCCTCCACCTACGACTTCGCAGCGTGGGATTCCGAGAACAACCACCTCAATGAGGGCGGCCGCGACTTCCTGCAGACCTACTGCAAGTTCAACGAGATCGATCCTGTCGAGGAGTTCGACTATGTCAAATATCCCGTCATCGGCCGTCCTTTCGATTCCCTTAACATCACGACGGTCAACGGCGAGTGGCGCAACGCCGAGTGGCTCATGAAGAACGAGAAGGGAGTTCCGATGATCGGCCTGAACGTCACGGAATACCTGATGCACTCGCTCTGGC
Organism: Oscillospiraceae bacterium; assembly: GCA_017548485.1. Classification (GTDB taxonomy): domain Bacteria; phylum Bacillota; class Clostridia; order Oscillospirales; family Ruminococcaceae; genus RUG11783. The sequence goes on along the minus strand of JAFYZY010000153.1, from coordinate 478 downwards.
CGGGCTACGGTGACATCGCCTACAACTTCCTTAAGCACTATCGCCGCGACAAGGAGACCGGAGAGATCGTATACACGGAATGATCTCCTATTAAAACCTGTATCCCATATACACTGAAGGAGCTGTGACAAAACTACCTCAACGAATCGAGGGAGTTGCTCACAGCTCCTTTTACATGCCTGTTTATAACTTGAGGCCTCAAAAAGGGCAGATCACCCCTTACCCCAAAGAGTTTTATCTTCAAACAGCTTACGCTGCGTCTCTCAGAGATACGTTTTTGTTGTAATACTTGTACAGATTGTGTCCGATAGAGACCAAAAACAGCTCGGTCATAACCGATTTCATGCCTCTTCGCACCGTTCGCTTGTACCATCGGTCGAATTTCATGATCCCAAACGTTCCTTCTGCCTGGATCGACCGGTTCATCCTCAGTAATGCTCCGTGAATACTGCCAAGGTTGTTCAATACTTCAGCATGA
>JAFYZY010000018.1 GCA_017548485.1 Oscillospiraceae bacterium | reverse complement strand
GGACATGGAAGTTCTAAAACTTCAGAACATTTCCAAATACTACGCGTCCCAGACCGCAGTGGTCATGGGACTTTCCAACGTGAGCCTTTCTTTCTCGGAGGGCGAGTTCGTCGCGGTCACCGGCGAGAACGGAAGCGGCAAATCCACCATGGCAAACGTTATTGGCGGCATGCTTCCCTATGAGGGCGGCGAGCTGTACGTCATGGGACAGCCCACTTCCCACTACAACGCGGCCGACTGGGAGCGGTACCGCCGCGACCTGATCAGCTTCATCTCACAGGACTACGGCATCCTCCCCGGGAACACCGTATCCGAGAACGTGGAGAGCGCGCTGATCCTCTCCGGCTGCAGCGAGTCACTTGCCGGAGACAGGACGCGTGAGATCCTCAAACAGGTGGAGCTGTCGGAATACGCTGGCAGGCGCGCCGCTAAGCTTTCCAGCGGACAGAAGCAGCGACTGGCGATCGCCAGAGCTCTGGCGAAACCTTCCAGAATACTCATCGCCGACGAGCCCACGGGAAACCTGGACAGGGAGAACAGCGACAAGGTCATAAAGCTCCTCAAGGAAGCTTCGGACGAGAGACTGGTGATACTGATCACCCACGAGTTCAGCGAGGCTGAGGAATACGTAACGAGACACGTCGTTCTTTCGGACGGAAAGGTGATACAGGACACCGATCTGAGCACCAAGGAAGAGATCCCTGAACCGGAGCCTGAACCGCAGGCCGGCGGGATGTCGGTTATGCCCAGGATCGAGACCTCACGGAAAAAGTCTACACAGAAGAGCCTCGCACCATACGTAGCTAAGCTTACCGCAAAGGCGAGACCTGTGTTCTTCTCGCTTACGGCTCTGATACTCATACTGACCAGCATCTCTTCTTTCATATTCCTCGGTAACTTCATCATCGCCACCGACGACACCACGGCGAGGATCTACGACGATTCGGCCTTCATCAACGGGGACCGAACCAGACTGGTCATCGCCAAGGACGGAAAGGATTCCTTTACTGATGAGGAGATAGAGGAGATATCCCGGCAGAAGTACGTCAGGACAGTCGAAAAATACGGCTATATCTCCGACGTGAACTATTACTACCGTGAGGATGAAGACTACCGTGAGTACACGGGAGTCGACTATGAGGAGGGATACAGCGCAGAGAACTCCGATGCATATTCCTACACGGTCAACGTGGAGCTGCTGCAGGATCTGCAGAGCGACCCGAAGTTCCTGCGCAGCGTGACTCAGGCCGGAGCCGTAAAGCACGGCAGGATGGCGGAGGGTTACTACGAGGTGCTCTCATCCGATCCGGATTTCAAAACCGGAGATCAGGTGAGAGTCTACATAAAGGACAACAGGCACTGGGCCATTGCCCAGTTCATAGGCATAACCTTCGACGTGGTGGGCGAGACATCCGGGGACAGAGGGCTGTATTTCTCGGATACCTTCTGCAGGATGATGAACGCTGCCACCCTCGCTTCCATATACAGAAGAGACGGAATGTATTTCGTCGGCGGAGACCTGGGGAAATATCCCGTCGCTCCCTTCGAAGCGGAGCGGTACAGCGACTATATGATCGCCGTGTATCCCAAGCCCGCGCCGACGCCGGACGGAAAGCAGCTGGAGCCGTCAAAGGAGACGGAGCCTATTATACCGACTGAACTTAAGGAGAACGAGTTCGTGATCCCGCCGGATCCGGAGGGACGCGGACCCGAATACGGAGAGACGCTGACGCTGAGCGTCGGGAACTGGTACACGGGAGACACACGCAATTATGAACAGGAACTGTCCTATGAGACCTACGAACTTGTGTGCGCTGGACAGTTCAAAAGCGACCATCCCAGGTTCATGCTCGTGAACCCGGTCACCTACGAGAAGATGACGGGCGACCTGAAGTGCAACCAGCTGTCGGTGTTCATCGACGACTACGCCTATACCGACCGCGCCATTGAAGAGCTGGTCAATATGGGCTATGTCGCTCTGTCGCCCTACGCGCAGGGCTCCACTAAAAAGGACGCCGGACTTGAGGACGAGCGCATCAGTCTGCTGCGCATATCCCTGGCGGCGACCGCCATAACGCTGGTCCTGCAGCTGATACTGCTGCGGGTGATCTTCTCGTCTCTCGCAGGACATTACAAGCTGCTGTCCAACATGGGACTGCGTGCTAAAACTGCGTACGGATCCCTCGCGGTGCTGTTCCTGTTCCTGACCGTCATATCCGAGATCATAGGAGCCGCGGTGATACTAATACTCAACGCGCGCGGCTACATAAGGGTGGTAAATATCTTCAAGTACCTGGATCCGCCGAGACTGATCCTGATATTCGCGGTGCATCTTGTCTTCTGCGCGATAGCGTACTTCGCGGTCGCCAGGTCCATAAAGAAGCAGGTGTTCACCATAAGCGGATTCTATGAGGACATGGACGGAGAGCTCATGGAGGAGGTGATGGCGCAGTGATTTCGGTAAAGGATCTCACCAAGACCTACAGCCCCGGCACTAAAGCAGCGGAGGAAGTGCTGCACGGCGTCAGCTTCGACCTGCCCCAGACCGGCTTCGTGTGCATCCTCGGACGCTCGGGCAGCGGCAAGACCAGCCTGCTCAACGCCATCGGAGGACTGGACGAGTTCGACAGCGGCGCCGTCGAGATAGACGGGACCAAAGTTACCCGATCCGACCGCGCGGAGATCGAGAGGCTGAGGAACGAGAACTTCGGCTATGTGTTCCAGAACTACTATCTGCTGCCGGAGCACTCGGTGGCATACAATGTATATCTCGGGCTGCACTCGCTGGATCTGGACGAGAGGCAGAAGCTGAAGAGGGTCCAGGACGCGCTGGAGAAGGTGGACATGCTCCGCTTCCGTAAGCGCCTGGTGGGAGAACTATCGGGAGGACAGCAGCAGCGCGTCGCCATTGCGAGAGCCATCGCAAAGTCCCCGAGAGTCATCTTCGCGGACGAGCCCACGGGCAACCTGGACGAGGAGAGCACGCTGAGCGTCTGCACCACCCTCAAGAGCATCTCCAGGAACAGCCTCGTGGTGATGGTCACGCACGAGGAGCGCCTGGCGGACTTTTTCGCGGACAGGATAATCAGGATAGAGGACGGAAGGATATCCTCCGACAGCTCGGAATGGGAGCGCAGCGCTCTGGATTCCGCCGAGAAGGATTCCCTGTACTCCGGAGACTATAAGGACGAGACCTTCTCGTCCGGGGACCTTAACATCAGGGTGCTGACCGCGGACGGATCAGATCCCGCCGACCTTACCATCGTTGTGGAGGACGGAAGGCTCATAATAAAGACCGACGACAAGAGACTGGTCATGTATTCAAAGGAGTCCGATCCGCCTTACATCAGGGAGGGCAGCAGACCCCAGCTGGATCTGTCGCGGATCGAAAGAAATGAATCCGGGGAAGAGGAGACTGAGAGACCTCCTCAGAAACAGGGAAACAAGTCGGGCCTGGGACTCAGGATGCTGCTGGCGGAGATGCGCACGACGGCTTCCAAGAAGAGGCTGCGCAATTTCGCGAACGCGCTGTTCATCATGCTTCTTTCGCTCATGATGCTGCTGGCGATAACCGACATAAACGCCTCCGCCAAGGTGGATCCCAAGGAATTCATCTCCGCCGACTCGCATGTGATAGAACTGCAGTTCAGTAAGGGAAAGAATTACAACGACAGGACCTCCTTCTCGGTGAGCAAATACGTGCCGCAGTTCCTCGACGCGATGGACGCGGCGGGGCTGGAATACGATGTGATACCCGACACTAATATGGAGTTCAGGTTCTACACCAACATACTCCCGCAGTACGAGGGACTCTCCATGAGCTTCGGGAGATACAACCTGGTGGATATAGAGAGGCTGGATCCGTCTCAGATCGTGTACGGACGCATGCCGGAGCGCTACGACGAGATAGTCGTGGACAGATGGGTCATCGGCAACTGCACAGACAGGGACGGCATAGTGCAGAACCTGATCCCGGACAGCGAATACATGATCGGCAAGCAGGTCTACATGGAGAACAGGGAGTACTATCCGACCATTGTGGGGATCTGCGACAGCGGAGAACCCAGCATCTACCTGTCAAAGGCGGGAATGCTCTCGGTGGGCATTCACGGCATCGACGGCATACCTTACTCCGAGTTCGTGTCCATAACCGGTATGACGGGACTGGCGCCGGTCAAGCCGGGCGAATGCGTGGTCATCGCGGACAACGCCGGCAGCTACTACATGGACAGGCTGAGAACGACGGTGAGCTTCACCAACCTAAGAGATTTCTACCTCCGTGAGGCTGTGAGCGGAGCGGGATACGAAAAGAACGGGATCACCGCTCCCATAGTGATATCCGACGAAGAAGTGGAAGATCTTCTCAGATACGCGGTCGAGACGTCGACGCATTTTGACATGTGGTGCGCCGACAAGGAAGCCGTAAAGAAGACCATAGCAGAATCTCTTCCTGAGGAACTGCAGGACGTGCTTCTCATTGACGTAAAGGATACTTATGAGACGGAATACTCGTCCTACATGCAGAAACGCAGCGTGCGTCTGCAGACTAGATTCCTGATAACGGCTGCCGTAGGCATCCTCTGCCTGGTGATGCTCTACATCATCCAGCGCTTCCGCGTGGGAGACAGGATCGACATGATAGCTGTGTACAGGATGCTCGGCATTCCGGGACGCGACTCGGTGGGAGTCTTCGTGCTGGAGAGCATCATGCTGACACTGAGATACGCGGTGCCGACCGTGTTTATCGCATGGGCGGTGGTGACCGTACTGCCGCTTATGGGCCTCGACTGGCTGTCTGTAAGCATACCGCTGTGGGTGCCGTTCCTGACAGTCGCTGCCATAGTCGCGGCGGACGTGATAGTCGCGGTGCTCGCGGTGATACGCCTCATAGGAATGCCGCCGGCGCAGCTCGCGTCCAGGACGGACTTCTGAGATCAGTAAGGACAGAACAACTCTATGAGGAACGTGATCGTGCTGCCGTATGACAGCGGATGGAAACAGGATTTTGAGGATATAAGACGGGAACTGCAGGAGGCGCTGGGAGAACTGGCGCTCAGTATCGAACACGTGGGCAGCACTTCCGTTCCCGGACTCTCAGCGAAACCGATCATTGATATCGACGTAGTTATAGAAAACGAAGATGTGCTCGGCGAAGTGATCGAAGCCCTGGAAAAAGACGGATACTTTTACGAGGGGAACATAGGCATCAAAGGCAGGGAAGCCTTCGGCTATGAAGGAAAGACGCATCTGCGGGAACACCACCTGTATGTCTGCCCGCAGGATTCTCCGGAGCTGAGAAGGCATCTCGGATTCCGCGACTGGCTGCGCAGCCATCCGGATGACGTCAGGG
>JAFYZY010000152.1 GCA_017548485.1 Oscillospiraceae bacterium | reverse complement strand
TAAGGAACAATTATAGTCTCTCCGGAACAGAGAGCTCAGAGTCCCGTGGAGGTCAAACCCTCTGTCAGAATAAGAGATTCGTTTCTTGTTCTGATAAGGTTATTGCCTGTGAAGCGGGAAGCCCGTGCTTTCAAGCATGGGCAGTTCACAGCCGCATGAATAAGGGATGCTACGCAGTATTTTGCGCAGGCACCGTGATGGTCGTAGTCGGAGAACTGTTCAAGGCATCCTATAAACTGCTGTATGCATTCGGAGTGTGTGATTTCCCGGCGCTCAGCAACTGACAAAACTACATTAGAAAAGGAGGGACATCATCGTGATGTCCCTTCTCATTATGTGTATGATCATTCACAGCGAGAAATCCGCGGTCACCTTTTCAAGCAGATCCCTGATAGGCAGATGCTGCGGACATACCGACTCGCAGGCACCGCACTTGATGCAATCCGTGGGATAGAGCTTTTCATCGCCCTTGGCGGAATCCAGACGCCTTCTGGCCTGCTTCATGTCGCCGTAAAGGGTAAGGAAGTTGTGCGCTGCGAAGGAACCGCTTATGGAGATGCCCATGGGGCACACCTTGGCGCAGTAATCGCAGGCTGTGCACTGGATCAGCGGGATCTCCGCAAAAGCTTTCTGCGCTTTTTCCACCACTTCCTTCTGTTCGTCGGTGAAACCATGGAAGTCCTTCATGGTAGCTAGGTTGTCCTTCATCTGCTCGACGCTGCTCATTCCCGAGAGGACCGTGATCAGACCGTCGAGAGAGGCTGCGAACCTTATAGCCCAGGACGCGCAGGAGGAATCAGGTTCCGCCTCGAGGAAGATGTTCCTGATCTGCTCGGGAGGATTGGCGAGGAGACCGCCTTTTACAGGCTCCATTATGACCACGGACTTGCCGTGTTTCCTGGCCATCTCATAGCAGGCACGGGATTCGACGGTGGGCTCTTCCCAGTCCTTGTAGTTGATCTGCAGCTGCACGAACTCGACTTCCGGATGCTCTGTGAGCACTTCATCCAGAAACTCAGGAGTGGAGTGGAAGGAGAAACCGATGTGTTTGATGAGTCCTTCTTCTTTCTTCTCTCTGATGAAATCCCACATTCCGAACTCATCAAAGAACTTCTTGCGTTCCGGAGCGATGTTGTGCAGCAGATAGAAGTCGAAGTATCCCGCTCCGGTCTTCCTCAGAGAAGTTTCGAACTGCGCTACGGCGTCCTCCCTTGTCTTGCAGTCGATCCAGGCGGCGTTCTTTGTCGCAAGCTGGAAGCTTTCTCTCGGGTAACGGTCCACGAGAGCCGCCTTGCAGGCTTCTTCGCTTCCGCCGTATGCCCATGCAGTATCGAAATAGGTGAATCCCGCTTCCATGAACAGATCCACCATCTCTTTTGTCTGTTCGATGTCTATGCTGCCGTCTTCCAGTCTGGGAAGGCGCATGAGACCGAATCCGAGGTTTCTGATGTCTTCGCCGAGATATGCCATTGCAATGATCCTTTCTTTTCATACGTTTATTATTTGTTTTTAATATAATAGCATAATGAAGCGGAGAAAAGAGTTACTCTGTCTACACTCTGCGGAAGAAGACATTTTTTTCCACAAATTGTTCAAAGATGTATATTGACAATACTCTATCTGTATTCTATAAAGTGTCTGTGAAGGGCTGTATGGTGAGAAAAAAGATACAGCTTTGATCTGAATGAAAACGGATCATACCGCATCACTGCGGATTTTAAATAAACCGGAGAAGAACTGTAATATGGTAATTGATAAAGTGATAGCGATCCTCTGCGAACAGTTTGAGGTCGATGAGAACGAGATAACGGAGGAGACCTCCCTGGTGGACGACCTCGGAGCGGATTCCATGGACAGCCTGGACATAACCATGGCGCTGGAAGAGGAGTTCGACATCGAGATCCCGGATGAAGACGCGGAGGAGCTCAAGACTGTAGGCGACATCGTCAACTACATAGAAGCCAATATCTAAACGATATCCAGCACTGATCACTGAACAGGCAGAAGACTGCGCTCTTCTGCTTTTTCTTTTTACCGGGAAAGAGCCTGCTCTGCGTTGTTTTTCACCCCGCTTTTTGTTATGCTAGATTTCCGGAAACAATAAGGAGGAGAGACCTATGAGAAAGCCGAGAATACTTGTTGTCGGAAGCGTTAACATGGACTATACGTTTGCCGGCGGCAGATTTCCCTCCGAGGGCGAGACCGTCATGGGCGACTCTTTCTCCACAGCTGCAGGAGGCAAAGGCGCCAATCAGGCCTGTCAGGCAGCGAGGGCCGGAGCTCTGGTGGACTTTGTGGGACGCACAGGCGCGGATCTCAACGGCGCTGAACTCATGAAATGCCTGAACGCCATGGGCATAGACACTTCTATGGTCATAACCGATCCGGACGACACGACAGGCTGCGCGCTCATTGAGCTGGAGAAACGGCCGGACGGCACCAGGAATCGCATAATGGTGGTGCCGGGAGCACAGATGCATTTCAGGGCAGAGGAACTCGAGTTTCTCAGAGACAGGATCGGTCTATACGACATGGTGCTGCTGCAACTGGAGATAAACAGTGAGGCCAATGCCGCGGTAGCTCAGATGGCGCACAAAGCGGGCGTTCCGGTGATGCTGAACCCGGCGCCGTATTCAGAGATAGAAAGAAATATCCTTGAGAAGATAAGTTACATCTCACCCAACGAGCATGAAGCAGCTGAGATGACGGGAATTGCCATAACCGACCTTAAGACAGCAGAAGAAGCCGCACGCGCGATCAGCGCGATGGGACCTAAATACGTCCTCATCACACTGGGCGAGAACGGCGCCGTGTTCTTTGACGGGAATGAGATCATCCATTGCGGATGCGTAAAGACCGAGGCGGTGGATCCGAC
>JAFYZY010000151.1 GCA_017548485.1 Oscillospiraceae bacterium | reverse complement strand
TAAGGAACAATTATAGTCTCTCCGGAACAGAGAGCTCAGAGTCCCGTGGAGGTCAAACCCTCTGTCAGAATAAGAGATTCGTTTCTTGTTCTGATAAGGTTATTGCCTGTGAAGCGGGAAGCCCGTGCTTTCAAGCATGGGTAGTTCACATCTTCTCGTAGAACGCGGACACCGCCTTCGTCATGGCGTAGAGGTCCAGCGTCGCGGCGATCTCATAGGGCGAGTGCATGGAGAGCAGCGCCACTCCAATATCTATGGTGTCAACGCCGAGTCTCGCGATGAACTTAGCGACAGTACCGCCGCCGCCTTCATCTATCTTTCCGAGCTCCGCGAGCTGCCACGGCACACCGGCTTCGTCCCACATCCTTCTGAGCGCTCCGACATATTCCGCATGAGCGTCGTTGGAGCCTCCCTTTCCGCCGGATCCGAGATACTTGCTGACCACCGGTCCTCTGTTGAGGAACGGCGCGTTCATATGCTCATGGACCATCGGGAAGGTCGGGTCAAAAGCTGCGGAGACATCCGCCGACAGGCATCTGGAATTGACATAGACCAGTTCGGGCATCGTTCCGACGGGTCCGCAGAGGAAGGTCACGAAATTGCGCAGCAGATCGGAATCCATTCCGGTGTTGCCTACGCTGCCTATCTCCTCCTTGTCCGCGAGGATCAGCACGCAGGTCTTCTCAGGAGCTTTGAGGTCTGCGAGCGCGGTCATGGAAGTGTATCCGCAGATCTTGTCGTCATGTCCGTACGCTGCCATAAGGGTCTTGTCGAATCCGACGTATCTGGCCTTCATGGCGGGGACGATCTCCAGCTCGGCGGAGAGGAAATCCTCCTCGGTGATCCCGTATCTGTCGTTCAGGACTTTGAGGACCTGGAGCTTGACGGGTTCCTTGACCTTGTCGTCGTCATAGGGCTCTGTACCGAGGATTATGTTGAGCTCCTCGGCAGTGATGACCTCTCTGGAGGTCCTGGATCCCTGTACCTTGCCGGACAGATGCGGAAGCAGATCGCTGATGTAGAAGATCGGGTCGTCCTCGTCCTCTCCTATCACGATATTGATGTCCTTGCCGTCTTTCCTGGATACCACTCCGTGCAGTGCCAGAGGCAGGGTCACCCACTGATAGTTCTTGAGCCCGCCGTAATAGTGCGTTTTGAACAGCGCGATATCCTCGGACTCATAGAGCGGATGAGGCCTGATATCGATCCTGGGGCTGTCTATGTGAGCTGCAGCGATGAGCAGACCGTCTTCCAGCGGTCTGGTGCCTACTACTGCGGCCACGAGGCTCTTGTTGTGGTTGAGCCAGTATACTCTGTCTCCCGCTGAATACTTCTTCCCGGGCTCGAATTCGCTGAATCCCCTGTCCCTGAGGTAGCCGGCGGCGTTGCGCGCGAATTCCCTCTCGGTCTTGGACCTGTTCATGAAGTCCATGTAGCCGCGGCTGTAAGCTTCGATCTCTTTTTTGTTCTCTTTGCCGTAGCTCTTGATGGCGCTCTCGTTCTTTGCGAACAGTTCATCGGCGAGCTGCTGACCGGCAGTCTTCTTCTCTTCTCCCATTTGATCCTCCGTTTCTGTTTCTTTATCCAGTCTGTTTTTGAGTTCCTTTATCTTTGAAGCCAGTTCACCGAGATCTCCGGCATTCTCTATAACGATGCCGCATCTCTCTCTCAGTTCGCTCTCGCTTATCTGGGCGTCCAGCCTCCGCGCCGCCCTCTCTCCGTCAAGCCCGTCCCTGTCCATGATCCGTTCCTTCATCAGGGATTCGGGAGCAGCGATAAGGATGATGTCGTCGCATCTTCGGTCAAGCCCGCTCTCAAAGAGCTGGGGAGCCTCCACGACGCAGTATCCTCTGCCTTCCTTCTCCAGCCTTTGGAATCTGTCTTCCAGTTCCCTGAGGACGTGTTTATGGACGATGCCGTTTATCTTTTTCGTCTCATCCGGCGAAGAGAACGCTATATCCGCGAGCCTTCTCCTGTCGAGGTTTCCCCGGGCGTCCAGTATCTCCGGCGGATAGTTCCTGACCAGCTCGTCAAAACATTCATGCCCCGGAGTCTCGATCTCCCGTACGATGAGGTCGCAGTCCAGCACAGGCACTCCGAGCCGGGACAGCATGTCCAGAGCGGTGCTCTTTCCGCTGCCGCTCCTTCCGGTGATACCGTAAACTCTTATGCTCATAGGGTCACCTCATCGAATCCCGCCGCTCTGAGCAGCCGGTTTGAGACAGCCATGGCCTGCCCCGTCTCTTCCGGAGCTCTCACGAAGACTCTCTTCGCGCCGATCTCATCCAGCTGTCTGAGTACCGCGAAGACGCTGTGGGCCTGGCTTACGGCATCTTCTGCCGTTCCGTACGGGATGCAGGGTATTCCGATGCTCTCCTCGTCCCCGAAGAAGCACATGGCGAAATCGCCGTCTTCGTAATTCTCCTTTACGTAGGATGAGAAATCCTCAAGGCTTCCCTTGACCAGAGTAACACTGCATTCAGGCGAATAGTGTTTGTATTTCAGTCCGGGAGACATGACCTTCTCGTCTTCCCCCACCTTTCTGGTGACGGCTTCCGATACCTCGGCGGAAGGGATGAGCTCCCTTATCTGCTCCAGAGAAATGATCCCGGGTCTGAGGATCACGGGATGATCCCCGGTCATGGATACGACGGTGCTCTCAACGCCGACCTCGCACTGTCCCCCGTCTATGATGAGAGGCACTTTTCCCCACAGGTCATGTACGCAGTGCTCCGCGGATGTGGGAGAAGGTTTTCCCGACAGATTCGCGGAAGGCGCCGCAAGCGGCACTCCCGCCGCTTCTATCACGGCATGAGCCACCGGGTGTGACGGGTATCTCACCGCGACGGTATCCATTCCGCAGGTGATCGTATCCGAGACCTTCCGGGTCTTGCGGAATATCATGGTCAGCGGTCCCGGCCAGAACTTCTCCGCGAGCAGCAGCGCTTCATCCGGCACCTCTTCCACTATGCCGTCCAGCATGTCCATGGAAGAGATGTGCACTATGACCGGATTGTCCTGCGGTCTGCCCTTGACCGAGTAGACCTCCCTGAGGGCCTTTTCGCTGTAGATGGAGGCAGCAAGGCCGTAGACCGTCTCCGTGGGTATGGCTACGATCTCTCCCCTGCAGAGAAGCTCCGCCGCTCTTTCCGCGGCTGCCTCAGCATTGCCCTGTTCTGCTTTTATCAGTTCTGTCCTCAAATGCGGTCCTTTCAGTTATCGGTGCCTGCGGCTCTCAGTTTTTCCGCTCTGTCCGCTGTCGCGAGAGAATCTATGATCTCGTTGAGATCTCCGTTCATGATCGATTCGATCCTGTACAGCGTCAGATTTATCCTGTGGTCGGTGACTCTTCCCTGCGGGAAGTTGTATGTGCGGATGCGCTCGCTCCTGTCGCCAGTGCCGACCTGGCTGCGGCGTTCCTCAGCGATCTTTCCCTGCTGCTCCTGCTTCTTCTCTTCCAGGAGTTTTGAGCGCAGGATCTTCATCGCTCTGTCCTTGTTCTTGTACTGGCTCCTCTCGTCCTGGCACTCCACGACCAGTCCGGTGGGAAGATAGGTTATGCGGATCGCGGACTCCGTCTTGTTGACATGCTGTCCGCCTGCGCCGCTGGAACGGAAGGTGTCTATCTGCAGATCCTTCGGGTTGATCTCCAGTTCCACATCCTCCGCCTCCGGAAGCGTTGCCACCGTGCAGGTGGATGTCTGTATCCTCCCCTGGGCCTCTGTCTCCGGTACTCTCTGGACCCTGTGCACGCCGCTCTCATACTTCAGCCTGCTGTAGGCGCCTTTGCCCTCCACCATGAAGCTGATCTCCTTGTAGCCGCCGAGCTCCGTCTCGTTCTCGTTGACCACTTCGGTCTTCCAGTTCTGCGCAGCGGCATACATGCTGTACATCCTGTAGAGATCCGCGGCGAAGAGAGCGGCTTCCTCGCCGCCGGCTCCTGCCCTTATCTCCATGATGACGCTCTTGTCGTCGTCCTCGTCCTTGGGAAGCAGCAGGACCTTGAGCTCCTCTTCTCCGGCCTGCATCGCCGCGAGAGCTTCTTCCTTCTGCTCTTTCGCCATCTCCCTGAGATCTTCGTCGGAGTCCGGATCGCTGAGGATCTCGTCCGCTTCCTCCGCTTCTCTTCTGCTGTCCAGATATCTGTTGAACTCCTCCACCACCGGTGTGAGGTTCTTGTATTCTTTATTGAGATCCCTGTACAGTTCCTGATCGCTCACGGTCTCGGGAAGCTGCAGGAGACGGTATATCTCTTCAAATCTCTCTCTGATCTTCTCAAGCTTCTCAAACATTACGAGCGGATCACCCTTTCCCCGTTGATCTTCCTGATGTTCTTCTCCACCTTCTGCCTGGGGAGCATGATCTCCCTGCCGCAGCCTTCGCATTTTATCTTGAAATCCATACCGATGCGCAGCACCTCAAACGTGCTGCTTCCGCAGGGATGCTGTTTCTTGACCGTTATGATATCTCCGACTTTAATATCCAATTAACAATCCTCCGAATATACAGAAGTATTATACAAGAAATGAGAGTTCTTGCAATGTCTCGCCCTCTCCCTTGTGGTATAATACGATTTCAGAAGGGAGGCGACGCGCATGCCTAACGATGCTTTCATTGAAGGAATAGTGCCGGGCGGACTGACATCACATTCCGAGGTCAAGATCCTCTGCTGCTACCTGCTCAACATCCAGAACCGGCCGGTCCCGCAGGACGTGCTGGTCTCAGCGGTCTCCAAGGACGGACTGGTGAACTATTTCGAACTGGTATCCGCGCTCACCGAGCTCACGGATTCCGGTCAGATCATCCTGGAGAACGGATGCTACCGCGTCTCGGACAGCGGCAGGCAGATCGCCGCAATGCTGTCGGGAGACCTCCCCTTCTCAGTGCGCAGCAAGGCCGGTGATTCTCTGAAATACCTGGTTGAGCATGAGCGCAAGAGCCACGACAACAAGGTCGAGATAAAGAAGACGGATACCGGATATGAAGTTCTCTGCTCCATTTCCGACAGTTCAGACGGACCTCTCTATTCACTGTCCGTCTATGTGCCTTCCCTCAAGGCGGCAAATACCGTGAGGGACAACTTCATCGATAAAGCGGAGCAGCTGCTCAGGTACGATCTGAGCCTGCTGACCGGAGAAGATCTCACGGAGGATAACTGATCAGATGCCCGATACCAACGACTATCTCTCCCAGCTGCTGGCGAGAGTCGATAAAAAACTGAGCGACAGCGAGGCCGGAGATAAGCCCTCCTCCCCTGCCGCGCCGGAACCTTCCGAACCCGCGGAGCAGAAAGTCTTCACCAGCGGAGGAAGATTCGACGACGTTCCCTACGCGGGACAGCCGGAAGAGGAAACGAAGCCCTCTGCCCCTGCCCTGAAGGCGGAGCCTGAAGAAGAAACACCCGCTCCCAGTACGGAGCCTGAAGTCCGGGAGGAACTGGAATATGCTCAGGAAGCTCCTGAAGAAGCTCACCCGCAGACAGTACAGAGGGATCTGGAAAAAACTGTCAAAAAGACCTTCACATTCGCATCTGACAGCGAAACAGCGGCTCAGCCCGGCGACGAACCGGGGAATGAAACGGAGGATATTTTCGACTGGAACGTCTCGGAAGATGTGGAGAAGTATCTGAGTTCCGGCGACGGGTCCACCATATTCGACAAGATGACCGCGCCGGCCGAGAAGAAGACCGGAAGAGCCATAAGAGCCGAAAGGCGCCTGTTCAAGGAAAACACCAGACAGCTTATGGACAGCAACAGCGAAGAGAGAAGGGGCTGTTTCGGGACCTTCTTCCACATCATCTTCATCCTGCTCCTGGTAGCATTCACGGTCCTTGCGGTGCTTTATGTGCTCCAGACTATAGCCGGGATAACCATCATAGACATCAACAGCATCCTGGCGTCCGCCACAGCGGAGATCACCGACCTGATAAACTCGTTCAAAAAGTAGAACATATCGTCATACAAAACAGCGGCCTTCCGGCCGCTGTTTTTCGTATCAGGTCTTTCAGAATATCTTTCCTTCTCCCATGAGGTCGTCCATGAGCTCGTCCCTGACTTTGGACACGTCGGTCTCGCGGATCTTCTTGCGCAGCGGTAGCACCGATCCCGGTGATACCGACAGTTCGTCTATCCCTATGGACAGGAACGTCTCGGTGAGATCGAGATCCGCTCCGAGTTCTCCGCAGATGCCAACCCAGACGCCGTTTTTGTGCGCGTTGTCCGTCACCATCTTCAGCAGGCGCAGCACGGCGGGATGATGCGGGTTGAAGAACCTTCCCAGATCGTTGTTCTGGCGGTCGCACGCCAGCGTGTACTGGGTCAGGTCGTTC
Organism: Oscillospiraceae bacterium; assembly: GCA_017548485.1. Lineage (GTDB taxonomy): Bacteria > Bacillota > Clostridia > Oscillospirales > Ruminococcaceae > RUG11783. The sequence continues at coordinate 3,154 of JAFYZY010000151.1, read as the reverse complement.
GTGCCGCAGGAGAAGAAGTCTACCTCCTTTGCCAGGCGGTCGCTGATGACCGCAGCAGCCGGGGTCTCTATCATGATACCTACCTGGACGTTCTCGTCATACGGTATGCCTTCATCTCTGAGTTCGGCCTTGACCTGCTCGCACATCTTCTTCGCTTCACGGACCTCCCACACGCTGGTCACCATGGGGAACATTATCCCCAGACGGCCGAATGCGGAAGCGCGGTAAAGAGCTCTCAGCTGTGTGCGGAATATCTCGGGCCTGTTGAGACAGATGCGCAGAGCTCTGTTGCCCAGCGCGGGGTTCTCCTCCTCGGGCATCTCGAAGTACCCGATCTGTTTGTCAGCTCCGATGTCGAGGGTGCGGATGATGACTTCCCTTCCACCCATGTCGGAGAGTGCTTTCTTATATGCCTCGAACTGATAGTCCTCGGTGGGATAATCGTCGCAGTTGAGATAAAGGAATTCGCTGCGGAACAGTCCGACGCCGTCCGCGTCGTTGAGCAGTACCGCCTGGACGTCCTCGGGGCTGCCTATGTTGCAGAACACCCTGATGTGCTGTCCGTCCAGCGTCACGTTCTCCTTGCCCTTGAGTTCCTCCAGCATCTGCTTGTATTCCAGCTGCTGTTTTCTCTTATCCCTCAGATAGGCGACCGTCGCCTCATCGGGATCGACATATACCTGCCCGGTGGATCCGTCCACCATCGCAGGACGCCCTTCGAACTCCGGCTTTATCTGATCGCCGAGGCCCACGATGGCCGGGATGCCCATGGTCCTCGCGAGTATCGCCGTATGGCTGGATCCGGATCCTCCCTCGGTAACGAACGCGAGGATCTTGTTCTTGTCCAGCTGGATGGTCTCGCTGGGAGCCAGATCATCCGCGGCAAGAATGACGGGCACATCGGAATCGATGCCGCCCTGCACCACTCCGAAGAGGATATTGAGTATGCGTCCGGATACGTCCCTGACGTCCGCCGCTCTCGCCTGCATGTATGAATCGTCCATGGATGCGAACATCTCCGCGAACTGCGCCGCCGTGTCGGTGACAGCGGCCTCCGCGTTGTTCGCCTCCTCCATGATCAGCGCCTGGATCGCTTCCTCATAGTCCAGATCCTCGGCCATCATCTGGTGGGTCTCGAACAGTTCGGCCGCTTCGTCGCCCGCCTCTTCCCTGGCTTTCTCAGCAAGTTCTCCCAGCTGATCTATGCACTTCTGCTGGGCATCCTTGAACCTGTTCCATTCGCTTTCGGTATCCTCTACCGTATACCTTCTGAGCGTTGTCTCAGCGCGTTTGTAGAAATAAAGGGGACCTTCTGCCACTCCCGTGGAAACGCCTTTTCCCTGAATAGTGATCATCGGTTTTCTCCTCACTCATACTTGTTTAACAGAAAAGAGCAGACGGCGTGCCGTCTGCTCCAGCTTATCGATCAGAGATTCTCTCTGAGCCAGGCGCTGAGTGCCTCCACAACGGCATCCTCATCTCCGCCTTCCACAGTGAACTTCACCGTGTCTCCCTGCTTCGCTCCAAGGCCCATGACAGCCATCAGACGCAGTCCGTCGACTGTCTTCTCGCCCTTCGTGATGCTGATCTTGGAGTCCGCGTAGTTTTTGATCTCCTTTACAAGGTTTCCTGCGGGACGCGCATGGATACCTACGGGGTCGGTAATGACATACTCAAATTCCTTCATAGTATCAACTCCTTACTGTTATTGTAGCCGGCCTCAGCCGTTCAGTTCTGTCCGTAATATGCGTTGGCGCCGTGCTTGCGGAAATAGTGCTTGTCCTGGAGCTCCTGCGGCGCGGGCTGTACCTTGGGATCGATGAGCTCGGTCCAGAAGGCCATCTTTGCGCACTCCTCGAGCACCACAGCGCAGTGCACGGAGTCTTCCGGGTTCTTTCCCCAGCAGAAGGGACCGTGGTTCTTGCAGAGCACCGCAGAGACCGCTTCGTAGTCCTTGTTAAGCCTTGCGAACTCGTTGACTATCAGGTGTCCGGTGTTCTCCTCATACGCGTCCTCTATCTCCTCCGCCGTCAGGCAGCGCAGACAGGGAACGTCGCCGTAGAAATAGTCGGCGTGCGTCGTCCCGTAGCAGGGAATGCTCCTGCCGGACTGCGCCCAGCTCGTAGCATAGGGCGAGTGGGTATGTACGACGCCTCCGATGTTGGGGAACGCCTTGTAAAGCTCCACATGGGTGGCGGTATCGGAAGAAGGTTTGAGCTTCCCTTCCACGACCTTGCCGTCCAGATCCACGACCACCATGTCTTCCGCCTTCATGATGTCATAATCCACGCCGCTGGGTTTGATGACCACCAGTCCGCTCTCGCGGTCGATGCCGGAGACGTTGCCCCAGGTGAACGTGACAAGACCGTACTTCGGAAGAAGCATGTTGGCCTCAAAAACTTCCTTTTTGAGCTGCTCTAACATTGATGATATCTCCTTTGGTAAAGATACGATATTACAGCCGTTCCCTGCTTTATCCGTCCGGGACCGGTTTTCTTCTCTTCCATTATATCCGATGAGCGCCTCCGTGTCTTGCAGAAGCGGCCCCGGAATTGAATTTTCTGTGAATTCCGTCCTCTGTGGCGCGGATCAGCGCAGCACGAACTTCTCGATTATCTCCGCAACGCCGCATTCGTTGTTGTTCTTCTCGGTTATGTAATCCGCAATGGCCTTCACGTCGTCTGTCGCATTGCACATGACGCATCCGAGCCCCGCGGCCTCGATCATCTTTATATCGTTCCCCGCGTCTCCCGCCGCTATGGTGTTCTCTCTGGCGATCCCCAGGATATCCGCCATCTGCAGCAGAGCGTTTCCCTTGTTGAGGCCTTTGCTCACTATCTCGACATACTGATCGTTGGAGAAGAATGTGTCCAGGACCCCGTCGGCCCAGGACGCGATCCACTCGCGGAAAGACTGCAGAGGAGCCGGGTCGCGGTCGTCAATGATCAGCATCTTGACGGGTTCCTCGTCCAGAAGAGCGATATCGGGTATCACCTCTTCCTCGACGATCATCTTCCTGCTGTACTCTTTGACGAGATCGTCGTCGCAGACAGGTTCCACCACCACTCTGTCGTCGCGGTAGGTCTGAATGTGTATGCCTCTCCTGTTCGCCTCTTCAAATGTCCTTTTCACTATATCCGGCGGCAGGGTGGAT
>JAFYZY010000150.1 GCA_017548485.1 Oscillospiraceae bacterium | reverse complement strand
TCTTCCGTGAGCTCCAGCGGGAATCCGAAGGTGTCATAGAGCTGGAAAGCCTGCTGACCGCTTATGACGGTATCTGATCCGGCTGCAGCGATGCACTTCTCAAACTCGCGCATGCCTCCGGCCAGCGTGGCCGCAAATCTCTCGCTCTCTTTCTCTATCGCGTTGAGGATATACTGCTCCTTCTCTATCAGGAGCGGATAAGCCTCGCCGTAGACGTCCTCAATGAACACCCTGGCTGCCGCCAGCATGGCGGACGTATCGACTCCGAGGATCCTGCAGTACCTTATGGCGCGGCGGAGCAGTCTTCTGAGGATATAGCCCGCTCCGGTGTTGGACGGCAGTATGCCGTTCACGTCGCCTATCAGCATGACGGCTGTACGTGTGTGGTCCGCGATTATGCGGATGGCTTTTCTGGCTTCCTCGTCGTCGTTATAGCTCCTGCCCGACAGTTTCTCGAGACAGCCGACCGCACCTGCGAAGAGGTCGGTCTTGTATCCGTCGTCAAGGCCGTTGAGGAACAGCAGCAGACGGTCGAGACCGAATCCGGTGTCGACGTTCTTTCCGGCAAGTTCCTCGTAGCCGTTCTCCGTCTTCTTGTACTGCATGTAGACGTCGTTTCCGATCTCCACATACCTGTTGGAAGTGAGAAAGTCGGAGGAGTCCGGTCCGTCCTCGCGGGGGTAGAACCACTCGTTGTCCGGTCCGCAGGGCGTGCCGACGGTGCCCTCCAGTTCCCACCAGTTATCTTTCTTGGGCAGATAGAAGATGTTCTCGGGTCTAATGCCGAGAGACTTCAGCAGGTCCGCTGTCTCCTCGTCTCTGGGGACCTTATCGTCGCCTTCGAATACGGTTGAGCAGATCTTGTCCTTATCGAATCCGAACACCTGCGTCAGCAGTTCAAATGTCCAGGCCGTCTTCTCTTTCTTGAAGTAGTCTCCGAGGGACCAGTTGCCCATCATCTCAAAGAAGGTGAAGTGAGTCGCGTCGCCGACCGACTCGATGTCGACGGTCCTGACGCACCCCTGGACGTTGCACAGGCGCTTCTTTCCCGAGGGGTGCGGCTGTCCAAGCAGATACGGCATAAGAGGCTGCATCCCAGCGACGTTGAACATGACGCCGGTGGTGCCGTCTCCTATCAGCGATACCGCTCCGATATTGAGATGTCCCTTTCCCTCATAGAAGTTCAGCCATTTGCTGCGCAGTTCTTTCGATGTCATTTTATTCCCTGCCTTATAAAGAAATAGACCTCCGTCCCAGTCCGGGACGAAGGCCGTAATAACGACTTCCGCGGTACCACCCGCATTGCACTGAAAAGTGCCTCTCGTGACGGCTGTAACGCACCTCTGCGCCGCTTTAGGCGGAAGCTCCGGAAGACGGCTCAATGCTGTTTCTCCGCGGCTCGAATCTCAGCTTCTATCGGCCTCTCTGTACGGTCCCTCAGCATATTTTTCTTCCATCTCTGCTTGTAGCAAACTGATTATATGCAATGCATAATTCTTTGTCAATCAGAGCCGCTTCCCGCGGTTTCCCCGTCGGGATCCTCCGGCAAGGCGGCATCGTCCTCATCAGCGGGATAGGGCGTGCCCTGCATCATGTATGCGACGCCGGACTTCCCGTAACCGTAGTTGTCCCTGTTGAGGTAGATCAGAGTTCCGGCGACCAGACAGGACAGGAACTCCGCTACCGGGAACGCAAGCCAGACGCCGACCTCTCCGAACATTCTCGGGAGCACGATGATCATGATGAGCCTGAACACGAAATTTCTCATGGTGGACAGCACCGCAGCGTACTTCGGCGCTCCAAGCGCCACGAACATCCTCATGGTGAAGATGCAGCCCGCGGAGAACATCACAGCAAAGTACTCTATGGTCAGTCCCTCCAGAGTCATCGCGTATATGGGCGACGCCTCCGGATTCGGAATGAATATGCTTATCAGCGGCTTCTTGAGCACCTGTCCCAGGATCTCCACCGCCACCGTTCCGAAGAACCAGAACCTGAGGTTGTAACCGAGGATCTTCTTGAGGCGCTTGGGGTTCCTGTTGCCGTAGTTGTATGCGATGATCGGACCTACGCATCCCGCGTATCCCACGAAGGCCGTGTTGAACATCATCCTCAGGTCGTTGATTATGGAGTTAGCGGCGATTCCGTTTGAACCAAGCATTGAGATCAGGGTGATGTTGGTGACGTAGTTGGTGACGCCGATGGAGACGCTCCCGATGAACTGGGAGAATCCCGCTTTCCAGGCGTTCCATGTGGTCTCTATGAATCGTCCCTGAGGTCTGGTGAAATGGATCTCATGCTTCCTCATGGAGTAGAACACGAATCCCAGCAGCATGACGGCGATCTCGCCGAAGATGGTTGAGTATGCGGCTCCGTCCGCTCCGAGTTTGAGCCACACTATGAGGATGATGTCAAAGATGATGTTCATGGAACCGTTCAGGATCGAGCTGACCAGGCCCATGACAGGCTTTCCGGCCGTGGAGTAGTAACTGGCCATGCACAGCCCCATGAGGTGCGGAGCCGCATCCGCGTAGATGATGCGCGTGTATGTCAGCGCTATCGGCATCGTCTCCGCGTCAGCTCCGAGAAACGTGAGGATCGGCTGCTCAAAGCTCAGCACCACCGCGGAGAATATCGCTCCGACCACGCCGGCAGAGACTACGACACGGCTGAATATCCTGTTGGCTTCCTCCCTGTCTCCCTCTCCCATCTTGTGAGCCGAGAGCGTGCTTGCTCCTATCGAGAACAGATGTGAGAAGCCCATGAGCAGGGAGTTTATGGGGGCGATAATCTTGATGGCGGCCAGCGCGGTGGGGCCTACATACCTGCTTACGAACAGTCCGTCATCCAATGTTCTGAACAGCGCCGTGAAAAGGTTCGTCATTATCGCGGGGACACAGAACCAGATCAGCTGCCAGAACGAAAAATCGCGTCCGATCCGGGCGCTCCTTTCGTCATTTCTTGCCATTCAACAGATCTCCATTCTTTTTTTCTTACTTATTCCTATTTATATGATAACACAGTAAAGCACCAGCAAACAAACTGAGATAACTGTTCTATATCCCTGTAAATGGTTTCGAAGCACAGAAAAACCGCGGACCCAAGTCCGCGGTTTACGCTCGTTATTGAATCGGAGATCACATATCGTACTCGCCGATAAGATTCCTTTCATCTGTGATATTGTCGATAGCTCCGGTCATCAGTCCGACTACTTCCTCTTCGTTGGTGTCTTCCTTCTTGAGGGAGGCGATGGTCTCGCCCAGTCTCATGACGGTGATCTCGTTGGCGACCTCGAATACGGTCCTCATGTTGTGGCTGATGAGGATGATAGCTGCTCCTTCGTCGCGGTACTTCTTCATGAGGTCGATGATCTCGCGTCCTTCCTTGACGCCGAGCGCAGCTGTGGGCTCGTCCATGATCAGGACCGACGGGGCGCCTCCCATAAGAGCCTTGGCGCAGGCAATAGCCTGCCTCTGGCCGCCTGACATGAACATGACTCTGTTGAATATGTTGGGGATGTTGAATCCCATGCGCTTGATCTCAGCCTGGGCATTTTCCCTCATCTTCTTGAGGTCCAGGACCTTGAGCCATTTGATGGGTCTCTTGTCGATGGTAAGCTCGCGGCCGACGTACATGTTCTCGTAGACGTTCATCTTCTCGAACAACGCCAGTTCCTGATAGATGGTCTTGATGCCGAGGTCCTGTGCTTCAGTGGTGCTGTGGATCTCAACCTTCTCGCCGTTCAAGAGGATATCTCCCGCATCGCAGGGCTGATAGCCGGACAGTATCTTGATGAGCGTGGATTTGCCTGCTCCGTTTCCTCCTATCAGAGCGTTGACTTCGCCGCTCTTTGCTCTTACGCATCCGTTGGAGAGAGCCACCACGGCTCCGAAACTCTTCTGGATATGGCGCATCTCGAGCAGATAATCACTTTTAGCCACTTTTTCCGTTCCCCTTACAATTTAGTCCTGCTCATGATTATATCATCTGACAACTGATAGTCAACGGAATAATCCGCGGCAAACACATTCTCCAATGATCTCTTCTGAAGGCAGAACAGCGCAGCATAAACGCTGCGCTGTTCTCATTTCATTTTAAGTTTAACAATGGAAAGATCATTCTTCCTCTTCCAGTGCGATCTTGACCGCTCTGAGAATAGCTCTCTTGGCATCGTACATGTTGGCTTCTTTGACTTCCGCCGTTATGAGCAGGACCATCTGGGTGTCGTCAAGTTCTGTGGAGAGTTCGTCTACTCCTCTGTATACCGGTCTGGAGACAAAGAGTTCTGGCTTCTCTGCGAACACTGTGTCTATTGCTTTCTCTACAGTCGCTTCCACATCCTCAAGTTTCTTGTCTCTGCTCACCGGGAATCTCGCCACGGTCAGCGGCGTGCCCTTGGACTGGTTGATCACTGACTCGATGGTGGAGTTGCGGATGATGTTGACGTTTCCCGCGATATCACGGATGCTTACCGTCCTCATTCCCATAGCTACGACTTCGCCCCTGAAATCATCGATGGCGACAGTATCGCCCACCTGAAAATCCTTATCAAGGATCAGCGATATACCGGCGAGGACGTCGGCTATCAGCGACTCCGATCCGAGGCCGAGAATAACTCCTGTTATCCCCGCGCCGACAAGGATCGACGTGGTGTCTACACCTATCTGCATAAGCGCGTAAACTATTCCCGCAAACCAGATCATGAAGATGAGGATGCTTCCTATCATTCCGAGGATCGTGGCAGTCCTCTGCTTCTTGAATTTGACGCCAAACAACAGCTTAACCAGAAGCGAAACAACAAAAGTCACAATGAGGACTATCAGCATCCTCACAAAACCATCCAGTGACATAAGTTGTTCGAATAATCTTTCCATAAGTTTTCTCCTTCTAGCGTTTAACTAATATACATAAAAGTAATTGCTTCCAAGTATGACATCCATGTATTGTGTATCTTCTTCCATATCCTGCATATACATGGCACTTCCGCCAAGCTCCGCGACAGTCTTGCCACAAACTGTACAGGTTACAGAACTACCATCATAACTGCCTGATGACCAGTTCATTGTAAATGTATTGGTGGTATGATTGCATGTCTGTTCATAATCACAGTTATCGCACTTTCTGACCGATGTATGCATATTGGGGTTTGCTACCCAGTCACCCATAAGGTGATCTGCAAGCGGCAGCTCCTGAGTCTCTTTTGCTCCGCAGACAGTACAAGTCCTGCTCTTTGTACCGTGTACAGTACACGTAGACTCTTCATCCACAGACCAGTCAGAGTAAGTGTGTGCTGCCAGATCGAGTGCTCTGGTCTCCTCCGCTCCACACACAGAGCAATTGTGATACTCTGTACCTTTCTTAGCACAGGTGGACGCTTCTCTTACAGTCCAGGTCGAGGGGAAACTGTGCCCTTTCGCCGGAATAGACGTCGTCTCAAGCACCTGTCCGCAAACTGAACAGGATTTAGTCTGTGTACCTGTAGCAGTGCATGTCGGTTCCTTGGTGGTCTTCGTGACCGGAGTATGGTCCTTGAGGGCGATCTCTCTGGTCTCCTCTGTGCCGCACACAGAACATTTCCTGTATTCTACGCCTTTCTTGGCACAGGTGGACTCCGTTCTTACAGTCCATGTTGATGGGAAACTGTGACCTTTAGCAGGGAGTGTCGTAGTCTCGATAACTGTCCCGCATACTGAACAGGATTTAGTCTGGGTACCAGTCGCTGTGCAGGTCGGCTCCTTAGTGGTCTTTGTGACCGGAGTATGGTCCTTGAGGGCGATCTCTCTGGTCTCCTCTGTGCCGCAGACGGAACACTTCCTGTATTCCTCTCCTTTCTTAGTGCAAGTGGATTCTGTTCTAACAGCCCAGCTTGAGAACTTGTGATCTACCATGTCGATCTCTCTGGTCTCTTCCTCTTCGCACACGGTGCACTTCCTGAACTCGATGCCCTTTCGGGTGCAGGTAGCTTCCTGTCTTACCGTCCACTTGTTCGGATACTTGTGGCCTGAAGCCTCGATCTCACGTGTCTCCAGTGTCTGCCCGCACACTTCGCCCTTTATGACTTCCTCTCCGGGCTCAGTGCATGTAGCTTCCTTCTCGAT
>JAFYZY010000149.1 GCA_017548485.1 Oscillospiraceae bacterium | reverse complement strand
CTATGTCCCTGAGAGCAAGGGAACAAAACTCGCAGCAAGGAGGATGAGCAAAGCTCTTTCCCATAATGGTCATAAGAATAGTAAAAGACACTTCAAGCGTAAAGCAAAGCTTCAGAGAGCATATGAGAAAGATAGTAACAGAAGAAAAGATCTCGCACACAAAGCCGTGCACGAGATCCTAAACAACTATGACTTCATCGCCATCCAGGATGAGATGATACATAACTGGCATAAGGGCTTATTCGGAAGACAGGTCCAGCATTCAGCCATGGGCGTCATCAAAGCGGAACTCATGAAGAGTTCAAGCGTCCATGTTGTGAGCAGGGACTTTCCTTCCACACAGATATGCCCTGTATGTGGTAAGCTGACGAAACATCCGTTGAGTGAGAGGAGCTATACCTGCAGATACTGCGGGTATCACCACAGCTCAAGGGACAGAAAGGCAGCTATATCCATTCTGAGTGAAGCGTTGAGGAAAAACATGCTCTCCGGAATAGAGAGCGCAGAGTCCCGTGGAGGTCAAACCCTCTGCTTAGGTGCAGAGTTAAATCTGCATTCGAGTAAGGTTATTGCCTGCGAAGCGGGAAGCCCGTGATTTCAATCATGGGTAATTCACTCTTCTCTTCCTCACTCATCAGATGGAATCCATCAGGAAGAGTGATCTCCAGCTTTCCGTTCGCAATGATCTTCTCCATACCGGTATCTCCCGTATCGTTATCTCAGCCTTTGTATTCGACGCACATCATGGTCAGGTCATCGAACTGCTCCGCGCCGTCCACGAACCTGTCGACTGCCTTTCTGACATTTGCGAGCAGCTGTTTCGGTGAAGCATCTGCATCTGTATTCAGCGCATCGACCAGTCTGTTCATTCCGAACATCTTGTTGTTCGCATCCGTAGCCTCCGGAGCTCCGTCGGTATATACGAACAGTTTCGTTCCGGGCTCCAGCTGCATCTCATACTCCTTATACTTTATACCTTCCATACCGCCTATCACGAAACCGTGTTTGTCTTTTAAGATCTCGAACTGCCCGCCGGGCCTTCTGATTATCGGATACTCATGCCCGGCATTGGCGGCGGTGAGTTTTCCGGTGGACATCTCCAGTATCCCGGTCCATACGGTCACGAACATCTCCGCCTGGTTGTTCGAGCAGATCGCTTCATTCGTTCTGGTCAGTATCTCAGCAGGACTTCCGCCCAGCATGGCTACGCTCTGCAGGATGATCTTGGAAGCCATCATGAACAGGGCTGCAGGTATCCCTTTGCCCGAGACATCCGCCATGACCAGCCCAAGATGATCCTCATCGATCAGGAAGAAATCATAGAAATCCCCGCCTACTTCCTTCGCAGGGTCCATGGAAGCATAAAGATCTATATCCGTCCTGTCCGGGAAGGGCGGAAATACATGAGGGAGCATGGATGTCTGGATCCTCGTCGCCAGAGAAAGTTCGGTACCGATCCTCTCATTTTCCGCCGTAATGGAAGTTATGCTCTCAATGTACTGAGTGATCTGTTCTTCCATCCGGTCGATAGAACCCGCAAGTATCCCGATCTCATCCGTATTCGGGATGCGGGAACTCAGTTTTTCTTCCGCGGGCGTGTTTTCGGAGGCAAACCGTACCGCTTCACTGGTTATGGTGTCCACAGGTGTCAGGAAGACTCTTTCCAGATAACCCCCCTGGCTCATCAGCACGAGCAGCGCTGCCATAGCGGTGACGAAGACAACTCTGCTGAGAAATCCCTTGCGGGTGTTCACCACGGTGTCCATCTGCCGCTGCACGCACAGTATCGCTTTCGCTTTTCCGTCAGAGCCCTTAACGGGGATCATCACGGTGATGTGGGGATCCGTTTCTATATAGCCCTTATCCCTGACCACCACTTCTCCGTCGGAGGTACCGTTCATGATGAGCCTGTATTTCTCCCTGTACTCGTCGTTGGTGGTCTCGCGGTAGTATCCGAAGTCATAATGAGTGTATCCGCTGCCCTCTCTCATCGTGGAGATCAGGAACGTGATATGCCTGTAATCAGTCATATCGGGCACTATCACATAGATGAAGGTGGATCTGGACGTGTTGCAGAGCAGATCTACTCTGTCATAAACGTCTTTGTACTCTTCCGTGACTCCGCCGCTCTCGCGGTATGCATCGATCCGGTCACCGTCCACTATCGCCGCAGCCGTATCCGCTGTGCGGAAGGCATCTTCCGAGTAAAGATCCAGAAGTGAGTTGGTAAAAGCTCTGAACCCTATCACGCATACAACAAGAGAAAAGAGCATGAGCAGCAGAATGATGCTCAGTATGCTCTTTACTGCTATGTGTTCTCTGATGTATCTGATCATTTAATGACTGATCCCTCCGTAACGGCCGGAACCTCAAAGATGCTCCGCTTTTGTGCTGTGCTGTTCAGTGCCCGGTTCACTTTTTAAGATAAGCGGAAGAGACCGGGAACTCGAAATATGTATCCGGATACGGCTCGTCCCTGAGCACGAAATGCCACCATTCGCAGTCTATCGGTTCAAATCCGTTGCGCAGCATGGATCTGCGCAGCGTCATCCTGTTCTCGTACTGCTCGTCTGTTATGCCCCTGAAGTCCGGGTGCGACAACTCGCTGAAGAAATCGAACGGTCCGCCCATGTCCACTTCCTTGCCGGTCTTCATGTCGAGGAGCGTGAGATCCACCGCGCTGCCGCGGCTGTGGCTGGATCTCTTGGCGATATATCCCTTGTTGAACAGTTCCTGTTTTTCCAGATCGGGATAAAAATAGGGCTTCATGCGTATATCCTGGTCCTCTATCCCCCAGAGGACGAAATGTTTTACCGCCATCACTGGCCTGTAGGCGTCAAATATCTTAAGGCGGTAGCCCTGAACTATCAGCTCATTGCTTACCGACTTAAGAGCTCTGGCTGCTTCGATAGTGATAAGTGCGCAGGGCTCCTCATAGCCGTCTATCCTGTCCCCTATGAAGTTGTAGGAGGAATGGTATCTTATCTCCTGGACGGCAGCGGGAATGTAATCAGCAAGTACTACGAAACCTGACGGATCCATCGTCACAGCGTTCTTGTTGTCGGCCCTCATGTTTCCTCCGTCTTGTCTCTGTCTTTTCTGATCAGCGGATAGAATGACAGGAATATGAGCAGCGTCGCAGCCACGATCAGTATCGCGAAATACAGCGCCCACTGCCAGAGTTCAGTCACCTTTATCCCGAGCGGATTGTTGAATGTGAAGAAGAAGTTCGTCCAGAAGTCCACGCTCTTGAGCTCGCCGTCCACATATGTGGGAGAGGCAAGCAGCGAGTTGACATACAGCGATATGAATCCCAGCAGATACACGAACAGCAGCGTGTCCTTAAGGTGCTTCCATCTCCAGGTGATCTCACCGGAGATCGCTATGATGATCCCCAGGGCGATGAGCATGGAATGGAATATGAAGAACTGGTATGAGAGAGGACTCACGAACGCTCTCTCCACGGGAACGCTGGTAGTGAAAATTGACGGCATCGCCAGAGCTGCAAGCGCTCCTAGCATACCGGTGGAATACATGAATCCCAGGACCTTCTCCCGTTTTCTGTCATCTTCCGTGGTGCTCACGAAGAATATCAGGATGATCTGCAGCGAGCAGAAATGAAGCGGAAGATGGTTGAGCGGTATATAGGGTCCGTACAGCACTCCGTTTGCGGAGGGCACCATCTCAATGACGCTTGCAACCTTGACGACCTCCGACAGTATCGAGATGATCATCGCGGTCTTCAGCACCTTTTTGAGAGGCGGTCTTTTCCTGCGGAACGCGGCAACAGTGACAGTGATCATGACCGCGCATATGAGCAGCCAAAGAAGATGACGCCATGTAAACATCGTCTGTATTCTCCTTACCAAATTTATAATTACTTGCTTCCGAGCCTTCCCGATCTGCCAACTCCGCGGAACCAGATCCATGAGCATCGCATATTGAGCTTAGACAGCCCCAGCGCCACCAGATAACCGACAAGATATATCCCGATAAGGCATGCTGCCGGGTACAGAACGGAATGATGTTCGAAGTCCAGAAAGGAATACGGAGCAAGCTCAGACGGTATCGTTCCCGACCCGAACAATACAAGCATGACTACGGCATATGTCGTGATGCACCATGTCCCGAAGAAAGGTTCCAGCGGTTTCAGTCTGCCAACCGGCGCTTCGTTGTAGATGAAACTCAGGACCGTCATCGGAGGAATGACCAGGTGCGTCATTATCCCGACGAAAGTCCTGACATCCGGATCATCCGGGACGAAAGGCGTCAGGCCGAACAGTACTACCGCCAGCACGATGCTTTCCGTAAGCGCTGACGAAAGTCTGAGGAAATAGACCGCCCTGTTCGTGACTTCTGTCCGTTTAGCCGCTTCCATGATACAGACTATGAATGTGAAAAGGGAGACAACGGAAGTGAACAGCGTGCTGCAGAACGTCATATACCTCAGTCTTTCAGCCATCCTGTGGCGGTCCACTATCGTGGTATACAGAAACACGCACAGACCGCTGACGGCGATCAGCAGATTGAAGGCCGCATTGACGCTCTTCTTGATCCTGTATCTTCTGTCAAATTCTGCTGTTATGCTGTCGATGTCAAACACGCTCACTGTCCCTCTCCTGATTCAGATATTCTTCCTGAGAGTAAGGACGTTCTTTCCGTCTTTATACACGTAGGACATATCGTCCATCAGTTTCTTTGTAAGATAGATCCCAAGCCCGCCTGCCTGCCTGTCCTCGGCAGGCGCTGAGATATCGGGATCCTCTTTAGACAGCGGATCGTACGGCACTCCGCTGTCGCTCATCGTGACAGTCACGGAAGAAGGTCCGTCTGCCACTTCGACTCTGAGTTTCGCCTTTCCGATCTCCGGAGAATAAGCGTAGCTGGCTACATTTACGAATATCTCCTCGACAGCCAGACTCACCTGCATCATAGTCTTCGCCGGAAATCCTGCTTTCTCAAGTTTTTCTTCCACAAAAGCCTGAACTTCGGGGAGATTGTCGTTCACGGCATCTATCTCCAGCTCATTTTTGTCGAAGACCAGTGTATCCACCCTGTCGAGCAGCTCCAGCAGCTCGCTCTTCCAGAGATCTATCTCCGCCCTGCCGGCTTCAGTCTCCAGTCCCTTACGTCTGATAGAACGGCGGATCATTCTGGTGTATCCGATAACGCGCGCCTTGTCCTCCACTTCATGCAGTTTCGTCTCGGAGCTTGTCTCGAGGTACGCAGCCAGGACCTTATGCCAGAATCTCGTGGCGGTATCACGGTCGAACCCCTGGAACTGCACTATGGTCTCGGGATCGTATTCCGAGTACCCCTGGAAAGCGTTGTATACGGAGGCAAGTTCGATGATCGGATGACCTACCGCAAGCGTATCCATGTCGATCAGCAGCACCTCATCGCCCTGAAGGACCACGTTCTTGGTGTGGTAGTCACCGTGTATCATATGGTCGTCATGCGGAATTGCCTCTATGAGCGACATGAGCTTTTTGCCGTACTCCTGCGGCAAATAATCCTGCATGAATTCAGCCCACGAGATCACCGTCTCTCTGAAATCGGGCAGCTTGCCTTCCGGCACCAGAGTGCCGTGGATGCGGTTTAGCATCCTGACGAACTCTTCAACGACCCAGTCCATGCGTTCCGGTTCTTTCGCGAGGATCTTGGAGAATGACGTCGCCTTCAGCAGCTCGAACATGGATCCGTAGCTGTCCCCTACTTTTACGACGTCATATGAGATCGCTGTGGGGATGCCGAGGATGAGCGCAAGACGGGCTACCTCCCGCTCATGCTGGATATCGGAGAGTGCATCCGAGTTGAAGTACACCTTTACGACATCGTCGTCATCCAGCCGGTAAACGACACCGTTTGCCCCGCGGCCTATCTCTTCGCATCCTTCCACCGAAACAGTGCGGTATGCCTTCTCGACATCCATCATCTCGGTGAAGCCGGTCATCTCCAGGACTTCGTACACAGCGGAACTGACTCCTGTGATCTTAAGTTCGGGATGTGACTGTCTGACTCTGAGTATCACTCTCAGTCCGGCGCTTGAAATGTAATCGAGTTCAGATGCGTCAAGGACGACAGGCACATTACCTTTGTCCCTGAGCAGTTCTGTTATCTCGGCCTCGACCTTAGGTGCGTTATTGGAATCTATCCTTCCTGTCAGTCTGTATCCGACAGCTTCTTTTCCGTTGATCTCAGGCATATCTTGATCCTTCTCCTTCTGAATGTACGTACAGGGTCACCTGACCCCGTACATGTGTCCGAGTACGAGCCTCTCCGCGGTCTCTTTCCCGAACAGCTTCGTGACCTGATTGACGGCAGGTCCGCCCTTCTCCACCAGAGTCTCCGCGAACTCTCTGACCTTTTCTTTTTTGGCCTCAGGATCACATGCTGCTGCGCTATTGAGCTGATCCGCAAATACCTCGGTATATCTTTCAGCAGCCGAGGAGAACCTCTTCGTCAGTCCCTTGCCGGTCTTGCGGTATGAACACGGATAGAGAATCCCGTCGTACCATGCCGCCGCAGAGACGTAGTCCGCTATATCTCTGTCTCCGTCCTTTATCTTCATGAACTCGTCCAGTTTCTTCTGCGGATACGGAGAGATCTGAGTATCATAGAACTCGTTCAGCTGCGTCTCTTTGCCGAACGCGCTTACCCAGTCGAAATTAACGAGCGGCACGTCCTTTTCAAACGCCGAAAGAACGACGGTCTCCATCTTCATGAGCCCCAGCATCGCATTCATATTGAGGATACAGAGATGTCCGACACCTTCTACCGTGTATGACCTTGTGTCAAATACCATTCCGCTTTTGGAGAGCCTTGCGTCGGTCCCGATATCTTCCGGGACAACTGTATAACTCTTCTCAAGAAGACTTTTAACGATATCGCCGAGTTCCCGTCTGTTTCCCATCACTTATTCTCTTCTTTTCAGTTTTCTATCGTCAGTATCTCGTCAAAGCCGGTGATCTCGAACGTATCCATGATCTCCTGCCTGACATGCTTTACGGTCATCTTACCCAGATCGTTCATCTTTTTCTGCGCGGCGAGGAGCACTCTCATCCCGGCAGAAGATACATACTCAAGTTCTTCAAAGTCAAGGACAAGATCGGTGAGTCCGTCGATGATATCTGTGAGTTCGCTCTCCAGTTCCGGAGAAGTAAGGGTATCCAGCCTTCCGGTCAGTCTGAAGCAGGCTTTGTCGTTGTCGATCTTCTTTTCGATATTCAGCATTTTCTGTTGCTCCTTTTTCTGTAAAAGCACTTAATAATTAATTATATAACACAAGCGGCATGTTTTAGAACAAATCCCGGTGTGTCAGCTTCCAGAAATAGGGTAGACGGAGGGCGTAAGCCCTCCACCTCCCATTGCACCGTACGTACGGGTCTCGTATACGGCGCTACATTATTACAGATAGTTCAAGTAGTTCTCAGATAATAACCCAAGGGATCGACCAGGCCTGGT
>JAFYZY010000017.1 GCA_017548485.1 Oscillospiraceae bacterium | reverse complement strand
TGTTTGCCTCACCGGTGAACCTTTTTTGAACCACACGCCTAGCGTGTGGTTTTCGCTATACAAAAAACAGGAGGTCCGGATGCGGATCCTCCTGCTTCTGGTGCCGCTGACGGGGGTCGAACCCGTATGCCTTTCGGCGAGGGATTTTAAGTCCCTTGTGTCTGCCAATTCCACCACAGCGACCTCGTCAGAACAGTCTCTGACTGCTAATGATTATAGTTTTTAGGCATCCGCGGTGTCAACGCGAACCTTCCGCATTGTATAATGATATTATCCTCAAACAGTATGGAGCATCACATGGGCAAACGAGTATTCATTATAGTATGCGACAGCATGGGCATCGGGAAAGCTCCCGATGCGGCCGTATTCGGAGACGAAGGCACAGACACTCTCAAAGCGCTGAATTCCAGCGCTGAATTCAATGTGCCCGTTCTGGAGAGCCTCGGGCTGTTCAATATAGAGGGAATAGACTACCGGGAAGGTATTAATCATCCTCTGGCAAGCTATGCCCGCGCCGAAGAGAAGTCCATGGGGAAGGACTCCACCATAGGACACTGGGAGATAGCCGGTCTGATATCCGATGAACCTCTTCCCACCTTCCCGCACGGCTTTCCCAATCCTCTGATAAAGAAACTTGAGAAAGCGGTCGGAAGAAAACTGGTATGTAATATCCCCTATTCCGGCACAGACGCCATAAGGGATTACGGCGAACACCATCTGATGACCGGAGATCTTATCGCCTATACTTCTGCGGACAGCGTTTTCCAGCTTGCCGCCCATGAGAGCCTCGTCCCGCCGGAAGAGCTCTACCGGCTCTGCCGCATCTGCAGGGCTGTACTGGACGAGGACCCGTCCACGGCTGTAGGCAGGGTCATTGCAAGACCGTTCGTCGGAAGGACCTCTGATGAGTTTATCCGCACGGCGAACAGGCACGACTTCTCTCTTTCGCCGCCCGGAAAGACCATGCTGGATCTGATAAGTGAAGCCGGTCTTGATACCATCAGCGTCGGCAAGATATGGGATCTGTTCGCAGGCTCCGGCATAAAAGAGGCGATATCCACAAAGAGCAACGATGACGGCATGCGTGCCGCTCTTGAACTTGCAGACAGAAATTTCAGCGGCCTGGCTTTCATCAATCTTGTGGAATTCGATACTGTCTACGGGCACAGGCGGAACACCGACGGATATGCCGCCGCCGTATCTGCGTTCGACGTTCAGCTCAAAGAACTCACAGCAAAGCTCGGAGATGATGACCTTCTCATCATCACTGCGGATCACGGATGCGACCCGTCATATCTTCTTACGACCGATCATACCAGAGAATGTGTGCCGGTACTGGTCTACTCGAAAAAGTATGCCTCGAAAGATCTTGGAAGGCTCCGCAGTTTCGCTGATATCGGCTGCACCGTATGCGATTATCTGGAAGTCTCCTGTGATGAGCTCAAAGGAGCGAGTTTCCTTGACAGGATCACCGAATAGAAAAGCGGCATGCCGCCGGCACACCGCTCACAGACTGAATACATAGAACTGTTCATCCGGGACGGAGGGACGCTGCCTTAAGAAGCAGAACGTTCCCCCGTTCTTTTTTATCATCTCGATGGATCTCAGGTTATCGGGCATCGCACCTGCTATCACCGCATCCGCGCAGAGCTGTGACCGGGCATATGAGAGCACAGCTCTGAGAGCTTCCGTTCCGTAGCCTTTTCCCTGATGCTGCGGGAACAGATAGAACGTGCACTCATATATGTCGAGACACCGGAACGAATCCGTTACGGAGTTTTTGAATAGAGAGATGTTGCCGGCGACTTCACCGTCAGCAATGACAGCAAAAGCCGTATCCAGTGATACATAGTACCGGAACAGTTCATCAGACGGTACTCTCCTGCCCGTCCATCGCAGTATCTCGGGATCATCTGAAAGGCGCAGGAATTCTTCCCTGTCCTGCATTCTCCATCTGCGCAGCGTCAACCGCTCCGTTTTCAGTACAGCATCATCTTTCAGCAGCACAGGAAGAACCTCCCGCCGCAAAGCGAATTGAGCAGGCACAGTCCCAGACACATCGGGTCGATGGCTGGTGTCGGCATGGAGCCGGATCTTGAGTAGTATCTCAGGCTCCCGTTCTTTATCTCAGACAGCGCCTGGCGGTATGTCGGATTGTTCGGTTCCAGTTCACATGCCCTGCGTATATGATCCATGGCGGCAAGCCTGTTGCCCATCCCCTGGCTCGCGCAGGCGCTGTAGTAGTACCATTTTGCGTTTCTCTGCGACTCGGGAACTCTTCCAAGCCACTGCTGCGCTCCGGAGTAGGAGCCCATTCTAAGGCTCTGATACGCCTGATCCATGGGATCCGAAGAAGATGAATAGGAACGGTAGGGCTGCTGGTAATTGCTGTAGAAACTGAACCCGAAAGGTCCGAACCGGAAGAAATCATAACGTCCGTTTCCCGTCCCGCTGCCGGTATGCGGATCCCTGCCGTACTGCTGTCTTCCCGCAGACGAGTATCCGGAAGAAAACGCGGACGAGCGGGCTCTCGCCTCGGGATTCTTTATCTCCTCGTAAGCGGCGTTGATCTCGTTCATCTTCTGCTCTGCGGAACTGTCGCCCTGATTTACATCGGGGTGATACTTCTTGGCGAGATTCCTGTATGCTTTTTTGATCTCCTCGTCCGTTGCAGTGCGCGGAACGCCGAGGACCTCATATGGATCGCGGTACATATTATTCTCCAGGTGTCTTGTCTTCCAGTGAACGTCTGTATTTCTCCGTCATTCCGGAGTATATGATGCTGTCCAGGATCGGGCTGTATTCAACGATTGGAAGAAAACCGTATATCTCGGATATGTCTCCGAGAAACAGATCCAGCGCGCTGTTCTGCCATTCCGGGGTATCCATTCCGGACTGGCACAGAGGATTGTAGCGTCCGTGCCTGATATCTTCTTTGAGATCCAGCACTGCATCCAGCAGGTAGAGATATCTTCCGACTGCCTCTCCGAACCTCCTCAGGTGATCCGCCCAGTGATCATCGGGATCGTAAACGAATATCTCCCCGAGCAGAGACCCGAACGTGTTGCAGAGCGCATCGATGTCTCCTGATCTGCTTTCTTCCAGCATGGAGATCTTATCTATGGCTTCCATCACGGCTCTGCTCTGCCTTGGCCAGGACGCAGCAGCCTTCTCGAAGGGCTTCTGAAGCAGTTTCGACACGGACAGCTTCAGAGGATCGCGGTCATCCTTCCAGTCATCCAGTGCTTTGTAGTATGCGAGGATGATGCCGATATCTGCGGCATATCCGCTGAAGACATTTGAGATCATCCCGGTGCCCTTCAGCGGATGAACCGGGCATCTTTCCTTCGAGGTGCTCAGTTGCGGCTCATACATCGAGCTGAGGACCATCCACAGGAAAACCAGATCATAACTGAGACACAGTGTCCCTCTGACAAGTCCGTTATCTCTCAGGCTGGAACAGATCCCGCAGTATGCGCTCCGGTACTGACCGAACTGCTCGTCGGTCAGATTAGATCTGTCAGCAACAAGATACCCGAACATGGCAATATCCTCCGACTTAATCTAGCACACAGTTTTTAAGAAACTGTTTCCTGCAGAGACAAGCGCCGTCGTCATATAGACGGCGGCGCGTTTGTGTGAAAGGTTTATTCGTCTTCCTCTTCCCTGAGGTCCGCGGCGTCCGCGATGACCTTTGCCTCGAGGTGGCTGGGCAGCGGATCGTAACGGAGGAAGTCAAGGGAGAATGTCCCGCGTCCCTGTGTGGACGATCTCATGAAGGCGGTGAAGTCCTGCATCTCTGCTTCCGGAACTTCGGCTTCGACGAGCATCAGTCCGTCCTCTGCGGGGTTCATGCCGAGGACACGGCCGCGGCGCTTCGTGACTTCACTCATGATGTCGCCGGTGTTGTCGTTGGGCACATATGCCTTGAGCGTGCAGATAGGCTCGAGCAGTGTGGGCTTTGCCTGTGCGCAGGCTGCCTTGTATGCAAGACGCGCTGCGGACTTGAAGGCGACTTCCTTGGAGTCGACGGGGTGATACTTTCCGTCGTACAGCGTTGCACGGAATCCGACCATCGGATATCCGGCGAGAACGCCGTGGAGCATCGCTTCCCTGATTCCCTTTTCAACAGCAGGGATGAATTCCTTGGGTACCGTTCCTCCGACGACTGCGTTGACGAATTCGAAATCTTCTCCGGGGAGAGGCTCGAATCTCATCTCAACGACACCGAACTGGCCGGCACCGCCGGACTGCTTCTTGTGCTTGCCTTCCGCTTCTGCTGTTCCGCGGATGGTCTCACGGTATGCGATCCTGGGTGCCTGCAGTCCGACTTCGACTCCGAACTTGGATTTGAGCTTGCCAACCACGACTTCGAGGTGCTGCTCGCCGAGGCCGGAGATGATCTGCTGGCTGGTCTCGCTGTTGACGTGATATGTGACTGTCCTGTCCTCTTCCAGGAGCTTCTGGATGCCGGAAGAGATCTTTCCCTCATCGCCCTTGTTCGCGGCGAAGATCGCCATGGACATCGTGGGCTTCGGGAACTCAATGGACTTGACGTTAAAGATGTTTCCTGCTTCGCAGAGGGTGTCTCCGGTATGGGTGGAAGAGAGCTTCGTGACGGCTCCGATATCACCTGCGGAGATCTCCTTGGTGTCGACCTGCTTCTTGCCTCTGATGACAAGGAGCTTGCCGGGTCTCTCGGATTCGCCGGTGGCGGCGATGACGGGAGAACTGGAGTCTGTGAGCTTTCCGGAGAGGACCTTTACGAAGGAGAGCTTTCCGACGAAGGGGTCGGCAACGGTCCTGAACACGTATGCGACCAGAGGTCCGTTCTCGCTGATCTCGAGCTTGACGGGGTTTCCGTCCTTATCGGTGACTTCATAGTCTTCCTCATCGGAGGGAGCGGGCATCAGGGCGGCGAAATACTTCAGCGCAAGATCGATGCCTTCGCGGGTGATGCTGTCGCCGGCGATGACGGGATAAAGCGTTCCGGCTTTGGTTCCCTTCTTGATGCCGCCTACGAGCTCGTCATGGGTGAAAGGCTCTTCCGCGAAGAACTTCTCCATGAGATCGTCATCAACTTCGGCCACAGCCTCGTTGATGTCGTTCATGAGCTCATCGATGTAACCGTTGGTATCCGGTACGGGGACCTCTGTGGGTTTTCCGTCCGTGTAGGTGTAAGCCTTGTTCTCCAGCAGGTCCACGAAGACCGTGGGCTTGCCTTCCTCGATAACGGGGAGGACCACAGGGCATACTCCGGAACCGAAGTGATCTTCGAGATCCTTGAAGGTCTTTCTGAAATCGGCGTTCTCAACGCTTGTGCTTCCCATGAAGAACATGATGGAACGCTTGTTGTTCTTGGCGAGCTTGAATGCCTTCTCTGTGCCGACGCTGACTCCGCTTCTTGCGGAAAGAACAACGGCAACGCCTTCTGCCGCCTGAACTCCCTCATACATTCCCAGTTCGAAATCGAACAGACCGGGAGCGTCGAGAAGATTCATCTTGATCCCGTTGTACTCCAGAGGAGCAACCGCGAGAGAGATGGAAGCCTTGCGGCGGATCTCTTCATCTTCGAAGTCCATGACTGTCGTTCCCGCTGCTACGGAACCGAAACGGTCAGAGGACTTGGTGAGGAACAGAAGCGCTTCGGCAAATGATGTCTTGCCTGCAGAGCTGTGTCCGGCAAGCAGGATATTGCGGATCTTTTCCGGTGCGAATCCCATAAAATGATTTCCCCCTAAATATTGATGTACCTTATCTGGTTTGTTTGCAACATTTAAATTCTATCATAACAGGCAGACAAATCAAATAGATTTTAATACATGTCTGCTATGCCAGGTCATTTTATCGCTATCACTATCAGGTGGATGATGCTCCAGATGATCTGGAACATGGCCACCGAGAGGATGCTGACTGTATCCAGTCCTCCCACAAGAGCCAGCACTGCGGCCAGCACCGTGCCGACTGCCATACCGGCAAGTCCGACCACGGATGATGTCTCAGCGCCGGAGATCAGGTCGTTGCAGCCTATCTGTCCTCTGAGGAATGCTCCGACAGAACCGACATGCGTGAGGGATGACGGGCTGTGGATGGTGTATTCGGTCATCCTTGCGAGCTCCTGCATGGAGCTGTCTCTGACCATGGTGACCATTGACTGAGGTATCTCATACATGCGGGATATCTTCTCGGGTGAGATTATGAAGTCTCTGGTCCTGACGATGATGCTGATGTCGTTCTTGACGAGACCGTCAAGCAGGCGCTTCATCTCCTCATCGGGAGAATACCCGACGACGAACATGGCATAGAGCTTTCCGGCCACCGCGAGATAAATGGCATCCCTGGTGGAGGATTTGGTGTATCTGTCCTCGTAGTCTCTCGACGGAACTTCTATGTCATGGGACTCCAGCATCTCCCTCCTGCCGACGAGTATGCGGTTCTGGTCTACCCAGAAGCTGAAGCCCAGGCCTTCCTCGTATACTACGCTGTCGGTGTCGAAGAGCATATCGGTCTTGCCCTGTATCACCTTGAGGAACATGTGGGACATGGTGTCGCAGGAATGGATCAGCACAGAAGCCGCATAAAGTATGGCCTGGTCTATCCTCTCCTTCTCGAAGGTCTTGATGCCGTGCAGCAGCACCTTCTCTCTCGGGAACAGTTCCCTTCCCTCGAGCACCACGCAGTTCGCGCTGGCTACATCTTCCGCGGCGGCATATCCCGGGACCACTGCCCCCATCCTGTTGAGCTTGAGCTGAAGCTTGCTGATCGGCAGCTCGAACATGAGCGAAGACATGAAGGGAGCGCTTATCGCAGCAGCGAGAGCCGATACCCTGACTGCCTCAGAAGCGGAGAGCTCTTTGGCAAAATATGATATGACGCCGAGCGCAACGCAGATCAGCGCTGCGATCGGTTCCACTTTCCTTGTTTTGTTGAAATCCGCGTCGTCTGTGTCGCAGTATTCCGCGAACCTGTCGGTATATCCGGTCCTGTGACTGATCAGAATGCCGGTCGACGACTTGGGAAGATCATTGGAGAGCATCTGCACTGCTGACTGATCGGTTATCACAGTCGACGCGTACTTCTGCGGATTTTCGGAGACCGTGCGGAAATTCCTGTTGTCCCTGAATGCCTTGAGCATCGTGCCGATACCGCACATCAGAAGCGTGACTGATGCGATGACGGCGGAGAATCCCTTTGCGGGATAGCTGTCGGTCAGGATGCACACCACAGGTTCTGCAAGCGCCAGCAGGGATGAGAATCCCGCCAGAGAAGTGAGCGCCGGTCTGGCAGTGAACAATCCCGCGGTCCCGGAGAACACCGTCTTCCAGTTCGCCGCTATGGCTGCCGCCATGCAGACAGCTGTAACGATCGATGTCGTTCTGTTGTTGCCGGCTGCCTTTATCAGGCTGATATATGCAAAGGCGATTATCACCGCGGCCGCCACGGCTGTCACTACGCATGAGATCACCGACGAAGTGACTCTTCTCCCCAGCAGCTCATACAGAGCGTCCGGGTTCTCATCTATCTCCGTGTCGGTATCGCTGTCGTCGAGGTTGTTTATCTCTTCCACACGCAGTTTTCTGCGGTTCTGTTTCCTGCTGTCCCTGTGTTCCACAACGACTGTATCGCCGAAGAGCTCCCGGAAGTTGTCATCCATGCTCTCTTTGATGTTGAGGATGCCCTGAGTGATACCTTCCTTCTTCTTTCCGTCAAGACGCAGACTGCCGGTGGCGCTGCTGTCTTCCTCAGGTATTGCGGATTCCGGTATCTGGTCCTCGTCGAGCTGCGGGATCACATTGAAGGACGCCGTCTTCTCGCGGAACAGCGGATGATCTTCCACGCCTGAACGTGTGAAATCAGCTTCCGCATCCTCTTCCGTCTCCGCCTCTTCCGCATCTTCAGCTCCCCCGTCTTCCGGAGCCTGGGCGGTCGTGAACTCGCCGGTGTACTCGGCCGTGGGCGCATCGAAACCGCCGGTCAGCTGTTCGCTGATGGATCTGAGGTCTCTTACTCTGTCGGGATCTTCTTCCTCATCCTCCGCAGAGGTCTCTCCGGAAGCCTCTTCATCTCCGCCTGTCCTGAGCTCGGAGAGATCCGGGACCTCCTTTGTCGGAGCGTCGCCGGAGAGTTCCTCCTCCTGCGGTCCGGATACATCAGGAGCCTCTTCCTTTCTGGAGGAAGCGAGTGAATCCAGTATGCTCGTAACGGAAGGAACCGTGCTCTTCTCCGGTTCAGCGGTCTCCGCTGTCTCCGGTTCCTTTCCTTCCAGTTCGGCCTTCTTCTTTCTGATCTCCGCTAACAGAGAATCGATATCATATCTGTTGTCAGCCAAGGTAATAGTCCTCCATCAAGAGATTCGCTGTCTGACCATCTCATATATAACCGCACTTGCCGCCGCTGAAGCGTTAAGTGAATTGACCTGTCCGAACATGGGAAGCGAGACCACTCCGTCGCAGCTCTCCTTAACGAGCCTTGATACCCCGAATCCCTCCGACCCGACGACCAGCGCCACGGGTCCGGTAAGATCGGTATCGTAGCAGTAGCTTCCGTCCATGTCAGCGCAGTAGCAGAACACTCCTGCTTTCTTCAGTTCTCTTATCGCGCTGACGATGTTGGATACCCTGCAGATCGGTATGTGGCTGCATGCACCTGCGGAAGTGCGGTGCACCGTCGCATTGACTCCTGCTCCCCTGCGTTTGGGAATGATGACTCCGCTGACTCCGGCGCACTCCGCCGTCCTGAGAATGGCGCCGAGATTATGAGGATCCTCTATTCCGTCGCAGATGACGATGAAGGGGGCTTTCCCGGATGTCTCGGAGGCCTTGAGGATATCTTTCAGCGTTACATAATCGCAGAATGAGGCGCTGACTGCCACTCCCTGATGCCTTTCGCTGCCGCAGATCCGGGTGAGCTTCTGTGCCGGTACTGTCTTGATGACCGCTCCGCTTCCGGCTGCAAGGGCTCTGTAGAACGAGAGATCCTTCTCGGATGTGTCGCTGCTGACGAAAAGAGTGTCGGCATGTCTGCCGCTGCGGAGGAATTCAGTCACTACGTTTCTGCCGTACAGAATACCGTTTTCCTCATCTGTCTGCTCATTTTTTATGTTCTTTGAATCATATGTTCCCATGCGAGTGATTATACCACAAAGAAGGGCTCAGTTGATTATGAAATGCCTTTTTCCATATACTTTTAACAGAATGTTGCGATTTGCGCCGGCATGACCGTTTTTTTCGCTTATCCTGTACCCCGTGATCGCCTAATCCGCAACACTCACGAATGCGCTGATTACAGACTGTATTCTGTTTTATTCACCGGGTCCGTGTTGAAATGTCTGTTGAAAATGTTGAAAAGTCCTTTATTTAGGAGCTTTCCCAAGCAGCAGAAAATGAATAAATAAAGAACACGGGAGCATAAAACCCGCCGGATCGATAACAAACTGGAATTAAACCAGGAGGAAGGTGAAACACACACTTGGAGACCGTATTTCATACTTCAGGTTTTTCCCTCTCGCATACCCTGAACTGCGGACAGTGTTTCAGATTCAGGGAGGACGCAGAAGGGACGTTCACCGGCATAGTCGGTGACAGGAAGATAGTCCTCAGGCAGGACGGCGATGACGTGTTAGTAACGACGTTCTCAAATGATGATCCCTCCTGGGTCGGAGATTATCTGGGTCTCGGTGAGGACTACGGAAAGATCAATTCCCTGCTCTCAGCTGACGGAAAACTGGCTGAGATCACCGCTGTATGCGGCGACATAAGAATAATGAAGCAGCCTTTCTGGGAGACTCTGGAGAGTTTCATAATATCCCAGAACAACAACATACCCAGGATCCAGAAGATAATAGACAGGTTCTGCGCGCTGTTCGGAAGAGACATGGGAGGATACTTCGCCTTCCCGCTCCCGGAGGACGTAGCCGGTCTCAGGGAGGAGGAACTGGCCGAGCTCCACTGCGGATACAGGGCTCCGTATCTTATCGACGCGGCCAGGAAAGTGGCATCCGGGGAGATCGATGGATCAGTTATCAGAGAGATGCCTCTGGATGAGGCAAGAAAAGTCCTGATGAGCATTAAAGGCGTCGGTCCCAAAGTCGCCGACTGCACCCTTCTGTTTGGTCTGCACAGGCTGGATGCCTTTCCCAGAGACGTCTGGATCAAGCGGGCAATGGCGCAGCTGTTCCCTGACGGTCTTCCCGCATGCGCGTCGGATTACGCCGGTATAGCCCAGCAGTACATATTCCACTACGCCAGGAACGAAGGAATGCTCGAGGAGAAATGAGGCAAAGTGACAGAAAAAGCCTTTAAGGTTTGTCACTTGTGCGATTACTCAGGCACCTGCCTTTTGAAGTATGATAATAGCAGAAGAAATAACAGCAAAACGGAGGAAAAAACAATGCGCTATAAGCATTTCAATTCGGCTAATGCGGATATATCCGCGATGTGCATAGGCACCTGGCCCATGGGAAACACTTACGGCGAGATCGACGTCGATGAGTGCATAGACGCGGTACATGCCATGGTCGACAATGGCGTGAACATCCTGGATACAGCCCCGGATTACGGTGCGGGTTATTCAGAGCAGGTAGTCGGCAAAGCCCTCAAGGGTCTGGACCGCAGCAAGATCTATGTCGCTACGAAAGTCGGCGCTGCAAGGACTACCCTCAAGGCGGTCCGCACGGAAGCCTTCTACGCCCGTGACGGAAGATATGAGAACGTCCTCTATGAGTGCGAGCAGTCGCTGAGAAGACTGGGGACGGACTATATCGATTTCTATTT
>JAFYZY010000148.1 GCA_017548485.1 Oscillospiraceae bacterium | reverse complement strand
GAGACTCTACAGAAACAGCAGAGGAGAATACGTAAAATGAAAAAGACATTCATCAGATATTTCACGATAGCCGATTTCGAAGAAGAGGAAATCTGGCTTAGAGAAATGAACAAAAAGGGATGGAAACTGATCAGCATGACGATACCCTGCTTCTATCATTTCGAATCCTGCGAGACGGAGGACGTGATCTACAGGCTGGATTTTCTTGACAGGGAAGCGCCGGAAGACTACATGCAGATGCTCAGCGACTTTGGCTGGGAGTACATCGATACCTGCGCGGGTTGGCTGTATTTCAGAAGATCCGCAGCCACCGCGGCTTCGAAAGAGGAGGGGGAACTGTTCTCTGATGACGAGTCACGTGTCGACCTGGTGGGAAAGATAGTGAGGACCAGGATGCTGCCCATAGCGCTGCTGTTCTTCTGCAGCGTACTGCCGAATTTCCTGAGGACGATAGACGGTGAGTTCACAGGGCACTTCGGCTATGCGGCTCAGATCCTGTTCTGCACTCTGTTCGTGATCTATGTGTTCATGATCGTGCACTGCGGCATCAAGCTCAAAAAAATCAGGGACAGGTTCAGGAACGAATAAGGACTTTTATAACAGAAAAAGTGACCCTCCGCCCGAAGCGGAGGGTCACTTATGTTAATTCGATATGATCCTCAGAAATATTACGTGAACTACATCTCCCAGCTTCCCAGCCAGTTGGAAAACGCGTAGTAGAGCAGATCCATCTGGGAAGTAAGCTCATCTCCGGCATTAAGGGTGAAGACATAGTCTTCAGTGCCGAATTTCTCCAGATACTTGAGTTCATATGTGTAGTTGCCGTTCTCAAGTTCAGACAGAGCAGACTGGGCCAAAGCCTGAGCGCTGCGCACATTGGCGACGAGATCCGAGAAGGCCTCTTTGTCGACGGATTCGATCTTGCTGACGATCCCGTCGAAATAACCGTCCCGGTAACCGTAGTTGAATTGGGAACCTTCGGTTTTGATCAGACGTTCCGCGTCGGACGCATACAGATAATACCCGGGAAGCTCATTGCCGTTCTCGTCGGTCGATGAATTGACATAATAAGTGTTCCATGCGCACAGGAAGTTCAGATAATCATACATATAATAGATGTCATTGACCACGTCGGTTTCTGCTATCTTCTGCCAGAGTGCCATCTCCTCCGACAGTTCTTCCGCCTGGATGACGGTATAGGTCGCATCTACTATCTTGTAGTTGAACTCGTAGCCATACATGTCTGTGAAAGGTTTGTCTTCGCTGTCGGCCACCTCAAGGGTTCCTGTGACTTTTATCGCCTGATTGGTGTATCCGAATGGTTCGTTTTTCCGGGAGTAGACCTCCATCGTGTTGGAGAGCTGCGAAGTGTTCGGTACGCAGAAAGGACAATTCTGGTAGGGCAGGTTCATAAGGAACATGAAGGAACCGTCAACAGGGGAGCTGGTCGCCATATACCCGCTTATGGTGACCTGTGTTCCGTCAAGCGTCCTGAGGTAATCGTAGCCTGAAGCTGCCTTGAAGCTCAGCTTCGTGACGTCACCGTCCTTCCCGGAGCTGCCGCATCCGGAAAGGGCCAGCACCAATGCCGAAACAATCAATAGAGAACAAAAACGTCTGATCATCCGATGTCTCCTTATTCTGCCAGACTGTCTTTTTTTGACATTGAGAATGTCCAGATGGCCGTGGGAAGCACGCTTATCAGGAACACAGCGAACAGGATGATGAACTCTGACGGATAGACCTTTTTCATATTCAGAACGACACCCATGGATCCCACATAGTCATTTATAAGCAGCATGCATGCCCTGGATACCCCGAAGGCCAGGATCACCGCGCACAGCCCGATGATCCCGTTCTGTATGACATACAGAAGATTGATCTTCTTCATACCGATTCCGATGAGCCTCATGAGCGAGATCTCTCCGGCGCTGTGGTACATGTTGAGCAGCGTAATGATGGAGATGATCATTATGTTCATGACCAGGATCACCGCGCACAGCACGAACACGATGTATCTGGTATCGTCGGCATCTCTGAGGACGTTGCGCACTACGCTCATTGGCTCGATAGCCTGCAGTGTGGTGCTGTCTCCGTCGTCATCAGTGATGATCTTCCTGTCATATTCTTCCACCAGCTGCATGGCATACCCGGGGTTCTTAGTGCTGACGAGGACCGCGCAGACGGTGCCGTGATGATGTTCCTCATGCTCATCCTCGTGTTCTTCCCCGTGTTCGTGCATCTCCCACAGAGTTTTAAGCTGGGTGAAAACGATATTGTCGTAAGAAGAATGGCTCTGCCTGAGAATGCCGGTGACGGTTAGACCCTGAGTGTGCAGATCGGACCCGTTGGCCGAGTGGCTGGTGTATATCACATCGCCGACCTTCAGAGAGTTGTATCTCGCGATGTTTGAGCCAACAACTACCTGCATGGTCCCGTCTTCATCGAACATTTTTCCGTCGGCTATTTCTTTGCCGTTCAGAAATGCTTGGGATGTGCCGACCACGCTGTATCCGTTGTAATTGTCCGCCATGGCGAAGGGGATAACAGAAGTGACTCTGCTGTCCTGCTGCAGCGATGTGACCACGCTGTAGGGAATGGTGCCAATGGGCTCATCCGTAAAGAACATGGTGTTCATCGCCAGCTGGGTATTGCTGCCTGCGGGACCGACGATCGCGGAGTAGTATCCGGCGTTTTTCGTGATGCCTTCATCCACCTGTTCGGCGACGTTGTATGATAGCACGGCGATCCCTGCCGATATGACGATGGACAGGATGACTAGGATTACCTGCGTCTTCTTGATGAGCATGTTTTTGAGAGCGAACTTAAGCATGTCAGAGCACCTCCGTTCCGGGTTCGGTGTCCTGTATGCCTGAAGTCAGTTCATCCATGTCGATGACCTCATCGAAGTATTTGGAGAGCCTGTCATCGTGGCTGACCGCGATGAGGGTCTTCCCGCGGGATACGGCTGCCAGCTCCCGCATGACCTGCTCGCCGATGGCAAAATTCAGGTTGCCGGTAGGTTCATCAGCGAGTATGATGTCCGGCTTTTTGACCAGAGCGCGGGCGATCGCAACACGCTGCTTCTGTCCTCCGGACAGATGCCTGATCCTGGTGTTCTTCTTGTCATAGATGCCGAGCGATCTGAGGATGTCATCCATCCCGGAGACATCTATGCCTTCCAGTCTGAGGATGCCGATGTTGTCTTCCACGGTCATCTCCTCTATCAGTTTGAAATCCTGAAAGACATATCCGATTTTCTCTATGCGGAACCGGTCTTTCTCCTTCTGAGTGGCGGCGGACATGTCTCTGCCGTCTATGAGGATACTGCCGACGGTAGGAGACAGGACGCCCGCGATCATGTTGAGAAGCGTGGATTTCCCGCATCCGGAAGCCCCGAGGAGCATGTATGAACGGCCATCCTCGAATGTGGTGTCGCGGTATGTTATCTGCGTTTCGTTCCGGTATTTCTTCCCCAGACCCTTTATCTGTATCATCTTTCTGTATCTCTTTTCTCGGCGGCACGGTGTTGTCCCGGTCGCACACTGACATCTGTACCTATATTGAATAATAATACTTCCGTCAAGCGGAGCAATGCGCCTGCTGATTGCGAAAGACGTACCGCTCCGGTGCTGCAGGCATCTTTTCGCCTTTCTCACATTCAGGGATCCTGACCACGTCTTCCCGCGGTGTTTTGTTCACTTTCCGCCTCACACACTTTCTCATAACCTTCAGATGCGTTTCCTGAAACTTTCAGACAGTGTTCACATAGGGCCTTTATCATTTCAGTATCAAAACCCGGCGGGCTTTGAAACTCAGAAGCCCGCAACTGAGAAAGGAGATAAGACAATGCTCAAGAAACTATTCAGCAATACAGCGGCGCTGGTGCTGGTCTGTACGGCGATACTCGCGATGTGCCTCGCGGCATGCGGATATACAGGAGATCAGAGGGAGGTATCTTATTCCGTTTCGGAAAACAGCAGTTCCTCCTACAGCGGCAGCCAGAGCGGCAGCCCGCACAGCACGCAGAGCGGCAACAGCAGCATCACAGGAAACAGCGGGAGCGTTCAGGAAGATATCGTCACAGAAACGGACAGCGACCTGTTTACCGAGAGAGATCTCACGCAGACGGCGGACCTGTCGGAGACGCAGACGGTGACCGTAACTTCTGACAGCACTTACACCATAGATAAGGACGGAGTATATGTCCTCAGCGGGACCGCAGAGAACTTCACCGTCGTTGTCGAAGCCGGCGACGAGGACAAGGTACAGCTGGTCCTTGACGGACTCAGCGTCACAAATGAGAACGATCCGGTCATCTACGTCAAAAACGCAGACAAGGTGTTCGTCACCAGCGCGGGAGACGACAGTACGCTGACAGTAACAGAGGCATTCTCCTCCGACGGCAGCACCAGCACCGACGCGGTCATCTTCTCAAAAGACGATCTGGTCCTCAACGGGACCGGGACTGTAACGATCAGTTCCGCCGACAATGGTGTCAGCTGCAAGGATGACCTCAAGGTCACAGGAGGTACATGGAACATCACCTGCGCCGCGGACGCCCTGGAGGCGAACGATTCCATTGCCGTAGCAGGAGGCACACTCAACATCAAGACATCCAAGGACGGCCTTCATGCGGAATACAATGAGGACAACACCGTCGGCTGGATCACCATAGAGGGAGGTGTTCTCAACATCACCGCCGGGGATGACGCTATCCACGCCACTACGATACTTACGGTCAGCGGCGGTGAGCTGAACATCACCGCTGCGGAAGGTCTGGAGGCCACTCAGATCGAGATCAACGGCGGCACGGTCGATATCACCGCCACAGATGACGGCATCAACGCCGGACAGAAATCCAAGGCTCTCAGCGTCGGCATCACGGTGAACGGCGGCGAGATCAGCATCGACATGGGAGCGGGGGACACCGACGCGGTCGACTCCAACGGTTATCTCACCATCACGGGAGGAACCTTCGACATCAGCGCTCAGTCGGCGTTCGATGCGGATGGCACCATCAGCTGGACCGGAGGCACCATCTATGTCAACGGTTCCCAGATCAGCACCATCACCAGCCAGATGATGGGCGGCGGTATGATGGGAGGAATGCCGGGAGGCGGAATGCAGGGCGGTATGCCCGGCGGAAACAAACACTGACACACTGAAAGAAGTTTCTGATACAGAGAAGTCCGGAGAGCTCACCTTTAAGGTCAGCCCTCCGGACTTTTATCTTTTGTGTTCTTTTCTATTTTACAAAGGGAGCTCTGTATCCCGCGTTGATCTCTCTGATCTCCATTAGCCCGTCGATATACGGCTGATAGATGCTGTCCGTTCTCCCGCCTCCGCGGATGTCGCAACCGGCGCAGAACTCGCAGTCGATGCCGCAGCTTCCGTAAAGCGCCTGCTGCACGATCCTTTCGCGGTCCTCCCGGGTTGTGTCCTTTATAAGAATGGATTTGTTCTCAGTCATCCTGCTTTTCTCCTTTTCTGATGCGCCACAGGGTACTGCGGCCTATGCCGAGCCTCCTTGCGGCCTCTGTCTGGTTGCCGCCGGTCTGTGCGAGCACCAGTTCGACGATCTCGTGCTCTATGTCGGAGAGAGGCTGATTGATGTCTATGATGTTGGTGCTGGAGCTTCCGTCGTCAGCCTGGACCAGGCTGACCTCAGAGTTGAGGACAGAGGATACGGTCTCCGGTGTTATGGTCCTGTTGCCCGCAGCGATGACCAGTTTCTCCATGACTCGCTTGAGCTGCTCTATGTTCTGCGGCCAGCCAAAGTTTACCAGATCGTTGAGGGCCTGGGGCTGTATGGTCCCCATCGCGTATGTGTATCTCCTGCTGAGATGGTCCAGCATGAGACGCACCGAATTGCGTATCGCCATATCCTGGCCGCGCAGCGGCTTCATGAAGAGCACCTGGCAGTGCAGGCGGTTTATGGTCTGCAGTATCTGGTGGTTCTTCTCCTCAGTAAGGGCCCTTTGCTCGGAGCAGGAGATCACGATCCTGTTGAGGGAGGCGCATCCGCTGTCGTCTATCACGGTCAGCAGCTGCATGACCTGGTCGTAGCTGAGCGCGTCAAGGTTCTGTATGAAGATGGTGTTGCCCACGTCGTAGAGAGGGGACTCCTCCCACCTGATGAGGGAGTTCCAGTTGCGGGCATTTATCCTGGTGCAGTTGATCACCACGAACTGGTCCCGGTGTCTGCGGCTGCGCAGGAAGATCGTCTTGGCCATATGGTCCTTGCCGATGCCTATCTCACCGGAGATCAGCACGGGTTCACCGCGGCTCATGATCTCCGACAGCTCGGATTCGTACATGGACTCGGAATGGGTTATGCCGAACACCGACGCGTCCACGTCATCCTGTATCTCCTCCGGGTCGAAGTGGGAGATGCTGCCGTTGTCAGAGGAAGGGGAGGTGCTGTTTGAGATATAGAAGACGTATCTGTCTTCTCCCATTGACCGGTCGATATTTCCGTTTATGCGGTATACGGAGCCGCCGCGTCTCCTGACAAGCCTGCAGCTGAGGTTCTCGGCTGCTTCAGCCATATGTTCCCTGAGAACGGGCATGAGAAGGGTCAGGTGGGAGGGGACCGGAGTCACCGCCTCTCCGGAACTGTCCAGGATGATTATCTGGAAATCGTTGTTCTCCGATATGATCCTCCTGAGGAAATCGGTCTCGGACTGCTGTATTCCGTCTCTGCTCATGTTTTTCTCCAAAGTGTTTCAAAATGAAACGTACGATCGCTTTGATTATACAAGTTAGCCTATGGACGGTCAACGGGTTTTTACATGTGTTTCATTTTGAAACGACCTTTTCATCTGTTCGCCGTGTCGGTGTGCGGTTTGTTTTTGTATAGTAATACCAGTATCGGGGAGAAGTTATGGATATGATCAACAGATTGCTCATCATAGCGGACGACGTCACAGGCGCAATGGATACAGGCGTCTGCTTCTCGGCCGCAGGGATCTCCACCAGAGTCTATCTCCCGCAGGGGAAGATAGAGAAGGACAGAGAAGAGAGCGTCTCGGTCTGCGTGCTGGATACAAGGCACGTCTCCCCGGAGAAAGCCTATGAAGCCGTCCACGGTTTCGTCAGCGAAGTCAGCGATCTGGGCTTCACTTATTTCTATAAGAAGA
Source organism: Oscillospiraceae bacterium (assembly GCA_017548485.1). Classification (GTDB taxonomy): domain Bacteria; phylum Bacillota; class Clostridia; order Oscillospirales; family Ruminococcaceae; genus RUG11783. The sequence goes on along the minus strand of JAFYZY010000148.1, from coordinate 7,363 downwards.
CCGATTCCGCACTGCGCGGCAATCCCGGAGCCGAGCTCTCGGCTATGAAAGACGCGCTGGGTACGGAAAAGATACACTTCCTTCCGTCCTATCCTCTCATGAACAGGCTGACAAAGGGCGGAGTCCACTACATAAACGGAGTCCCGGTATCCGAGAGCGTGTTCTCCAGAGATCCGTTCAACCCGGTGACAATGTCGGACGTCAGACAGATACTGGAGAGCCAGGGAGACGCCGACGGCATCGAAGTCTATGACGCGGCCACCGATGATGATCTCAGAAGCATCGCATCGGAACTGATCGGAGAAGGCGAGACCGCCTTTGCAGGATGCGCGGGTCTTGCGGGAGTGCTTCCGGACATACTGGATCTTCCCAGGACGCACAAAGAGGTCGAACCGCACTGCGGCACCATGATGGTGATGTGCGGCAGCGTCAACCCGATATCCCTCATACAGTGCAACGCAGCTGAGAAGAGGGGATATCCCAGATATCATCTCGACACGGAAGCCGGCGCGGCAGCGCAGATAGGGCAGATATCCTTCGGGGTGATAGAGGAGCAGATGGCGATCCTGGACACCGGATCATCCGATGTGACAGGCGAGGGCATCGACGAGCGAATGAAGACCGTCGCCGCTGAGATGGCGAAGAGAGCTTCCGGAGTCATGAGAAGCGTGGAAGACATGATGATGTTCATCATCGGAGGCGACACCATGCTGGAGTTCCTCAGACAGAACGGAGTGACGCAGCTGGTACCTCATCCCACTCCCTTCCCGGGGACGGTGCTCGGAAGCATAGAGATAGACGGAAAGGAGAGATACATGCTCTCCAAATCCGGAGGGTTCGGGGAGCCGGACCTCATAGAAAAGGTATTTGAGCGGATGATATCCGCACAAAAATAGAGTGAGAAGATTCTGCCGGGGTGGTGGGATCAACCAAAATTGGAGGATTTTATTATGACAGCATCTATGATCATTACACTGGTCATCGTCATCGCGATGGTAGTGGCGATCATCAGCGACAAGCTTCCCTTCGGAGCTCCCGCGCTGATCGCAGCCGCTCTGCTCGTTGTGACAAATCAGGTGGACGTCGCCACGGCATTCAGCGGCTTCACCGACAAGAACGTCGTCATGATCGCCGGCTTCATGGTCTGCATGGCAGCCCTTCAGAAGACCGAGTTCATGGGAAAACTCAGGCAGTTCCTGGGCAACATGGCGTCCAAAGGCGGCTACCGCAACTATGTCCTGCTGCTCATCGCCATCATGGTCGTAGGAAACTTCCTCAGCGGCACAGCGTTCTACCTGCTGGTCCTGACGGTCGTATCCGCCATCCCCTATAACAAGGCTCTGCCCACCAGCAAGATCGTCCTGCCCGCAGGCATGGCCACCGGTTTCGGCGCCTGGCTGCCCACCGGTCTTGCGTTCTACGTAGGTCTCGTAGCGTCCCTCATCTCCTCCGCAGGCGGCGGCGATGTCTCCGTTCCCACCGGCAAGGTGTCGATCATCAACATCGTAAGCTCCGTAGTGTTCCTGCTCTGGTCCATGGTGGCATACAAGTTCCTGCCGGACAATGACATCTCCGACCTCGAGGAAGGCGAGAAGGTCAACCTCGAAGAGAAGACCGAGTCCAAGCTCACAAAGACACAGCAGACCATCGTATACGCAGGCTACATCATCCTGCTCCTCTCCATGACCTTCCTCAGCAAGATCCCCGGAGAGATCGGATACGGCATCCCCGCAGTGGTCGCCAGCATATTCCTGATCGCAGGGTGCGTCAGCTTCCAGGAGCTGCTCGGCAACTGGTTCAGCCCCCTCATGATCATGATGGCCGCCGTTATCGGCGTCGCGGAAGCGATGTCCGCCAGCGGACTGACAGCTCTCATCGGCGAGAAGATCGCGGGCATCCTCGGCGCAAGCCCCAGCCCCTTCCTGCTGACACTGGTGTTCTGCCTGCTCACATCCATATCCGCCACCTTCACGGGCGCTTCCTTCGGCTCGCTGTTCATCTTCGCGCCGGTCGGCATCGCGCTCTGCCTGCAGTACGGATACAGCCCCATCGCCCTCACGCTCGCCTGCGTAAAGGCTGCATGGATCAACTACTTCATGCCGATCGACGGACTTCCGGCTCTTGCGATGGGTATGGGAAAATACAAGATCACAGAGTTCTGGAAATACCAGATACCGCTTTGGATCATGCACATCCTGGTGGTCGCTGGTCTTGCCACGATACTGTTCCCCGTATAAGTTTTATGAACGGTGCCGTGCAGCAAAAACTGCACGGCACGCTTTTCACAAGAGCCATCACCCCGAAGATCTCTTATCCACGCACTCAGACAGGAGAATGACGAAATGAATAACAAGATGGATCCCCGCGTACAGTTCTCAGCGCTTGCCGGACAGCTCGTACTGGAGCAGGTCCCCGGTGTCAACAAGGCGAACTGGGAACCTGAGAACGACACCGCAGGCGGCGCGGGACAGGACAGGACCATGTATCTCTACGCCCCCAAGAGCGGGCTTCCCGATCCCAAGCAGACGCAGGTTCTGCTGGTGCTCAGGGACAGAAACTGCGAGTGCTCCGCCGAGTCTCTCATGAAGGACCTCGGACTGGACACGCTCGCCGAGGAGGAGCATTTCATCCTCTGCTTCCCGAATCCCACGGATGAGGGATGGAACTATGACAACGACCCCGCAAGGGATAACGATATCGATTACCTCAACCGCTGCTTCGCGGCCATGAAGCCCGGCAAAGTCAAGGTCAGCGGCTTCAACGGAATGGTGTTCTACATCGCCGCCGGCAAAGCGGCATCCGCCATGATGATGACCATGGCGGCACTGAGACCTCTCAACGTCTCCGCCATGATGATAGGGGAATTCCCGGAAGGCTACAGCATCCCGGCGGACGCTCTCGGAGTGGAGACCGCGGCATATGTATGCAGCAACGCCGCGGCGGCTGAATACCTGAGAAAGGCCAACGGCGTGCAGAGCAGGGAAGAGCAGGCCGGATCCGTCACGGAATACGGCAGGAATCCCAATGTGCTGCTCATCAGCAATGAGTTCAACGTGGACGCCGTCACCGTTTACCACGCCTGGGACAGGCTGTTCTCAAAAGCCCGCAGATGGCAGAACGACACATACGGCAACTATCATCCCAGGACCGACTTTGCGGACCGCGGATTCCAGGCTCACTACAATGACCGCAGCCTGGGCGACAACGGCGGATATCCCCACACCTGGTTCGAATACGTTCCGCCTCAGCTCAGAGGCACGGACGAGAAGGTACCGCTGCTGCTCTATTTCCACGGCGTAAACTGCGTCGCCCTCTACGGAGCCGAGCAGTGCAACTGGCACGACATCGCGGACAGGGAGAACTTCATCGTAGTATACCCGGATCCCTCCGTGCTCAAGGCATGGAACCTCTGGGACGACCCGGCGACCCCCAGCGATTTCGATTACGTGATGGCTCTCATTGAGCACATGAAGAAGGTCCATCCCATAGACGAGTCCAGGATCTACATCAGCGGATTCAGCATGGGATCCATGATGACCCAGGCCCTGGCAGGAGCCTTCCCGGACGTCTTCGCGGCAGGAGCACCCTGCAACGCCTACGACTTCGGATATTTCAACACCCCGGCCAAAGTCATGAACATCGTGGCAGGAGCTGATCTCTCGAAATACGATGACAGATCCAGACAGAGGGAGATGTCCGATGCGAAGAAAGCGGCATATGATTACCGCATGCCGCTGTTCCACAGCGCCGGCCTCGTAGACGCCACCATAGCTCTGTGGCCGGTGAATGAGGACACGAACGACGTCAGGATGGATTCCATAAAGCGCTGGATGGAGTTCAACAACACCCATCCCAAGCAGCTGTTTGACGGCAGCACCATTACGGGCCTCGCTTCCGATGAGGCACGCTACTTCGATGAGGACGAGCGCTATTATCTGCAGTCATGGCGCAGCGACGACGAAGGAAGCCCCGTCTACTACGAGAAGCTCTTCATCAAGCGCATGCCCCACGCTGTCAACCCAGTGGAACTTGAGTACGCCTGGGATTTCATAAAGAGGTTCAGAAGGAATACCGACGGAAGCCTCACCATCACAGAATAGGAGAAAAGACATGCTGGACAGAATGAACGAACTCACACAGCACGCCCCCCACGCCGGCACGCTGTTCCTGCAGAAGGTCTCCGGAGACATCTCAGGAAGATGGGAAGCGGAGAACGACGCGAACGCCGCTAAGGGATCGGAGCGCACCATGTACGGATACGTCCCCGTATCCGGATGCCCGCACCCCAAGCAGTGCCAGGTGGTGATGGTACTCCGCAACGAAGCGACGGAAGAATCGGCTTACGATGTCATGAAGATGTACGGCCTGGACGACCTGGCAGAGGATAAAAACTTCCTGATGCTGTTCCCGAACCCCACTGAGGACGGATGGAACGTGACCGACGATCCCGCAAGGGAAAGCGACATCGACTTCCTGATCAGGTGCTTCGGCATCCTCAAGGGAAGCGAGCTGGGAGTCAGCGGCTTCAACGGGATGGTGTTCTACATCGCCGCGTCGCCTCAGGCGAGCGAGCTGCTGATGACCATGGCCGCAAAGAGGCCTCTCAACGTCCCCGCCATGATGATCGGAGGATTCACTCCGGGTTACGAGATCCCCGCCGACGCCCTCGGCATCGAGACCGCGGCATGGGTAAGCTGCAACGACAGAGCTGCCAACTACTTCAAGTGGAGCAACGGCATCCAGACGGATCCGGTACCGGTCACAGAACATACAGTCAAGTACTACGGAAAGAACCCCAACGTCAGGCTGCTGGTATCCAGCGACCACATAGACACCGCCCTGATCAGACTGGCCTGGGAGGAACTGTTCTCCGAGACCAGGAGATGGCAGAACGACACCTACGGCTGCTATCAGGAGAGGACCAACTTCACCGAAAAGGGATTCGTCGGACATGTCAAAGACTCCAGCCTCGGAGTCAACGGCGGATTCCCGCACACATGGTATGAGTACATCCCGCCTCAGCTGAGGGGAACTGACGAGAAGGTCCCGCTGCTGTTCTACTTCCATGGCGGCGGATGCGTGCCGCTCTACGGCGCGGAACAGTCCGACTGGCACAGGGTCGCGGACAGAGAGAACTTCATAGTCGTCTATCCCGAGGCCTCGGCAAAGAACACCTGGAACGTGTGGAACGACAAGGAACTGCCCTACAGCGACAAGGATTTTTTCCTGGCACTGATCGACCACATGGATGAGGTGCACCCCATAGACAGGACCAGGATCTACGTGTCCGGTTTCTCCATGGGAGGAATGATGAGCAACGCAATGGCCTGCTCGCTTCCCAACGTGATCGCCGCGGCGGCGCCCTGCAACGCATATCAGGAGGGATACTTCGCCAGCTACGGAGCCCTGGTCGGAAACATGGGCAAGGGCGGCGGAGCCTATGATCCCGGCGAGACGGTGCTGGGATACAAAGGAGAGCCCTCCGACACCAGAAAGACAGCAGATGCCCGCAAGGAACTGTACGACTACAGGATGCCTGTCATCCAGACCTCCGGTCTGATAGACGGAAGATGGCCGATTCCCGGGGACAGGGATTCCAGGGTGCTGTGCTTCAACTACTGGAAGAGATACAACAACATCCCGGTGACACCGGTCACAGAGTCGCCCTACGAATCCGGACTGACCGCAGACGTCAACGAGTACCTCGGAGACGATGAGCGCTTCCTGCACCACGCATGGAAGAGCGAAGACGAGGGTCATCCCTTCCTCTACGAGCTGTTCCTCGCAAAGAGGATGCCCCACGCTCTGGACATCAGGACCACCGGATACCTGTGGGAGTTCCTCAGAAAGTTCCGCAGGGCGGAGGACGGCAGACTGATCATCGAGGAGGACTGACACATGAAGACTTACGGACTGTCGCTCCCCGGAAGCGTGTATTCCGGAGAGGATTCCATATCCAAGATAGCGGATATACTCCGCGCCAACGGGACAAGGCACCCCGTGCTGTTCACCACGGAGGGCATCAGGCAGACAGGTCTTCTGGACCTGGTGCTTGACGTCATCCCGCAGGAGTGCGGCGAGCCCGCCGTCCTGGACGACCTGGCGGTGGAGCCCACCTACGGCGAAGTCCAGAGCGTGGTGGACAGATGCAACGCCCTCGAGGCCGACATGCTGATCGCAGTCGGCGGCGGCAGCGTCATAGACGCCACCAAGCTGGTGAGCCTGCTCATAAACAGCTCCGTCACCGTGAAGGACCTGCTGGACGACCCGCTGGCGGCCCGCAAGACCGTCAAGGTCATCTGCGTGCCCACCACGGCCGGCACCGGAGCGGAAGCCACCCCCAACGCCATAGTGGCGGTGCCCGAGAAGGAGCTCAAGGTCGGCATAGTGAATCCTGAGATGATCTCCGACTACGTCATACTGGACAGCAGGACCACAAAGAACCTGCCCAGATCCATAGCCGCTTCCACAGGAGTGGACGCGCTCTGCCACGCGGTGGAGTGCTTCACCTCCAACAAGGCGAACCCCATAAGCGACTGCTTCGCGCTGAGGGCACTCGAGATGATCATGAAGAACATCGTGCCCGCCTGCGACGACAGGGACGCGCTTGAGGCCAAGGAGCAGATGCTGATCGCCAGCTTCTTTGCCGGCATCGCCATCACGGCCAGCGGCACCACCGCGGTGCACGCCCTCAGCTATCCGCTGGGAGGCAAGTACCACATCGCCCACGGCGTTGCCAACGCCATGCTGCTGACGCCGGTCATGCGGTTCAACCAGCCGGTGATAGGGGATAAGCTCGCGGAGGCGTACGACCGCTGCTTCGAGCCGGACGGCACGCTGACGGCGGAGCAGAAGGCGGACAGGATCATAACCCGCATGGAGGAGATAGTCTCCCACCTGAACATCCCCACCAGCCTTAAGGAATTCAACGTTCCTGCGGAGGATCTGGAAGGTCTGGTGGCATCCGGGATGGACGTCAGGAGACTTCTGGACAACAACATGCGCGAGGTCACCGCGGATGACGCGAGAGCGATCTATCTGCAGGTGATGTGAGGAGGAAGAGAATGATAACAGCCAGAGACATAAAGGGCATCACCGTCCCGGTGCTGACTCCTATGTATGAGGATGAGACCGTCAACTACGACGAGCTCCGAAATCAGATCGAGAGACAGATCGCCGGAGGAGTCCACGGAGTGTTCTGCTTCGGGACCAACGGCGAGGGATACATCCTCAGCGAGGACGAGAAGGCGGAGATCATGCGCGTCACAGTGGACGCGGTGGCCGGAAGAGTTCCCGTATACGCGGGCACCGGCTGCATCTCTACAAGGGACACCGTAAGGCTGTCAAAAAAGGCCCAGGAGAT
>JAFYZY010000016.1 GCA_017548485.1 Oscillospiraceae bacterium | reverse complement strand
CTCGTAGGTCGTGTCGTGCTCCCTCTCCTTCTCGTCCAGTTCCTCCTGCTTGATCCTGAGCTCCTCTTTCTTTGCGTCGACGAGCTCCTGCAGGATGGATATCTGCTCAGAGACGGCATTCACTCTGACTGTATATGTGGCCGCGCGCTGCTGGGCTTCTTCTATGTCGTCCTTCGCCTTTGCGATCTCTTTATTGGCGTTTATAAGCTCCTGCTGAAGCTCCTGCACTCTCTGCATCGCTTCCTTTGCGGTCTTAGCCTCGGCCGGCTGAACACCGGACAGACAGAAACAGCTCATGAATACCGCGAAGGCGCAGAACAGCGCCGCCGCCCGTTTGCTTATCCTGGCAAAAGCAGCCGTCATACTCTCAGATACCTCCTTATTGAGGATCCGCTTCCGAACGCACCGAGAGCTATGCCAAACGCGATGAAGCTGCCGAGGACCCATTTCCAGAGGCTTGAGAAGGGTACGAGCGTGGTAGACACTCCCGTCAGCCATGAGATCCCGGATCCTCCGAACATGGTCCCGAGGCTCTCATAGATGAGCGCCAGCACTCCGAATGCCAGAACTGCCGAGATCACGCCTATGGTGATGCCCTCCACCACGAAGGGCAGTCTGATGAACGCGTCGGTGGCGCCGACGTACTTCATGATCCTTATCTCTCTTCTTCTGGCGTAGAGAGTGAGCCTTATCGTATTCGATATGACCACCGCAGAAGCAATGATCAGAATGCCGATGATTATGGAGCCCAGGACGAGCATGGTCTTCTCCACCCCGGTCAGCGTCCTCGCCAGATCGGTAGGCGCGGAAACGGACTCCACCCCCTTGTGATATCTCAGCTCATCCACGACATAACCGAGCTGCTCCAGCGAATCCACCTTTATGCGGAAGGATGCGGGCAGCGGGTTGTCGTCCTCGAGTCCTTCGAGGAGATATCCCTTGTCGCCCATGAACTCCTTCTGTTCCTCCAGCGCGTCTTCCTTTGAAACGAAGTGAAAGTCGGCGATATGTTCCAGGGAATTGATCCTGTCGCTGAGCTCATTGATGGTGATCTCGTCGGCATCGTCCTTTACGAACACCACGAGCTCGTTCTTGTCCTCTATCTCCTTGAAGACGTCTCTGATATTGACCGCAAGAAGTCCCGACCCTCCCACGATGATCATGCAGGCGGTCAGGATGCCTATGGAAGCCATGGACATCATCCTGTTGATCCAGGTGTTTATGATGCCCTGTTTTACGAGATAACCGAAACTGGAGCCTCTCATGCGTTCGCTCCTTTCGTATCTCTGAGCACACGTCCGTTGCGCAGTATGATGGTGCGCTCCTTGAATCTGTTGACGATGGAGATGTCGTGCGTGACCACCACCACCGTGGTGCCGAGCTTGTTGATCTCCTTGAGCAGTTCGATGATCTCCATCGAGAGTTTTGGGTCGATATTGCCGGTGGGCTCGTCCGCAAGAATGATCTTGGGGTTGTGCACCAGAGCCCTGGCCAGCGCGACGCGCTGCTGCTCTCCGCCGGAGAGCTGTTCGGGATAGACCTGGCTCTTGTCCTCAAGCCCAACCAGCTTCAGGATATACGGAACCCTGCGGCGTATCTCCCTCGCGGACACGTTGGTCACGCGCATGGCGAACGCCACATTCTCATAAGCCGTCATAGTGGGTATCAGCCGGAAGTCCTGGAACACGACTCCCAGTTCGCGCCTCAGATAAGGCACTTTTCTCCTTCTGATCCTGCTCAGATTGTAATCAGCAATCGTAATGTCCCCGTCGGTGGGCTCCTCCTCCTTGAGCATGAGCTTGAGGAGGGTGCTCTTTCCGGCTCCGGAGTATCCGAGAATGAATACGAACTCCCCCTTGTCGATGGTGAAATCCACTTCATCGAGGGCAAGCGTCCCTCCGGGATACTCCTTGGTTACGTTGCGGAACTCTATCATAAGGAACCTCTGTTAAAAACCGTTCTTTGTACTGTCAAGATATTTGCGGACCATGAGCGCCACCTTGAACACTATGGCCTGATCGAACTCGCGCAGATCCAGTCCCGTGATCTTCTTTATCTTCTCGAGCCTGTAAACGAGGGTGTTCCTGTGCACGAACAGTCCTCTGGAGGTCTCGGAGACGTTGAGGTTGTTGTCGAAGAACCTCTGGATGGTGAACAGCGTCTCCTGATCCAGCGAGTCGATGGATCCGAGCTTGAACACCTCCTGCAGGAACTGCTGGCAGATGGTGGTCGGCAGCTGATAGATCAGCCTTGCGATGCCGAGATTGTCATAGGAGATGACGGTGTGCTCGGTGTCGAAGACCTTTCCCACCTCCAGCGCGGTGCGGGCCTCCTTGAAGGAAGAGGCCATGTCCTTGACGCCGTTGACCACGCTGCCGATGCCGATATTCACATGGATCCTGTGTTCGTTCTCCAGCACATCGGCAATGGACTCGCCCAGTCTGGTGAGGGTCTCCATGGTGACGTCGTCGTCAAGATCCTTGATGAGGACCGTCTCGTTCTCGTTGACGTTGAAGACGAAGTCCTTCGTGTTCTGCGGGAACAGCTGGGAGACGATCTCCAGCACCGACACCGAGTTGCTGATGCTGTCGTATCTGATAACCAGGGCTGCGGTCCTGACGTCGGTGTTGAAGTCAAGTTCCCTCGCCCTGACGTATGTGTCGCTGGGAAGGATGTTGTCCGTGACGACGTTCTTTATAAAGGACGTGATGTCGTCCTTGTCGTCTCCGCCCTTTAGCATGTCGTCCAGCACCACAGCGGTGGCGCTGCAGCATCTGACTGCCTCCGGATCCTCGCCTTCCACGAAGACGATGGGTCCTCTCCTGTTCTTGTCTACATATTTGTAGGTGTAGCCGCCGTGCCTGAGCACGTCGTCCACAGCCATATCCATCGGAAGTCCCACGCGTGTGGTGTTCATCAGAGACAGATCGCTGGAAGCGACGACTGCCGAATTCTCATCCAGAAGTCCTATTATCCTCCCGACTGCCTCTCCAAGGTGCTGTATTACAGTTATGTACTGTTTGCTTGCCATCTCTCTCACTCTCCGGTCTCATTCGGTAAAATCACCAAAAATGGAATGTCAGTTGAATAGAATATACATGATTTCCGACGAGAGTTCAATATTAATGTACAAATTTTATCCCATTTCTATGTGCACATTAACAGTAGATGTGACAAAAATAACAATCCGCAGCAGAAACGGTGTTCAGTTTTTCCCAGCCTTGAGATCCAGTATCGCTTCGGTGAGGTCCGCGAAGTTCTCAAGGGTCATCCGCTCGGCTCTGATGCTCTCCGGCAGCCCCGCATCCTCGAAGGCTTTCCTGAGAAGGTCCTTAGGTTCTCCGAGGAGAGACGACAGCGAATTGGCCGCGGTCTTGCGTCTCTGTCCGAATGCGGCCCTGACAACAGAAAAAAACATGTCGGTGTCCTTTGTCTGCACTGCCGGCCGACTGCGCATCCCTATCCTTATGACTGTTGATGACACCTTTGGCCTCGGGCGGAACGCGCCGGAGCCGACATCGAAGAGTTTCCGCGGGATGCCGTAGTACCAGACCAGCGCCGATACCGCTCCGCACTCCTGGGTGCCCGGTTCGCTGCAGAATCTGTCCGCGGGCTCCTTCTGTATCATCACGGTTACCGAGTCCAGTCCGTATCCTCCGCCGAGAAGATCCGTTATGAGAGGCGAGGTGATGTTGTACGGGATGTTCCCTGCAACAGCGACCTTCATGCCGGGGAAATGCTCAGCGATGAGCTGCCCGATGTCCATCTCCATGATGTCGCCTTCGATGACGGTGACGTTGGAAAAGTCCGCCAGATTCTCCCGGAGCTTCGGGATCACGTCGCCGTCCAGTTCGACCGCGACGACCTTAGCCGCTCTCTTCGCCAGCTCCACTGTCAGGACGCCGAATCCGGGCCCGACCTCTATGAGTCCGATCCCGTCTATCTGCGCCATCTCCGCTATCCTGGGACACACTGTCGGATCGGTCAGAAAATTCTGTCCGAGAGACTTCTTCGCCCTGTGAAGGTCCCTTCCGGGTGCGTACTCACTCATCTGCATCCTCCCCGCCGTCTGACAGCGTGAAAGGCAGCGGAGCCAGCTCGTCCAGCGTGTGGCGGAAAACTCTTCCGGATGGATCGCAGTCATACACCGGGACCTCCCCCGCCGCGCGCAGTTCGCTCATCACCTGGCGGCATGCCAGGCACGGCACTCCGTCGGTACCGTCATCCGCTGTCGCGACGGCGATCGCGGTGAACTTCCTGCACCCTTCCGACACCATCTTGAAGAGGGCCACGCGCTCCGCGCAGACGGTCATCCCGTAACTGGCGTTCTCCACGTTACATCCCGTATATACGGTGCCGTTCTCTCCCATCACCGCCGCGCCAACGCTGTACCCGGAATACGGGCAGTAGGCGTTCTCTCTGGCTTCCAGCGCCTTATTAACAAGCAGATCTCTGTACTCGTCCATTTCTGTACCTCTTCCCGCAGACCGCGAAAGCGGTTTTCCCTGCAGATGCTCAAAAGTATATCACAACCGTGTCCTGTATTTGTTTCCCTGAGGTTAACACGGCCTCTCATCCCCGTTTCTTGCTTTTCCGCGTTCATTAGTCTATTCTTTCCTTGACACACGACAGAAAGGAACAGACGCTCATGGTCTTATGTATAGATGTAGGAAATACCAATATCGTTTTTGCCGCTTATGACGGAGAGGAAAGAGTATTCACGTCAAGGCTCAAGACCGATGCCACCAGGACCAGCGATCAGTACGCCGCGGAGCTGCGCGCCGTGCTGAATCTCTACGATGTCAGTGTCCTGGATATTGAGGGATCCATCATAGGCTCAGTCGTTCCGACCCTGACCAAGATCCTGCAGAAAGCGTGCAGGATCGTTCTGGGGAAGGATCCCCTGGTGCTCGGAGCCGGCCTCAGGACCGGTCTCAATATCCGCCTTGACAATCCGGCGGAATGCGGCGCGGACCTTGTCGCGTCCGCGGTCGGGGCGAAAGCCCATTATCCCGTGCCTCTTCTCGTGGTGGACATGGGAACGGCCAGCAAGATAACCGCGGTGGACGGCAACGGAGACTTCCTCGGCGGAGCGATCCTTCCCGGTCTGATGACCTCCATGGACGCGCTAATAAGCAACGCGTCGCTGCTGACCGATTTCGATCTGGCGGCTCCCGCACACGCTATCGGTAAGAACACCAACGACTGTCTGAGGAGCGGTTACGTCCTGGGCTTCGCGTCCATGATCGACGGGATGTGCAACCGCTTCAAGGCAGAGCTCGGCGGAGACGTCACGGTTGTGGCGACCGGAGGCCTCATGGAGACTGTCCTCCCTTCCTGCCGCACTGAGATGCACCTGCGTGACGACCTGGTCACGGAAGGTCTCAGGATAGTATATGCAAAAAACCGATAACGTGATATAATGCTCATCGCGCCGCACCTCACGGTCCTGAGGGGCCAAATCACTGGAGGGCGACAGCAGGAGATAAAAAATGAATAACAGAAAACACATCCGCACCCTGACCGGAGTCGCGATCTTTACCGCGCTGGTCATCATTCTGCAGCTGCTCGGCAGCTTCATCAAGTTCGGCCCCTTCTCGATCTCCCTGACACTTATCCCGATAGTGGTGGGAGCTGCGCTTTACGGCCCTTCCGCAGGCGCCTGGCTGGGACTGGTGTTCGGCATCACGGTGCTCATCTCCGGAGACGCGGCCCCGTTCCTCGTGGTATCCGCTTTCGGTACGGTTCTGACCGTGCTGCTCAAGGGAGCTCTCGCGGGCTTCCTGGCAGGTATCGTTTACAGAGCCCTTAAGAACACCAACATCTGGGCGGCGTCGGTATGCGCCGCGCTGATCTGCCCCGTAGTCAACACCGGAATATTCCTCCTGGGCTGCAAGCTGTTCTTTATGGAGACCCTGGCCGGATGGGCTCAGGCCTTCGGCTTTGAGAGCGTAGGCAGATACATGATATTCGGCCTCGTGGGAGGCAACTTCCTGTTCGAGGTGCTGTTCAACATACTGCTCAGCCCCGTCATCGTCAGGCTCATCAGAATAGCCGCGAAGGACGACGCTGAAGCTCAGAACTGATTTTATGAGGATCACTTCAGTACTTTTTGACAACGACGGTCTCCTGGTGGATTCCGAACGCGTGACGTTCGAGATCTGGCAGGAGATCTTTATAAGACACGGTTATGAGCTTTCCCTGGAAACATACTGCGAAGTGACCGGCATGAGCGAGAAGAGCACCGCCGATCACATAAGGCGGCGCTTTCCCGGGATCGACCCATACGCCGACGTGTTCGCTGAGTGGGATGCGATATATGAGGAACTGGCGCCTGCCGGCGGAGTTCCCCTCAAAAAAGGCGCCCTGGAACTGCTCGATTACTGCGACAGCCACGGGCTCAAAAAGGCCGTGGCGTCCTCAAACAGTCTCTACTGGATAGAGACCCTCCTCGGCGTTCACGGTGTGTTCGAACGCATGGACGCCGTGTCCCACAGCAAACTTGTTGAACACGGAAAACCCGCACCGGACCTGTTCCTGAAAGCCGCGGAACTGCTGGGATCAGATCCCTCAGAATGTCTCGTGCTCGAGGATTCGGCGAACGGAATAAGAGCCGCCCATGCCGCAGGGATGATCCCGGTCTGCATACCGGACCTCAGGCAGCCCTCCGCAGACGTGAAGGAGCTCTGCGCCGCGGTCCTGCCGGATCTTGCCGCGGTAGCGGACTGGCTGGAGCGGAATGCCGACTGAGAACAAACGATATACCTGAAAAGAGTTCAGACGATGCCGTCTGAACTCTTTTTCTCTTATGATCAGGATCTCAGTCCACGTCTGTCCTCGCCAGGATCTGCGCCGGGGTCTTCCTCACGGTCCAGATCACAGGCAGCAGCCCTGCCAGGAGATTGGACACAAGTACAATCGCCGCGCTGATCGCGACCACTCTCCAGTCCATCACGTATCTGGTCGCAAGGTACGCGTAGTTAGTGAAGCCCGACAGCACGTATCCCACTGCGGCGAACGCGGGCGGAGCCGTCAAAAGGGTGATCGCCAGGATCTCTCCGAGGAACATCCTGCAGATGTCTATCCTCTTGAGTCCTATGGCTCTGAGCGTTCCCACTTCCTTGACTCTTGAGAGGAAGGAGGCCCTGAGCATCAGGAATATCTCCACCAGCGAGATCCCCAGCACGATCGCCGCCAGGATCAGCGTCGATTTCACCTTCTCGGCCATCTGCTTCTTGTATTCGCTTCTGCTTCTCTCGTATGTGGAGTAGGCGTTGATCTCCTCGCTGCCGAACATCCCGATGACTTCCGCCTGATCCCTGGGCATCACGGTGAGTCCGGAGGATGTCGCCACATATTTATAGAACACGGTGTTGGCATTGGAATAGATCACGCTCGTGTCCTCGCCGTCGGCTACAGTGTAGTATCCGACCACAGTGAGCTGCGTGCCGTTGACCTTGAGCTTCGTCTGCTTGTTAAGGGAATACGTATATCTCTGGTCGTAGCTGACCGCGATCTCGTAGTCCTCCTCCGGCAGTCTTCCCCTCTTGATCTTGAAGGATTCGGGGGCTCTGCCGTAATCGGTCACGGTGCAGTTGTTATCCTCGTTGTTCTGTCCCGCCGGCGTTCCGGTCTTGTCGTATGGATCGTAGTAGTCGTCGGAAGTTCCGTAGAGAAGGATGTCCCTGAACAACTCCCTGTCTATGTAGACGCACGGGCTCTGTCTGCTGCAGACGCCGGTGATCGTGAACGGTTCAAGCGTATTGCCTATCATGATCTCGACGCCGATATAGTCCTCGGCTGTACGGAACCCGATCATGTATCCCGACATGTCCTTTATGATGCCGTTGATCACCTGCTCGTCGATCACGATATCCTGAGGGCCTTCTCCGAGAGTGCCCGCCTTGAGGTCTGATTCCGTCAGCTTGTCCTTGGCGGTCATGGATGCCTTGAAGCTGTCTCTGGTGCCGTTCGTCTGATAATAGTATCCGGAATAATCGACGGACAGCTTTACTTTGGAATCGCCCGGCATGATATAGTCGACGGCTTCCGACTCCTCGAATCTCAGGAACCTCTCCACCGAGTTGTTGTTCGTTTCCGCGAACACGTACCCGGGATCGACCTCCACGAACTCGCTGTCAGTGACCGTGGTGATCCCGATGCTGTTGCTCACGGCATACATGATGAAGCCTGCCGCCAGCACGAATCCCATGAGAAGTATCTTCTTTATGAGATTGTACCCGAACACGGTCCTGAATCCGTTGATCATCATGCGGATAGGTCCGAATATGGAGTGATAGCGCAGCCTCTTCTTTCCGGTATCCAGCTTTGAATAGTCGAAACTGCTGCCGCTGTCCTCGCCTTTGGTGATCCTGCGGTAGTGGTCGTCCACCAGTTCTATCGCAGATCTGTCGTCTATGACGTCGACTTTTCCCGAGCTGCTCTGCACATAGATGTTGCCGTTCTTGACCGCGACCTTAAGATCTATCCTGCTGTCGCTGTCGGAATAATAGCTGATATCCACTCCTTCTCCCGAGATCTTCTCGGATTCCGGCATGTCCTGCAGATAGATCTTGCCGTCTATCCTGTAATCCAGCTCCTCGTCGTGATCGTTCTCCCTGTCCTCCGTCACCTTTCCGTCCACCACGGTTATTATCCTGGTGGCGTAGAACTTCGCCAGCTCCTTTTCGTGGGTGACCAGGATCACCAGCTTGTCTTCGGAGATCTTCTTGATGATCCTCATGACCTCCAGCGAGTTCCTGGAATCCAGGTTGCCCGTGGGCTCGTCGGCGATTATGATGGCCGGGTTCTTGACCAGCGCCCTGGCTATGCCGACGCGTTGGCGCTCTCCTCCGGACAGAGTGTCGACCGGCCTGTTCCTGAACCTGTACAGTCCGACCTGTTCCAGCACGTAGTTGACGCACTCTGCGATCTTCTTCTTTTTCCGGACTCCCAGCATCCTCAGGACGATAGCGACGTTGTCGAACACCGTCATCTCATCCATCAGATGGTAGTTCTGGAAGATGTATCCGATGCTGACGCTCCTGATGCTGTCGGTCCTTCCGGCGAAGAGACCGTTCATCCTCTTTCCGTTGACGATGATCTTTCCGCCGTCCGGTCTGTCCAGACCGCCGATCATGTTCAGGAGAGTAGTCTTTCCGCTTCCGCTGTTGCCGAGGATAGCCACGAGGCCCTTGTCCTCCAGATGCAGCGTAGTGTTGTCGATTGCCCTGACCCGGTTGGCCTTGAACCTGTTGTATGTCTTTTTTACCTTGATCACATCTACCATGGTCACACCGCCTTTAGGGTATTCATCGCGCTGCCCCTGAACAGCTGCCTCGAATATCTGAGCGCGATCCACAGGCATACCGCCAGCATGACCAGATACAGGATTATATAGTCCCTGAATGTCAGATATCTTAGTATGGTATCGGTGATATAGGAACTGAAATACTCCTTCTCGGCCGCGTACAGTACTCCGAGCAGAGCCGCGTATGCCAGATTGAGCACAGCGACGAGCTCAATGACTATCAGCGACCTGCATTCCGAGGCCGTTCCTCCCAGGATCCTCACCGTGGAGAAATAGGTGTTTCTGGAGCGCATGATCAGTCTGATGATGAAGTAGGACACCAGGAACAGAGTGATCATCAGCATGGCTCCCATTCCCGTGGTGATGAGCCTCTCCAGTTTCGCCCAGTTTCCTCCGTAGCTGTAGGTGTTGCTGTTGACATGCAGCGTCTTGTATCCCATATCGTCCAGCGCCGTCATGACGCTGTCCTTGTATGAATAGTCGCTCATGTAGACGCTGCTCTGGTAATATCCCTTGTCGAACAGCGACAGATAATCGTCGGTATTGACGAAGATCGCTCCTCTGTACCAGTCGTCCAGTCCGCCCGTCTTGTTCTTGAAGTTGCGGTATGTATATACATCTTTTATGGTGAGAGTCAGCTCGTCGGTGTAGTACAGATTCTTTATCGTGACCGTAAAGGTCTTTCCCCTGGCTCTGTAATTCTTGTAGTAGCTGTTCCATTCGTCCGACACGAGAGCCGTCCCCGACTCTATCCAGTCCACCGGCATGACGGAGTTGTTCATGTCCCAGTCGGAACTCTGCATTATGTGGCCGTTCGCTTCGACGCTGACTGTGCTGAAAGAGTCTCCTATCGCTCCGCTGACCTGTTTCATCAGTTCGTCGGTGACATATATCTGGCCTTTCCAGTCGTCCAGGTCGGAGAGCACGACTCCGGTGACGGTGACCGACCTCTGGGGACTGCTCGCCTTACCGAACGGCAGTTCCAGGCTGAACGTCCCCTGCAGCATCCGCTCGTACTGACCGTTATCCGCCAGGTAATGGTTTTTAGGCAGGAGCACCAGTATCTCGTCCGCCTGCTCCGGCAGCCTGCCGATATCCGGCTGTCCCTCAAACTCCGATACCGACACTATGGTCCCGTTCACTCCGAGATCCTCGCTCCATATATAGACCGACCTGTCGATGAGGATGTCTTCCTTGACTATCCGTCCGACACCCTCAACTGCCGCGATCGCTCTGAAATCGTCTTCGGTGATCACGCTCCTGTCTTTTTTCTGGATGACTATCCTGGCCACGTCGGCGTCATCGAAGTACCAGTTGTACCCCGAAGTATCCTCCACGAAATTATTCTTGAGGGTGGAGGAATAGAATATCGATACCGCCGCGGTTATGAACATGAATATGAAAAGCAGCAGCAGGAACTTTGGAACGATGTTGAACGTGTTTCTGATCCCCAGTCTCAGCTTCTGGAAGAATCTGAGCCTTCCCGTGTGGATCACTCCGGACTCTTCCTCGTCCGGGATCTCCTCGGGCTTCTTCACCTCGACGTCCTCTATCACCTGTCCGTCATGCATGGTGATCTTCCGCGTGATGTAGGGCTCCGCCTGCTCGAAGTTATGGGTCACCACCACGACGAGCCTGTCCTTAGCGACGCTGCTGAGCAGTTCCCACACGTTCTCCGCCGACTGGCTGTCCAGGTTTCCTGTAGGCTCGTCCGCGACTATGACCGGGGTGTCTTTTACCAGCGCCCTCGCTATGGCCACTCTCTGCTTCTGGCCGCCGGAGAGCCTGGACGCCCTTGCGTTGCGGAACTTGTAGAGTCCCACCTGTTTGAGGACCTCCATGATCTTTTTGCGGTACTCCCTGCGCTTCCTTCCGTTCATCACGAGAGCCAGCTCCACGTTCTGGTAGACCGTGTAGCTGTTCACGAGGTTGAAGTTCTGGAAAATGTTGGCGATATATCTTTTTCTGTAGTTCTCGAAGTCGGTCTCGGTATATCCGCTGGTCTCCTGCCCGAAGATATACATCTCTCCGTCTTCGTAGCTGTCCAGTCCCGAGATCACGTTGAGCAGAGTGGATTTACCGCTTCCGCTCTCGCCGGTTATGGCTATGAACTCGCCGCGGTGCATCTCCAGATTGACCCTGGTGAAACCGCTGGTCACCACTCCCTTTGAGTAGTAGTATTTCGAAACGTTGACAAGTTTAAGCATCCGAACTCTCCGTCCGCATTATGTCGCGGGGCATCCGCCCCGCCGCTGTTCTATACGATTTTGCCACACCCGGCAGCTTCAGTAAATCCGCTTAAGCGATTTTTAATGTCTTCTTAACATCTGCCCGTGTTATCGTCCGATTTATCCCGCGACTGTGCTCCGTTTTTGGTGACAATGGTCAAAAACGGCGCGACACCTGTACAGTGTCACGCCGTTGGCATTATTGTTGCATGTGATCAGTTGCCTGAGATGGATGCGAGCTGATCCTTCTTGATGACGTCATGGGCTCCGCCCTCGACTATGCTGGTGGCGGATACCAGTGTGATCTTCGCGGTATCCTGCAGCTGTTTGATGGTGATGGCTCCGCAGTTGCACATGGTGGATCTGACCTTGCTCAGAGAAGCGAGCACGTTGTCGTGAAGCGTTCCGGCGTACGGGACGTAGCTGTCCACGCCTTCCTCGAAGGAGAGGTCGCTCTTGCCGCCCATATCGTATCTCTGCCAGTTTCTGGCTCTGTTGGAACCTTCGCCCCAGTATTCCTTGTAGTACCTTCCGCCGATGCTCACCCTGTCGGTCGGGCTCTCGTCGAACCTGGCGAAGTATCTGCCCAGCATGATGAAGTCAGCTCCCATTGCCAGCGCCAGGGTCATGTGGTAATCCTGCACTATGCCTCCGTCGGAGCACACCGGAACATAGATCCCGGTCTTCTCGTAGTATTCGTCGCGGGCCTGGCAGACCTCGATGACCGCGGTAGCCTGGCCTCTGCCTATTCCCTTCTGCTCTCTTGTGATGCAGATGGAGCCGCCGCCTATGCCGACCTTAACGAAGTCCGCACCCGATTCGGCCAGGAACAGGAACCCGTCCTTGTCCACGACGTTTCCGGCGCCGACCTTGACCTTGTCGCCGTATCTCTCCCTGATGAAATTGATGGTCCTTCTCTGCCACTCGGAATATCCTTCCGACGAGTCTATGCACAGCACGTCCGCGCCTGCCTCCACCAGCGCCGGGACTCTGGTCTCGTAGTCCCTGGTGTTGATGCCTGCGCCGACCATGTACCTCTTCTCCTCATCCAGGAGCTCGAGAGGATTGGTCTTGTGAGCGTCATAGTCCTTGCGGAAGACCATATAGAGCAGCTTATGATCCTTGTCGATTATGGGAAGCGCGTTTATCTTGTTGTCCCAGATGACGTCATTCGCCTCTTTGAGCGAGATGCCGTCGTACCCGACCACGAGATCGTCGAACTTCGTCATGAACTCCGAAACGGGCGTGTCCCCGTCCATCCTGCTGACCCTGTAGTCCCTGCTGGTGACGAGTCCGCACAGTTTCCCGTTGGGCGTTCCGTCCTCGGTGATGGCGATGGTGTGGTGTCCCGTGGACTGCGCCATCTTCAGAACATCATTGAGGGTGCTGTCGGGCCTGAGGTTGCTGTCGCTCACCACGAATCCGGCCTTGAACGCCTTGACTCTGGCTACCATGGCGGCCTCGTTCTCGACCGACTGCGATCCGTAGATGAAGGACATTCCTCCCTCCCTGGCCAGCGCGATCGCGAGGCGGTCACCCGAGACCGACTGCATTATCGCCGATACCAGCGGGATGTTGAGACTGATCTCAGGCTCCTCGCCCTTTCTGAACTTGACCAGAGGTGTCCTGAGGTCCACGTTGTCGGGGATGCATTCCGCGGAAGTGAATCCCGGGACCAGGAGATATTCGCTGAATGTGCGGCAGGGTTCGCTGTAGTAATAAGCCATCTATCCGTTCCTCCAGGCGTCTTCTTGAAAATGTATTTTGATTTTCAATTATTGTACATACTGGGACTGCAAAGTCAACATCAAAAGAGCGATCTGTCCGCAGGCCGGCTCCTTCTCAGTGTTATTTCCCCTGCGTATCCGGTCTCTGATGTAACAGAACCTTAATTGAATTCACTTTTTTCTATAACTTATAATTATCATAATCCAAACACGCAAAAAACGGAATCTGTACTTTTATGGTTGGGTATTGATTAATGAAAAGAGTCCTGTGTATCATACTGCTTCTTCTGATGCTCTTCTCTCTGTGTTCCTGCGGTCCTTCTCAGGAGAACGAACTTGATCCGGAGCCGGTCGAGGATCTCTCGGATGAACTTTATGACAAGCTCAACGGAGTCTGGGTGAAGCAGGACGGATACGCGACCACATTCCTCGCCATATCCAGGGACGGCAGCGGCGTCCGCTATTCAGCGGGCGTGCCTTTCAATGACTTCGTTTTCGGAGGTCCGGTTGATGATATCACCAAGACCGGCAGCATCTACTTTTTCACAGTGCATGTGCCCGAGCGGAAAGCCGACGGTATCTCGGAAGGCTGGACAGCCCATGACATAACGGTGACCGTGGGCGTATCCAGGCTCGGGGAGCACATCATCAACGCCAGCGACTACGCGGCGGACGGTCAGCCTTCCGATTTCACGAGATACGCCGACGACCTGGATCATGCCGACTGGTCGCCTCTGTTCGAGGAAGAGCCTCCTGTTCAGGAATTCGATACCGCTCTCGCAGATGAGCTCTGGGACCGTCTCGCCGGGATCTGGCTCTGCTCCAGCAACGAAGACAGTTTCTTCTCGGAATTCAAGACTGATGGCGATTCATACGCCGTCAGCCAGGGAGTTCCCGCCAGCGGATACATGCTCGGCGCAGTCGCCACTTACATCGAAAAAACAGGCGGCATCTACACCATAGACTTCCATGTGCCGGAAAGGCACGACACCGGCGAAGGTGCCGAGATGGACTATGACGCCTTCGACGTACGGACCGAACTGACCGTCAACGAT
>JAFYZY010000147.1 GCA_017548485.1 Oscillospiraceae bacterium | reverse complement strand
GATGTTTACATGAGGTTTGCCTCTGTTAAACTTTTCCTTTGCCATTAATGGTTATTCCTCCATACTATTTGTGTTCTTTAATTTAACTCAAGCCTTCTAATTGTACCAACCATGCATCAAAAGTGCAATACCTGCATTTTTATCTGCCCTGGCCGGTGACTATCGTTTCTGCGATGGATCTGGGCACTTCCGCGTAGGAATTGGGCTGCATCACATACTGCCCTCTTCCCTGCGTCTTGTTCCTCAGGTCCGTCGAGTAGCCGAACATGTTGGACAGCGGTATCAGCGCATGCACCACCTGGACTCCGTTGTGAGCTTCCATTCCTGTGATGTTGCCTCTGCGCGCCGTCACGTCCCCGATGACATCTCCGAGATATTCATCCGGCACTGTCACGTTGACTTCCATGATCGGTTCCAGTATCACGGGGTTCGCTTTTGCTACTGCATCCTTGAAGGCGATGGACGCGGCTATCTTGAACGCCATCTCCGATGAGTCCACCTCGTGATAGCTTCCGTCGAGCAGCGTGACCTTGACGTCTTCCACGGGATATCCCGCAAGAGTTCCCGACATCATAGCGCCCTGGATACCCTGATTGACGGGCTCTATGTATTCCTTGGGGATCGCTCCGCCGACTACCGCGTTGACGAACTCGTATCCCTTTCCCGGGTTGGGCTCAACGAAGATCTTCACGTGTCCGTACTGACCGTGTCCGCCGGTCTGGCGCACATATCTGTACTCCTCCGTGGCCGTGCCCTTGATGGTCTCGCGGTACGCGACCTGGGGCTTTCCGACATTGGCCTCCACCTTGAACTCGCGCAGCAGCCTGTCCACTATGATCTCCAGATGGAGCTCGCCCATTCCGGCGATGATGGTCTGGCCTGTCTCGTTGTCGGTGTAGGTGCGGAAAGTCGGATCCTCCTCAGCCAGCTTCATGAGGGCTATCGCCATCTTCTCCTGGCCGACCTTGGTCTTGGGCTCTATCGCCACCCTGATGACCGGGTCCGGGAAATCCAGGCTCTCGAGGATTATCGGGGCGTTCTGCGCGCAGAGCGTGTCGCCTGTCGTGGTGTTCTTGACGCCGACGATGGCCGCTATATCTCCGCAGTAGCATGTGTCGATATCGGTGCGGTTGTTGGCGTGCATCTGCACGATGCGGCCGATCTTCTCGTTCCTGCCTTTGGATGCGTTGTAGACGGTCTGTCCCGATTCGATCTTTCCGGAATATACCCGGAAGAAGCAGAGCTTTCCGACGAACGGGTCCGTCATGATCTTGAATGCGAGCGCCGACATCGGCTCGTCATCTCCGGGATGTCTCGTGACTGTCTTTTCAGACTTGGGATCGGTCCCTTCGATATCCGGCACGTCCAAAGGCGACGGCATGTAGTCCACCACAGCGTCCAGGAGCTTCTGCACTCCCTTGTTCTTGTATGAGGACCCGCACACCACGGGGACGAACTCGTTGGAGATCGTCACTCTCCTGATGGCCGCCTTGATGTCGGACTCGCTGTAACTCTCATCAAAATAGAGATCCATGAAGGTCTCATCGCATTCGGCAAGCGCCTCCAGCATCTGAGCGCGGTATTCCTCCGCTATTTCCTTCATGTCTTCGGGGATTTCCTCGCCGACGACATCCTGCTCTATGACGTCAAAGTCAAAATAAGCCTTCATGTCGACGAGATCTATGAGTCCCCTGAATGTGTCTTCCACTCCGACCGGTATCTGGATCGGCACCGCGTTGCATTTCAGGCGGTCGTGCATCATATCTATAACATTATAGAAATCAGCACCCATGGTATCCATCTTGTTGACGTAAGCCATCCTCGGGATGTGATACTTGTCTGCCTGACGCCATACGGTCTCGGACTGGGGCTCTACTCCGCCCTTGGCACAGAACACCGTGACGGATCCGTCGAGCACTCTCAGCGAACGCTCCACCTCTGCGGTGAAGTCCACGTGTCCGGGAGTATCGATGATATTGATACGGACCCCGTTCCAGTATGTCGTTGTGGCTGCTGACTGGATGGTTATGCCTCTTTCCTTTTCCTGTTCCATCCAGTCCATCGTTGCGGCTCCGTCATGCACTTCACCGATCCTGTGGTTTATACCGGTGTAGTAAAGCACACGCTCCGTCGTTGTTGTCTTTCCGGCGTCGATATGAGCCATAATACCGATATTCCTGGTGTCTTCCAGGGAAACGTCTCTAGGCATATATCCTCCTTCCTGTCAGCGTTGGGATGTACTGTGTGACCTGTTCCCAGGTCCTGATTAATATCTGAAATGCGAGAAAGCCTTGTTGGCTTCGGCCATTCTGTGAACATCGTCGCGTCTCTTGACAGCGCCGCCTGTTCCGTTGCAGGCGTCCATTATCTCGCCTGCAAGGCGCTCAGCCATGGTGCGTTCACTGCGCTGACGGGCAAATCCCGTGAGCCAGCGGAGACCCAGCGTCTCGCGGCGTGCCGGGCGAACTTCAAGCGGAACCTGATAGGTCGCACCACCGACACGACGAGCCTTGATTTCCAACTCGGGCATTATCGCGTTCATAGCTTTCTCAAAAGCTTCCAGCGGATCATTTCCGGTCTTTTCCTTAACGATGTCGAAAGCAGAATAGACGATCTTGTAAGCGACGCCTTTCTTGCCGTCATACATGACGTTATTTACGAGACGGGTGACCATGACTGAGTTGTAAACAGGATCGGGCAAAACTTCGCGTTTTGCAACTACGCCTCTTCGTGGCATGTCTTCTTCCCTCCCTCAAATAATGATTTCATCGGTACTCGAAAGCAATCGTTATGCTCCCGCAGCTTGCCACACAGAAGCTTATATTCTATGTGGCGTACAGCTTTTCCTACTTATTTTTTCTTCGGACGTTTTACTCCGTAGCGTGAACGTGCTTTTGCGCGTCCGACTACGCCCTGAGTATCAAGGGTACCGCGGATGACGTGATAACGCACGCCGGGCAGGTCCTTAACACGTCCGCCACGAACCAGAACGACAGAGTGTTCCTGCAGGTTGTGGCCTTCGCCGGGGATGTATCCCCAGACTTCGATTCCGTTGGTAAGACGGACACGGGCGACCTTGCGGAGAGCCGAGTTCGGCTTCTTGGGGGTCATGGTCTTAACGGTCGTACAGACGCCGCGCTTCTGCGGGCTGTTCAGATCGATGTACTCCTTCTTCCTGGAGTTGTAACCTCTCAGAAGAGCAGGAGACTTGGATTTGTAAACGACCTGTTCACGTCCTTTCCTAGCCAGCTGATTGAATGTAGGCAAGCTTGTGCACCTCCTTCCTTAAATGGTAAAAATGGTCTTTCAGGACGCCTGTCCTGAAGTCGCCGATAACAGGGCAACAGATAAAGTATAGTCAGTTGCCCTGTCATTTTCAATGGTTTTTCATCTGAAAGCCGTTTTCAGCTCTTTTCTCAGACGCTGGCGGTCGCATCCAGCTCCACGGGAGCGTCGTAGTCTCCGCCGTCCGGATCCGTGGGATCCTCGGGATCGGGATCGGGAGTGTAGTTCTCTCCTTCCACGTATGTGGCGTTGTTGAACCTCTCCAGTCCGGTACCTGCCGGGATGAGCTTTCCGATGATGACGTTCTCCTTGAGGCCCATGAGGCTGTCGGTCTTCTTCTTGATGGCCGCATCGGTCAGGATCCTTGTGGTCTCCTGGAAGGACGCTGCGGACATGAAGCTGTCGGTGCTCAGAGCCGCCTTGGTGATGCCGAGGAGGATGGGCTCAGCCTTGATGTAGTTGGGTTCCTCTCCGAGAGGTGTGGAGTCATAGATCTCCTTGTTGGCGGCTTCCAGCTCGTCTATGTCGACCTGTGTGCCGGGGAGCAGGTTTCCGTCTCCCTGATCGATGACGCGGTATTTTCTCAGCATGCGGCTGACGATGACTTCGATGTGCTTGTCGTTGATGTCAACGCCCTGCATGCGGTAGACCTTCTGGACCTCCGAGATCAGGTAGTTCTGGACTGCCAGCTTGCCCTTGATCGCGAGTATGTCGTGCGGGTTGCACAGACCGTCAGTCAGCATGTCGCCGACCATGACCTGATTTCCTTCCTGCACCCTGAGGCTGACGCCGTAGGGCACGAGGTAGGTCCTCTCGACAGGCGCGCCTTCCTCGTCGGTTCCGCTGACGATGACATAGCGGCTCTTGTGGGTGTCGTCTATGTGGATCGTTCCGCTGATCTCCGTGAGGATAGCAAGGTTCTTGGGCTTGGGCTTGCGCGCCTCGAAGAGCTCTTCTACTCGCGGCAGACCCTGTGTGATGTCTTCGTCGCTGGCGACGCCGCCGGTGTGGAAGTTTCTCATGGTCAGCTGCGTGCCGGGCTCTCCGATGGACTGCGCCGCGATGATGCCGACGGATTCGCCGATGCCGACTTCCCTGCCGTTCGCCATGTTGGCGCCGTAGCACTTGCGGCATACGCCGTGCGCGCTGTGGCAGTTGAGGACCGAGCGGATCATCAGGTGGGTGTATCCCGCCGCCGCGATCTTCTTTGCGGTCTTGTCGTCGATCATAGTGTCGTGGTCAACGATCAGCTCTCCGGTGTTCGGGTCGAGCACGTCTTCCACTGCGTAGCGTCCGATGAGGCGCTCGGTGAAGGGCTCGATGATACCGGTTCCGTCCATGATGTCGGATACGTCTATTCCCTCTGTGGAGCCGCAGTCATCCTCGCGGATGATGACTTCCTGGGAGACGTCCACCAGACGTCTGGTCAGGTAGCCGGAGTCGGCGGTTCTCAGAGCGGTGTCGGCCAGTCCCTTGCGGGCGCCTCTGGAGCTGATGAAGTACTCCAGAATGTTCAGGCCTTCACGGTAGTTGGATCTGATGGGGATCTCGATGGTGGCGCCGGTGGTATTCGCGATAAGTCCGCGCATTCCGGCGAGCTGACGGATCTGGGCCATGGAGCCGCGGGCTCCGGAGTCGGCCATCATGTAGATGGGGTTGAACTCGCCCAGGTTGTCCTTGAGCTTGTCAGCGACCTTCTCGGTGCATTCCTGCCAGGTCTCGATAACGGCCCTGTAGCGCTCGTCGGCGGACATCGTGCCTCTGCGGAAGCTGCGGTTGATCATGTCGATCTGCGACTCCGCTTCGGAGATGAGCTCCGCCTTCTCGGGCGGGATGACCGCGTCCTGTACGGATACGGTGATACCGCTCTTTGTGGAATAGTCGAAGCCCTGGTTCTTGATGTCGTCCAGAACGTCTCCGGTGCCCTGGATGCCGTGAACGGCGATGCAGGCGGAGATGATGGCTCCGAGGGTCTTTCTGGTGACCAGTTCATCCACCTCGAGCTTGAACATGTCGTCAGCGGTCTTGCGCTCGACAAGTCCGAGATCCTGCGGGACCTTCTGGTTGAACAGGAGGCGTCCGAGGGTGGTGTCGATGATCTTGGTGATCTTCTTTCCTTCCCACTCCCTCTCAAGTCTTACCCTGATCTTGGCGTGGAGGGTGATGTCACCGTTCTGATATGCCATGACCGCTTCGTCGAAATCGCGGAAGACGGAGCCTTCGCCCTTGTCTCCGTCCTTGATGAGGGTCATGTAGTAGGATCCGAGGACCATGTCCTGGGTCGGTACATTGATGGGCGCTCCGGATGCGGGCTTCAGGAGGTTGCCTGAGCAGAGCATCAGGAAGCGGGCTTCGGTCTGTGCCTCAGCGGACAGCGGCACGTGTACCGCCATCTGGTCTCCGTCGAAGTCGGCGTTGAACGCGGTGCAGGCCAGCGGGTGGAGCTTTATGGCTCTGCCTTCCACCAGCACGGGCTCGAATGCCTGGATTCCGAGGCGGTGCAGCGTGGGAGCACGGTTGAGGAGCACAGGATGGTCCTTGATGACCGTCTCCAGCGAGTCCCAGACCTCGGTCCTGGCGCGGTCCACCATCTTTCTGGCGGACTTGATGTTGTTGGCTACGCCGTTCTCAACGAGATGCTTCATTACGAAGGGCTTGAACAGCTCCAGGGCCATCTCCTTGGGGAGACCGCACTGATAGAGCTTGAGTTCGGGGCCGACCACGATGACGGAACGTCCGGAGTAGTCGACACGCTTGCCGAGGAGGTTCTGGCGGAACCTTCCCTGCTTGCCCTTGAGAAGATCCGAGAGGCTCTTGAGCTGGCGGGAGCTGGAACCGCCCGTTACGGGACGGCCGCGGCGACCGTTGTCGATCAGGGCGTCCACTGCTTCCTGGAGCATGCGCTTCTCGTTGCGCACGATGATGTCGGGCGCTGCGAGCTCGCTGAGTCTCTTGAGGCGGTTGTTTCTGTTGATGACTCTGCGGTACAGGTCATTGAGGTCGCTGGTGGCGAAGCGTCCGCCGTCCAGCTGTACCATGGGGCGCAGATCCGGAGGGATCACGGGGATGACCGTGAGGATCATCCACTCGGGGCGCTGTCCGGATGCCATGAATGCTTCCACGACTTCCAGTCTCTTGGCGATCCTGGTGCGCTTCTGCCCGGAGGCGCTCTTGGCCTCCTCGCGCAGTTCCGCTGCCATCTGATCGAGATCGATCTCTTCCAGCAGCTGCTTGATGGCTTCCGCGCCCATCTCGGCCTTGAACTCGTCCTCGTAGCGCTCCAGCATGTCGCGGTACTCGGCTTCGTTCAGCAGCTGGCCCTTCTGCAGAGGGGTCAGGCCGGGATCGGTGACGATATAGGATGCGAAATACAGGACCTTCTCCAGGTCGCGGGGGCTGAGATCCAGCATAAGGCCTATGCGGGAAGGGATGCCCTTGAAGTACCAGATGTGGGACACCGGAGCTGCGAGCTCGATGTGACCCATGCGCTCGCGGCGCACCTTGGCTCTTGTGACTTCAACGCCGCAGCGGTCGCAGATCTTGCCCTTGTAGCGTATCCTCTTGTATTTTCCGCAGTGGCACTCCCAGTCCTTGGTGGGTCCGAATATCCTCTCGCAGAAGAGTCCGTCGCGTTCGGGCTTGAGTGTGCGGTAGTTGATGGTCTCGGGCTTCTTGACCTCGCCGTATGACCATGCTCTGATCTGATCGGGGGACGCAAGTCCTATCTGGATAGAATTGAAATCGTTATGTTCCATAGTTAAGCTCTCCTCCCCTCTTAGTCTTCGTAATCATCTGTGTAGCTGTCGTTGTCGTCGGCAAAGGCGCTCATCACGAGGCTCTCGAGAGCGTCGTCGGCAGCATCGTCCGAGCTGTCGTCGATGGTGTAGTCATCGGGATTCTCGATGGTGAAGTTGGCGAGCTCCTCGTCGACAGCGACGTTGCGCATGTCGTCGTTCATCTGTCCCATTCCGGGTTCATCGTCGTCGAGATCCTGCTTGAGGTCGATCTCGTTTCCGTCGTTGTCCAGGACCTTGACGTCCAGAGCGAGGCTCTGGAGCTCCTTGACCAGGACG
>JAFYZY010000146.1 GCA_017548485.1 Oscillospiraceae bacterium | reverse complement strand
CGTTACGGTTATGAGGGCTTCGTCAGAAAGTGCGCTCATGTCTTCGGAGGAAGCGATCCTGGCGGACTGCCTCTCGATCGTTCTGTCGCAGAGATTCCTGACGCCTCTGCCGTTGCCGAAATCTTCGTCCTGGGATTCTATCGCTATCCAGCCGGAGAGAGTCTCCTCGTCCACGTCGAGGATATAGCCGCGTTTCTTCATGTTGTATCTGAACATGGCAGTGAGTTCCTCCGGAGTGTAGTCCGGGAACTCGAGCCTCTTCGGGAAGCGGCTGTTCAGGCCGGGGTTGGTGGAGAGGAAATCTTCCATCTCGTCCGTATAGCCTGCAAGTATGACCGCGAGGTTCTCTCTGTGGTTCTCTATCTCCGAGACCAGGGTGGCAACAGCTTCCCTGCCGTAACTGTCCTGTTCGTCGCTCACCAGAGAGTAAGCTTCGTCTATGAACAGTATCCCTCCGAGAGCGCTTTCGACCTTCTCCCTCACCTTGGGAGCAGTCTCGCCCATGTGTTCGCCTATGAGATCCGCCCTCGTGCATTCCACGAAGGTGTCGGGCTTTTTGAGGAGGCCTATGTGGTAATAGATCTCGCCGATGAGCCTGGCTACAGTGGTCTTGCCGGTACCGGGATTGCCGGTAAATACGAGGTTCATCGTGTATCCGCTGTCTGCGGTCGAGAGTCCGCGCTTGCGGCTCTCGTTCCAGACAGTCATAAGATCGGTCATCACTCTGACTTCCTTCTTTATGGAATCCAGACCGATAAGCTCGTCTAGTTTTCTCAGGCTGTCCTGCAGGGTCTCCTCGTCAATGGAGAGAGTGCCGAAATCTTCGGGGAGCAGAGTCCACAGGTCTTCGTCTTTTACCGACTCCATATCGGAGGACAGTCTCTCCGCCTGCCGCTCTATGGCCCGGTCGAGGAGCCTTCTCGAACATCTGCCGTTGTCGAATCTGCTGTCGACCTTCTGCTTGGAGAATTCGCGGAGAATGATCTCCCGGGCGTCTTCACGGATATAGTAGTTCTGCTTGTTGGCCATAAGGACCATGATGTTCAGCAGATCTTCCATGCTGTAATCGGAGATGTTCAGCCTGTAGTCGAATCTCCCGGCAAGGCCCTGGTTGGCCTTCTGTATCATATCATCCATACGCTCGCGGTATCCGGCGAATATGAGACAGTATTCTCCTCTGTGATCCTCCATATCCTTGATCAGAGCATCCAGGGCGATATGACCAAAGTCCACGGAAGCGTCTTCTTCGAACAGTTCATACGCCTCGTCCACGAAAAGCGTCCCGCCTCTGGCGCTTTGCAGGATCTTCTTAACATTATCCTCCGTCTGACCGACATGGGCTCCGACCAGGCCGGAGCGGTCTGTCTCGATGAAGGTATCGCTCGGGAGGATCCCTGTCTGGAAAAGCATCTTCCCGATGATCCGGGCGACGGTGCTCTTTCCTGAGCCCGGGTTGCCGCAGATGATGAAGTTGACTCCTCTTTTGGATGCCTCGATGCCGAGGCGCTCTCTTCTCAGTGCGTCGACTTTGAATCTTTTGAATATATTGTCCAGAGTATGCTTGATGTCATGCATGCCTACGACGTCGCGGAACAGTTCGCGGATCTCGGGCGAGTATGTCTCGTCGAGCGGATCCTCCATGACCTTCAGAACACCTTCCTGAGGAGGCTCGAATGCCGGCTTCACAGGTGTATCTTCTGCGGGTTCTGGTTCTGCAAGGTGCTCTGTGACCGGCTCCGGAGCGCTGACGGTCTCCGAGGTCCCGTCAGCATTTACCGGTACCGGCTGAACATCATTTCCCATCGAGATCACGCGTATCAGCAGGTCGTGATTGTACTCCGCGGTGACTACTCTTCCGTCCTTGAAGCGGACTTTATATATCCCGTTCCTGGAGAAACCGTCCCATTCACCTTCATAGCGTGTCCCTCTTGCGTCGGTCATAATACCTCTGCCTTTCGGGCTCCAGCTGCCCTGATCGGTTATGTCTCCCTCGAACTCGACGCCGTCGGGACACCTGATGATCCCGCTGCCGCCGTCAAACCTGTTGTCTACCCAGTTGGCGATTATCCTGTATCCGTTTGCAAGCTGGACCGTCTGCATCCCGTTCATGCGGTCATTCAGATAGTTGCCGGTTATTGAGGTAACTCCGTCGGGGAAAGTGAGGGTGCCGTAGATCCTTTTGTCCGCTTCCCAGCTGCCGGAAAAGACGTAGCCGTTCTCATAGTGCATCACGCCTTCGCCCTGGCGGACAGTATCATTTAGCTGGCCTTCATAAAAAGCTTTTTCGTTATAGCGAAGTACAGCGGAGCCTTCTACAGCCCCGTCCTTCCACGTGCCTTCGAGAGTCCTGCCGTTATCCCAGCGCCTTATGCCGAAGCCGTCCGGCCTGCCGGCAGCGCTGAGACCTCCTTCATATGAGGAGCCGTCACTGAATCTGTAATTGTATTCCACGGTCTCACCCCCGGGTGATTTTTTATCAGTCGGTTTTTTTTAAGATAGCACACGGCCGGCCCGGAAACAACTTGACGGCCGTCTGGCGTGACTAATACAGGTGATTATCCAAAGAAGAGGACAGAGGATATAATATGATAAGAAAAAGATCGGAGAATACAGATGGAAAGCAACCGTTTTGAAGAATTGTGGGATTCCGGGAAGGAGAGGATCTTTCCCGACTGGAGCAGCGATATCAGGGAACTGACGGGTGAATTGGAGAGGGACGAGGATCTCAGGGTGGAAGTGATCCTGGACCGCATGGACGGGAAGGATTTCTTCTCGCTCTTTGATTACGAAGGCGAAGATATTGCCCAGACTCTGGGAGTGT
>JAFYZY010000145.1 GCA_017548485.1 Oscillospiraceae bacterium | reverse complement strand
GATTCCAGCAGGACCGCAGTACCGGCGGAGGTGTGGAAGAAACTGTTGCCGATCCCGAGCACCACCGCCCTTGTCAGATCGTCCACAGGGAGGAAGAACGCCACAGCCAGGAGCAGACAGGATCCTGAAGCGATCAGGTTCAGTCTGCCGCGGTTCCTGTCGCAGATCATTCCGGTGACGGGCTGCGTGGAAAAGGCGAGCGTATCGTAGACGAGGAAACAGACGAGCGTCATCTCGCTGCCGTACAGCGCGGACGCGCACACGGCATCCACGAGCAGGTGCGCCGCGGCTCTGACAGCCAGCGGCAGGTCCTTCGATCCGAGTCCGCCCATTTGTCTCCTCCGGTGTTTCTTTCACTATTATATAACCAAGACGGAAATAATCGTTTACTAATATGTGTCAAAAATGATATGTTATGTTATCGTCGATTTTCGGGAGGAAAACAACATGGAAAAAATGGAAAGACGATACGGACTGCCTACAGCGATCGCTACCTGCGTTGGAATAGTGATCGGATCCGGCATCTTTTTCAAGACGGAAGCGGTCCTCAAGGTCACACAGGGAAACATAATCACCGGGATCACATCTCTGGCAATAATGGGCGTGATGCTGTTCTTCTGCTCCTACGCCTTCAGCCTTCTGGCTCAGAAATATGAGAAGGTCAACGGTCTCGTCGACTATGCCGAGATGACCATAGGTCCGAGATATGCGTACTTCGTCGGATCATTCATGACATTTATATATACACCTGCCATCACCGGATGCCTCGCGTGGGTCACATCCATGTATCTGTGCGAGCTGCTGGGATTCGAGAATCCCGCAGCCGGTCCCGAGTGCCTCGCCATCGCGGGTCTCATCATCGCGGTCGAGGCGTATGTCAACGCCCTCGCTCCCAGGCTCTCCGGCAAACTGCAGATCAGCGGGACAGTCATCAAGCTGATCCCCATCTCGCTTATGGCTGTGGTAGGCATCATCGCAGGGCTCGGCAACGGACAGCTTGCGGCCAACCTGTCAAGACCGGCAGCTCCGGGCGCTTCCGCCATGGGCGACCTGATGGCGGCGACGGTATCCATCGCGTTCGTATACGAGGGCTGGATCCTCTCCACCTCCATCAACTCCGAGCTCAGGGACGCAAAGAAGAACATGCCCAAAGCCCTGATCGTCAGCGCCATATTCATCGTGGCGATCTATATCGCATACTTCCTCGGTATCTGCGGATCCATATCTATTGACGACCTCATGGCCTCGTCATCAACGGCGGCGTTCATAAGGACCTTCGGAAACTTCTTCGGCAGGATCCTCAATGTGTTCATCTTCATCTCCTGTCTGTGCACCACACACGGGCTGATGATAGCGAACTCCAGGAACATATATTCCATCGCCGTCAGAGGAAACGGACCTCACTACAAGGTCTTTGCCCATGTGGATCCCGTCACAAAGATGCCCATCAACTCGACGCTGTTCGCCGCGATGATCAGCATGATCTGGCTGGTGTACTTCTTCGGCGCCAATATCCTGGGCAGCTGGTTCGGGGTCTTCGCATTCGACTCCTCCGAGCTTCCGATCGTAAACCTGTATGCCTTCTACATCCCGATCTTCTTCATGATGTACAAGGACAAGTCTCTGTCGAAGTTCAACAGGATAGTTGCTCCCACCATGTCCATCCTCAGCTGCGTGTTCCTCGTGGCCTGCGCCATATACACCCACGGCATCGTGAAATACCGCCAGGCTACGGCCGCCGGCAGTTTCTCCTGCCCCGTCCTCTTCTATCTGATAGTCTTCGCGGCGGTCATGATCTACTGCGCTGCTTTCTACAGACAGGGCAAGAAATAATATCGATCATACGGGAGCCCGGCCGTAAACCGGGTTCCTTTTTTGTGTGAAACATGGCCGGTCTCATGGTATCATTTATGTAGCAAAACAAAGGCGTATGCCATCATTAATACTGAAGGAGAAGCTAAAATGAAGACCATCAAGGACAAGTACATCGTAGTCGGCTCTGACGGAGCCGGATATCCCCTCAAGGAAGCTGTCAAGCTCCATCTGCAGGATCTGGGCTGGCATGTGGAAGACGTCGGTTGCAGCCCCGAGAACGGAATGAACCAGATGTTCCAGCGCGTCGGATTCAAGGTCGGCGCCAAGATCTCGGAAGGAGAATATGAGAAGGGCCTCGTATTCTGCGGAACCGGCATGGGCATCCATGTCGCGGCAGGCAAATGCCCCCACGTGCAGGCCGGCGTTGTTGAGAGCGTCCCCGCCGGAAAACGCGCGGCAGCCGCCAACAACCTCAACGTGCTCTCCATGGGCGCTTCCTATGTCTCCCCGGCGATGGCCATCGAGATAGTGGATGAGTTCCTCAGCACCCCCTTCGGCGGCGATTACGGCGAGGACTTCCTCGCGATGCACAGGCTCGCCTGGGAAGAGATCGACGAGTTCGACTATGAGGCATTCAAGGCCAACGGATTCGAGCCGATCCACAAATATGACGTGGAGTTCAAACCGGGCAATGCGCTTCCCAAGGGAATGGTCACATATCAGCCCATCCTGTTCGCGCCTCCCAAGCCGAAAGAAGACTGATACTTCGTTAAGATCAGGAGCCCGCTCAGATGAGCGGGCTCCTTTTATGTCATTCTGTTTTCTCTTTGTCCGGGAACACTCCGCACTCCATCAGCACGATCTTGAAGTATTTCACAGCCCCTTTTATATCGGCTTCCGTGGGGTATCCCTTGTTTATGCCCTTGATCAGCTTCAGCAGACCGAACGTATCGTAACCTCTGCAGCAGTATGCGCCGTGGATCCTGGTCCCTCTCTGCTGCGCGACCGTCTTTATATCCTTTGCCGGATCCCCTGTGGGAGCTCCTGCCGTGAAGATAAAGAACACATCCTTCTCAAAGGGCATCTTGTCTATCGCGACCGTATATATCTCGTTGTAGAACTTCCCGAATGCCACTCCCGAGGCAAAACCTATCAGGTCGTATTTGGACAGGTCTCCCTTGAACGTCCTTGCATCGCAGATCTCTACCGGATACTCAGCGGCTATGGCGTCCACCAGTTTCTTTGTGTTCCCGTGGTGGAGCGATTCATACAGGATAAGAGTCTTTACCATTGCGCTTCCTCGAACTTATGCTCCATCTTGACGTTTCCGTCCATGTCCTTCCAGGTCATGCCCTCTTCCGTGAGGATCATGTAGGAGTTCCAGCTGTCGCCTTTGGGAATGGCCACGGAACCAGGATTCGCATAGATGAAGTCCTCGTGCACTTCCCATGCGGGGATGTGGGTGTGTCCGTGCAGCAGCACATCGCCCTTCACCAGCGGAGGCAGGTTCTTTTCATTGTATACGTGTCCGTGAGTGATGTATACGGCTCTTTCTCCAAGCATCACCACAGCGAAGTCCGCTGACAGCGGGAACTGCATGACCGCCTGATCCACATCGGAATCGCAGTTGCCCTTTACCGCTATGATGCGGTCTCTGTATCCATTGAGTATGTCTATGACCTCGGGAGGGCCGTACCTCTCCGGCAGCCCGTTGCGCGGGCCGTGGTTGAGGATATCTCCGAGGAAGAGCATCCTGTCTGCGCCTTCTCTTTCAAAGGCCTCGACGGTCTTTTCGCAGTAGTAAGCCGATCCGTGCAGATCGGAGAATACGAACCATTTCATATTTTATCTCCCTCTTTCTGTTATTTGAGGAACCATTTATCGCCGTCCGGCATCACATACATGCTTCCCGGGAATATGGATATGATCTCCCCTGTCCTGACATCCCTCACCACCGTCTCCTCCCGGTAATCAGGATCCTCGAACCAGCGGGAGAAATACAGTTCGTTTCCGTCTCTGTG
This sequence comes from Oscillospiraceae bacterium, assembly GCA_017548485.1. Taxonomy (GTDB): domain Bacteria; phylum Bacillota; class Clostridia; order Oscillospirales; family Ruminococcaceae; genus RUG11783. Next base: position 471 of record JAFYZY010000145.1, on the reverse strand, counting down.
GTAAAAACTCTCCCTTATTCCTACGGGGAACGATATCTTCTCCGGCCAGATAATGTGGAACGTGCCGTCGTTCGGCTGACGGCTCAGCGTCAGCGGATTAACGTGGAGCATCAGATTGTAGCAGTCTTCAGTCTCGTCCAGGCTCATGCACACCGTCTCGGATACACTGTGATCGCTGCAGTCGAATTCACTGATGGCGATCGTGCGTCCGGTGAAATCAACCGCGAGGATCGATATCTTTCCGTCATGCATCACGGGATTGCCGAGACAGACTCCGTTCCTCTTCGGGATCGGTATGAACTTCTCCCCGGAGGGATAACGGAACAGCTGCAGAGTGGTGCCCTCCACTTCTCCCCTGATTTGAAAGATCTCTTCAGCCTCGTACAGGTCTCCTCCGGGATTGTCGATGGAATAGAACCACTCGTTGTTCTCTTCACTGACTCTGTTGATGAAACAGGCTCCGCCTGAATC
>JAFYZY010000015.1 GCA_017548485.1 Oscillospiraceae bacterium | reverse complement strand
GACGCGCTGGCCTATCCGGTCATGAGACACCGTGTCAAACCCAGCTTCCTGGCCATCACAGAGAAGATCGACGCCGATACTCTGGTATATATGCTTCTTGAGGAGATAAACGGACGCGGTGTGTCCTCCGATCCCAAGGAGGTCGCCGTACCCAAGAAAAAGAGAAAGAGACTGTTCGGCTGACAAAAGCAGGCGCTTCTTACCATGAGAAAGATCATTGATGACGCCTTCATCTCCATGCTGGAGACCCGGGACCTCAACGTGCATTCGTCCCTCAACGGTCTCTTCGGAGGAAACAGGCGCACCGTCAAGCACGGAAGTTCCGCCGAGTTCGCCGACTATCAGGAATATGTCCCCGGCGACGACCTGAGAAGGATAGACTGGAACCTCTATGCTAGATTTGAAAAACTGTATATAAAGCTGTTTGTGGATGAGCGCCAGCTCCACCACAGGATATATGTCGACTGTTCCGCCTCCATGGACTGGGGCGACCCCCACAAGGGCGAAACGGCTCTTAAACTTGCGGCCGCGCTTGGTTTTCTGGCAGTACAGTCGATGGACCGCGTCAGTATCATACTGATGCACGACGATGTATGCGACACCGTTGCCAGGACCGTTGTGGGCAAGGAACGCTTCTACGAGGCAGTCGACAAGCTCAACAGCACCGAGTTCTACGGCAGTTCCGAGCTCGGCAGAGCTCTTTCCAAAGAAGAGGATGTCGGAAACGGCGACGGCATGTCGGTCATAATCTCCGATTTTCTGACCGAGAGCGAGTGGAAGAGCGGAGCCGAATACCTGAGATACAACAACCGCGAAGTCTGTCTGCTGCAGGTCCTCTCTCCTGAGGAGACGGACCCTCTTATGATGGGCAAAATGTGGCTTCTGGACAGTGAGGCGAGAGGAAACGACGACTCCAGGAACAAACGCATGGAGATCACCCGCGACACGCTCAAAGCCTACGCTCTTGCCCTCGAATACCATCAGAAGGAACTCAAACAGTTCTGCGACATGCGCGGAATACCTTTCGTTACCGTCCGCAGTGACGAACCCATCGAGCATATGCTCTTCATGAAATCTACCGAAGCAGGGATCATACTATGAGTTTTGAGAATCCAAAAGGACTCTGGATGCTGCTGGGAATCCCCGTGCTCATTTTCATCCATCTGGTGAAATCGAAGCACGAGGATCAGCCTGTGTCCAGCACGTACCTGTGGAAACTCGCGGAAAAATTCATGAAGCAGGTCCTGCCCATGCAGCGCCTCAAGAGATTCCTGGTATTCCTGTTTCAGCTCCTCGCCGTGGCAGGCACCGCGCTCATCGTCGCCAAGCCCGTCATATACAGCGGCAACAGCATCAAGTACATCGCCGTTCTGGATGCTTCGGCCAGCATGCTGACCGCCAACGAAAAGGGCGAGACGCGGTTTGACCGGGCACTGGCAGAGGTCCGCAAACTCACAAAGAAGATCAATAACGGGCACACCGTCAGCGTGATCTACGCTTCCGACGACGTCTACTACATCATTCAGGAGGCATCATCTCCCAGCGACGTGGACATCGTGCTGGACAACACGAAGTGCGCGAAGGGCGGCTGCGACATAGACGCCGCCATAGCTCTGGCGCAGGAGACCGCGGATATGTATCCGGATACCGAAGTGGTCCTGTTCACCGACGCGGAATGCACCGACATGCACAATATAGATGTGGTGTATGTCGGCGATGACGTATGGAACGCCGCCGTGCTTTCCCTCTCCGGAGAAGAAAAGAACGACCTGATCGAATTTACCGGTTCCGTGATCAGCACCGGGACGGACTCCCTGCTGCCCGTAGGCCTCGAGGTCGACGGCCAGGTCCTGGATGTCCAGCTGGTGGAATGCACCGCGGATGTCCCGGCGGAGGTGAAGTTCTCCCTGGATGCCAACAGATACAGGCACTATGCCAATGCGAGGATCTTCCTCGATGTGGAGGACGGTCTGAGGGATGACAACAGCTTCTCGGTATGCGTCGAGGCCGACTATCACTGGAAGATAAGGCTGATAGGCAAGAACACGAGGTTCCTGCGGAGCGCGCTGGAATCGGTACCCCATGTCACACTGCGCGCCGACACCGAGGTATATGATGACCTTGCCGATTCCGGATATCTGATGTTCATCTTCGACGGACTGTACCCGGAAGAATATCCCGGCAGCGGCTCCGTCGTGATATTCGGTACGGATAACCTCCCGGATGGCATCACCGCGTACGATCCCGTTGAGGAACCTGCAAAACTGAAGATATCCGGCCAGCTCGCAGACCCGCTGTATAAGGATATGGTTCTTGATTCCACCTATCTGAGCAAATACACCCCCATCAAGGGAAATGCTCTGTGGGACAGCATGTTCCAGTGCGGCGATGACGTTGTCGCCGTCAGCAGAAAGGCATCCGACGGTAAAGTCACCGCCGTCTTCTCCTTTGACGTACATGACAGCAATCTCCCGCTGCAGAGCGATCTTTCCGTTCTGATGAGGAACCTGGTAAAGTATTCTCTGCCCTGGATCGTCGAGGAGAGCGACGCTTCCGTGGGAGAACAGCTCAAAGTGAGCCTTGTTCCCTACGAAGACACCGCTTTCGTGACACTGCCGGACGGCACCAGGCAGGATCTGGTCATGGAACAGGCTTCCACACTCTTCACTCCGACTGATACCGGTATCTACAGGATCACCGAGAAGTCGGACGAGAAGACGATATACAAGGACATCTTCGTCCATCTCCCCTCATCCGAAAGCTCCGTTCAGAAGCTGGAAGGCATCACCGTGGACAGATCCGCGGGCGATCTGTGGGGCAAGGACGACGAGCCCGCTCCTAAAGCAGCCACCAGGCTGTCCGTGTGGATAGCCGCCGCAGCGCTGCTGCTGATACTTGCAGAATGGGGGTTATCATGCCGTGAAGAACTTTGACATAAGCTTCCAGTATCCCCTGCGCCTGCTGGTATTCATACCTGCCCTGGCTGCCATACTTATCCCTCTTCTGAGGATGCCCCGGAAGAGAAGGACCCTGAAGAAAAAACTGCCTGCCGCACTGCACGCGGCGACTGCGCTGCTTCTTGCTCTTGCGATCGCAGGGATGCAGTTCTCATCGGTGTCATCCGATCAGTCGGTGATCGTGCTCGTGGACCAGTCCATCAGCACCTCGAAGATCAGCGACGAACTGAATGCTAAAGCCCAGCAGATAGTCGACAGTCTGGACAGTGAGACCGCCGCGGCCGCTATAGGCTTCGGAGAGAACCAGTACACTCTTTTCGATTTCGATTCTGAGGACCGCAGGATCTGGTCGGACAGCTTTATCCGCAGCGCGGCGACGAATATAGAAGGCGCTCTGGAATATGCCGCTTCCCTGTTCCCTCAGGACAGAGCCAAGAGGATAATCCTCGTTTCAGACGGCCGCGAGACAGACGGCCACGCTTCCGGAGCGATCCCGTTCCTGACCAACAGAGGGATCAGGGTGGACGCCGTTCATCTGGATACTTCTCTGGAAGGCAATGACATCCAGGTCGATTCCGTCAGATGTCCGAGCGGTGCCCACGTGGGGGACGAGATATCCATCACCGCTACGGTGACCAGCACCTGCGATGCCCCGGTAACTCTCCGCCTGAACAAAAGCGCGTACGCCATCAAGGAGATGCGCGCCTTCGTCACGGAGGGCGAGAACACTTTTGAGTTCACCATGCCCATAGAGGAGTCCGGCAAGCACACCTTCAACATAACGGTATCAGCCGGTGAGAAATACAACAGCAACTACCGAAACGACATCGGATACTGCTGCGTCAACGCGTCCAGTTCGACCTCCATCCTGGTCATAGCCAACCGGGTCGAGAACGCAGATCCGCTCAAGAGCGTCCTCTCGGACGAGTATACGGTCATTGCGGTCACTCCCCGCGAGTGTCCCGGGACCATGGTAGAGCTGTGCAACTACGACGCCATCGTAATGCTGAACATCGACATGGCTTCCCTGCCGGAAGGCTATGATAAGATCCTACGCGACTACGTGGAGATCCAGGGCCGCTCACTGCTGCTGTGCGGCGGAGGTTCCACCTTCATGTACGGAAACATGGTGGGGTCCGAACTTGAGCCCATCATGCCGGTGGACTTCACCGTCACGGAGCAGAGCAAGGGGGATTCAATAGCGGTCATGCTGCTGCTGGACACATCCCTGAGTATGTCGGGCAACTTCATAACCATGGCCAAGGAAGGTGCGACTAAGGTCGTGGACGCCATGTCTTCCAAGGATTACATTGGTCTGATCTCGTTCAACCAGTTCGCAGTCATGAACTTCCCGCTGTCTCCCGCCACCGAACTGCTCAAGCAGCAGATCACCGAGAGCATCTCAGCCATGGGGACCATGAACCAGACCATCTTCACAAGGCCTCTGCAGATG